>WHSQ01000002.1:81663-89608 GCA_009380005.1 Actinomycetota bacterium | reverse complement strand
TCACCTGATCACGCGGCAGCGGGTGGACATCTACGACGTGTCGCTCGCGACGATGACGGACGAGTTCATCCGGGCGATCGAGGCCCGGGACCTGGACCTCGACTCCGCGACCGGCTTCCTGATCGTGGCGGCGACTCTCCTGGAGCTGAAATCGGCCCGCCTTCTTCCCCGCAGGGCGAGCGAGGACGGCGACCGGAGTCTCCTGGAGGAGCGGGATCTGCTCCTGGCGCGCCTCGTGGAGACGTCCACGTACCGTGCGGCGGGGCAGTGGCTGTGGCGGGGGCTGGAGGCCGGGCGCTCCTTCCACGGTCGCATGGGGGGGCTCGAGCCTCGGTTCCAGGGGCTCGCGCCGGATCTGCTCGCCGGGCTGGAGATAGGTCGGCTGTCGGCGGCGGCCGCCCTTGCGCTCGCGCCGGGGCCCGCGCCGGTGCTCGATACCTCGCACGTGGCCCCGGTCGTGGTCTCGGTACGGCAAACGATCGTCGAGCTGTGCGAAACTCTCAAGCATGGATCGACCCTTACGTTCGAGCAGATCTGTTCCGGCGCCCGGGGCCGTATCCATGTGGTGGTGCGCTTCCTGGCGCTGCTCGAGCTCTACAAGGCGGGCGCCATCGAGCTCGACCAGGCGGATCGATTCGGCGACATCCGGGCGGCGTGGACCGGCGAGGTCGACGCGACCGAGGTGGTCATGGATGCCGACGAGTACGCGGTTCGGGCGGAGGTGAACCCATGAGTGACGCGCAGCCGGCGGACCGCAAGATCGTGGAGGCGATCCTGCTTCTCGCCGACGAGCCGCTGCCGGCGGCCCTGATCGGGGAGGTGCTCGAGCGCCCGCGCCGGGACGTGGAAGGCCTCCTGGCCGAGCTCACGGCCTCGTACGAGGCGGAGGGCCGGGGATTCGTGCTCCGGGAGGTGGGCGGAGGCTGGCGTCTGTACACGTCCCCGGACTGTGCCCCGTGGCTGGAGCGCTTCGCGCTGCGGCACACACACGCCCGTCTGACGGGAGCCGCCCTCGAGGTCCTGGCCATCATCGCCTACCGCCAGCCCATCTCGCGGGCCGAGATAGCCGCCATCCGGGGCGTGGACAGCGACGGCGTCGTGCGGACCCTTCAGCAACGAAACCTCGTCACCGAGACCGGGGTGGGGTCCGGGCCCGGCAGTCCGGTCCTGTTCTCCGTCTCCGCCGAGTTCCTGGAGCGCATGGGGCTGCGCGGCGTCGACGAGCTGCCCCCGCTGACGGAGTTCATGCCCGACGCCGAGGCGGTCGAGGACATGGAGGCCAAGCTGTCCCCGAACGTCTGACCGGTGGAGGAACGGCTGCAGAAGGTGCTCGCCCACGCCGGCCTGGCATCCCGCCGGGCGGTCGAGGAGATGATCGTCGGGGGGCGGATACGCGTGAACGGCGAGCCCGCCCGCCTGGGTCAGAGGATCGATCCGGCCAAGGATGAAGTCGAGGTTGACGGTTCGCGCGTGCCGCTGCGCGCCGACCTCGTGTGGTACCTGCTGAACAAGCCCCGCGGGGTGGTCAGCACCGCCTCGGACCCCGAGGGGCGGACGACGGTGGTGGACCTGATCGACGCGCCGACGCGGGTCTGGCCGGTCGGCCGCTTGGACGTCGACAGCGAGGGCGCCGTCATCGTGACCAACGACGGCGAGCTCACCCATCGCCTCACCCACCCCAGCCACGCGGCGCCCAAGACCTACCTGGTCGAGGTCGGGGGCGGCCTGACCGAACCGGCCCTGCGGCGACTGGCGAGGGGGGTACGGCTCGAGGACGGGCCGGCCAAACCCGTCTCCGTCCGGCTCGTCGACCGGAGGCCGGGAGCGGCCCTGATCGAGGTCACGATCACCGAGGGGCGCAACCGCCAGGTCCGCCGGATGATCGAGGCGGTCGGCGGCCGGGTCACGCGTCTCGTCAGGGTATCCATCGGCCCTCTTATGCTGGGCCGGCTCAAGCCGGGAACGGCGCGTCGCCTGGCTCCGGCCGAGGTCCGTTCGCTGTACAAGTCCGTCGACCTGTAGACAAGTGGACGGATAGACAGATCCACTTCGCCTCGGAGCCCCGTCGAGGCGTCTGAGCTGGGCGCGGGCGCGAGATCGATAAGGAGACCAGGAGACATGTCGACAGTGGATGGGGGCCCCACCCTGCGGGCCCTCAGGGGAGCGACGACGGTCGTCGAGGACGATGCCGGCGCCATCGTCGCGGGGACGCGAGAGTTGCTCGAGGCGATGTTCGAGCGCAACGCCGTCGACCGCGAGGACCTGGTGAGCGTCATCTTCACCGTGACGGCCGACCTCCGGTCCGAGTTCCCGGCCGCCGCCGCGCGCGAGCTCGGCATCCCGGACGTCCCCCTGCTGTGCGCGACCGAGATCCCGGTCGAGGGCGCGGTGGAGAGGTGCATCCGGGTGCTCATGCACCTCTACACGACGAGGCCTCGCACCCAGCTCCGCCACGTCTATCTCGGTGCCGCTCGTCAGCTCCGCACCGACCTGCCGGAGTAGGCTTCTAAGGGTCAAGGGGAGGTGGAGGGTTGGACGGAAAGGTCGCCATCATCGGCACCGGACTGATCGGAGGTTCGATAGGTCTGGCGCTGCGCGCCTCCGGCGCCGAGGTCGTGGGCCACGACGACGACTACGTCGCGGCCCGGGCCGCGCTGCAACGAGGCGCCATCGAGCGCGCCGCCTCGAGCGCCTCGGAGGCGGTGGATGGAGCCGAGCTCGTGATCCTGGCGGTCCCGGTCGACCGGATGGAGGCGGTGTGCTCCCAGATCGATCCCGGGCCCGAGGCCGTCGTCACGGATGTCGGTAGCGCCAAGGCGGCCGCGGTCGCTCATGGAGAGGCGTCGTTCGGCGAGCGGTTCATCGGCGGTCACCCCATGGCGGGATCCGAGCGCCAGGGGGTCGAGGCGGCCGACGCGGCCCTGTTCCAGGGCGCCTACTGGATCCTCACGCCTACGCCGGCGACCTCCGATCGAAGCTATGGGGTCGTGGCCGACCTCGCCGGGCGTCTCGGGGCGACTCCGGTCGCGGTCGAGCCGGCGGTCCACGATGCCCTCGTGGCCCGCTTGTCTCATCTGCCGCAGCTGGTCGCCAGCGCCCTCGTCGAGGTGGCGGTAACGACCGGGGACCAGGATGCGCTGCTGGGGCTGGCGGCGGGCGGGTTCCGCGACGTAACCCGGATAGCGGCCAGCGATGCCGGTCTGTGGGTGCCGATCCTCAGGGCGAACCGGTCCGCGGTGCTGGACGCGCTGGACGGACTGGAGCGCAGATTCGAGGATCTGGGATCACTGCTGCGGGAGGGCCGCTGGGAAGAGCTTCGCCTCTTCCTCGACCGCGCTCGGCGGGCCCGCCTGCAGCTGTTCGCCAAACCGGTGTACGGGGGCGATCCCGCGGCCCTGGACCTCATGATCCCGGACCGGCCCGGGGTGCTCGCGGAGGTGACGACCGCGGCGGGGGAGATCGGGGCCAACATCGAGGACCTGCGGATCATCCACTCGACCGAGGGGGGCCGCGGCCGTCTGCACCTCGTCGTCGCGGGCGAGGAGAAGGCGCGCCGGTTGGAGTCGGCGCTGGAGCGTCTCGGCTACCGGGTCGAGCGGGGGGAGCTCCTCGAGTGAGTACACAAGTAGATTTGTTGATCATCGGGCGGGACGCAAGCTCATGAAGCCGAGGACGAACCCGCCCCTCCGGGGCCGGATCGAGGTTCCCGGGGACAAGTCCATCTCGCACCGCGCGCTCATGCTGGCCGCGTTGGCGGCGGGCGACTCCGAGCTGACCGGGTTGAACGTCGGCCACGACGTGCTGGCCACGGCCCGCGCGATCGGGGCCCTCGGGGCGACCGTCGGCGTGGACGCCGCGACCACCCACGCGACCATTCGGAGCCCGGGCGCGGAAGGATTGACCGAGCCCCACGATGTGATCGATGCGGGCAACTCGGGTACCACGCTCCGATGTCTGCTCGGGGTAGCGGCGGGCGTCGAGGGCGTGACCGTGCTCACGGGCGACGAGAGCCTGAGGGGGCGTCCGATGTTGCGAGTCGTGGCTCCGCTGCGGCAGCTGGGGGCTTCGATCGACGGCCGGGATCACGGCGACCGCGCTCCTCTCGCGGTTCGCGGGGGACGGCTGAGAGGCGCCGAGGTCGAGATCTCCGTCGCCAGCGCTCAGGTGAAGACGGCCGTCCTCCTGGCCGGTCTCCGCGCCTCAGCTACGACCACGGTCATATCCCCGGGACCCAGCCGCGACCACACCGAGCGGATGCTCCGCGCCGCCGGGGGGCAGGTGTCCGGCGACGGCAGCTCCGTGTCCGTCGAGCCGGGCACGCTGCGGCCCCAACGGATGCGGGTGCCCGGAGATGTTTCGTCGGCGGCGTTCCTGGCGGTGGCGGCGCTCCTCGTGGAGGGATCGGAGCTCACGATCGAGGGAGTCGGTCTCAACCCTACGCGGACGGCTCTGTTCGACGTCCTGCGTGAGATGGGGGCCCGACTCGAGGTCCAGGTAACCGGCGAGGAGAGCGGGGAACCCGTAGGAACGATCCGGGCCTCCCATTCACAGCTGCGCGGCACGGAGGTCGATCCCCGCGTGATCCCGTTCCTGATCGACGAGATACCGGTGCTCGCCGTCGCCGCCAGTCAGGCCGACGGAACCACGTCGATCGCCGGAGCCGAAGAGCTAAGGATCAAGGAATCGGATCGACTCGCGGCCCTCTCGGATTCGTTGTCGTCCCTCGGAGCCGCGGTCCAGGAACGGCCGGACGGCTTGGTGATCCGGGGGGGTACCGTCCTCCGGGGCGGGGAGGTGGACTCCGCCGGTGACCACCGCATCGCTCTCGCGATGGCCGTCGCCGGGCTCGTTGCGTCGGGTCCACTGCGCGTCCTCGGGTGGGGGTGCGTCGAGACCTCGTTCCCGGAGTTCCTGGACGTGTTGGGGGAGACCCAGGGCAAGGGCTGGAAACGGTCGTGAGGGTCATCGCGATCGACGGCCCCGCGGGGGCGGGCAAGTCGACGGTCGCCCAGGCCGTGGCCGAGCGGATGGGTTTCGATTACCTGGACACGGGAGCGATGTACCGGGCCGTGGCGCTCGAGACTCTGCGCCGAGGGGTTGATCCGGACGACGCCGCGGCGGTGGGTCGCATCGCGTCCGAGATCGACCTCCGCGTGACCGGCGAGCGGATCTTCATCGGTGTCGAAGACGTGTCGCGCAAGATCCGCTCGGCGGAAGTAACGCGCGCAGTATCACTGGTGTCGACACATCCCGAGGTGCGGACCCAGATGGTCCGGCGTCAGCGCGAGGTCGCGGCCGGACGGAACGTCGTGGTCGAAGGCCGCGACATCGGTTCTGTGGTGTTCCCCGACGCCGACGCGAAGGTCTATCTGACCGCATCCATCGAGGAGAGAGCGCGGCGACGCACGGACCAGCTCGCTTTGGATCGCGACCTTCTGGAAGAGATCCGCACCGATCTCTGGCGGCGCGATGAGGTCGATTCCACCCGGCCGGAATCCCCCCTGACGCGCGCGCCCGACGCGGTAGAGGTGGACTCGACCGATAAGACGGTGGAGCAGGTCGTCGACGAGATCGAGATGTTGGTGAGCGGCCCATGACCGCGCCGGCCCGGGAAAGGCTGTCGGTCGTCGCGATCGTGGGCCGACCGAACGTAGGCAAGTCGTCGTTGGTGAACCGCATCCTGGGGCGGCGTGAGGCGATCGTCGAGCAGATGCCGGGGGTCACGCGCGACCGCCGGTCCTTCACGGCCGATTGGGCGGGGCGCACCTTCGAGATCGTCGACACGGGGGGTCTGGAGCCGGGGGCCGAAGGGCTCGAGGCACGGGTGGTCGAACAGGCGAACGTGGCGATCGAGGCCGCCGACGTGGTCGTGCTCGTGGTGGATGCCGCGGCGGGCCCCCTGGAGGACGATCTCCTCGTCGCGGAGATCCTGAGGCGTTCGAACAAGCCGGTACTGGTCGCCGCCAACAAGGTGGACGACCCCCGGAACGAGCCCGAGGCGGCCGCTTTCTTCCGCCTCGGGCTGGGGGAGCCGATGCCGTTCTCGGCGCTTCACGGCCGGGGATCGGGAGACCTCCTGAGCGCCCTCGTGGAGCTGCTGCCCCGCGTCGACGGCGAGGCGCCGGGCGAGTGGGCCTCGGTCGCCATCGTGGGGCGACCGAACGTCGGGAAGTCATCGCTGTTGAACGCGCTTCTGGGTGAGACGCGATCGATCGTGGACGCCACGCCCGGCACGACCCGCGATCCCGTGGACTCCATCCTCGAGCTCGACGACGAGCGTCGTCTCCGGATGGTCGATACGGCGGGCATGCGACGCCAGGTGCGGATCAACGATCCGGTTGAGTACTTCAGTTTCCTGCGTTCTCGGAACACTTTGGGACGCGCCGACGTCGCCATCCTCGTCGTCGACGCAGCGGAAGGGGTAACCGGGCACGACCAACGGATAGCGGAGGAGATCCTGGCCGCGGGGCGCGCCTGCGTCATCGCGCTGAACAAGTGGGATCTCGTGACGGGGGAGGAGGCCGATCGTCGCCGTCTCGAAGCCTCCATCCGCGACAAGCTGCGTTTCGTGGCTTGGGCGCGCACGTTGCGCGTATCGGCGCTCACGAAGCGCGGGATGCATCGTGTCCTTCCGGCCGTCGACTCGGCCGTCGGCGCCCACCGCACGCGTCTCGAGACCGCGATGGTCAACCGGATGGTGAGCGCAGCACAGGAGCGCCGCCCACATCCGCGCACGGCGGGACGCTCGGTCCGGATCCTGTACTCGGTTCAGGCCGGCGTATCGCCTCCGACCTTCGTCTTCTTCAGCTCCGCCCGGCTCCACCGCGAGTACCTCCGTTACCTCGAGAACCAGATCCGTGCGGTCGAGGCGTTCGAAGGCTCTCCCTTGCGGATGGAGCAGCGGCTGAGGTCTAGACATAAGGTTGATACTTAGGTAGGGTCGTGCCGCCCGCGGAGGCCGATCGGGACGCCGCACGTGCGATGGCCGAGGCCGCTCGATGGAAGCTCCAGAGTCTGTCTCCAAGGCCCCTTGTTCCCTTGTCGTCTTATCGCCTAGTCGACGGCTGCAGGCGGGGACGCGCCCGCACGTATCATTGGCGTTTGCGGGACGTGGCGCAGCTTGGTTAGCGCACTGGTCTGGGGGACCAGGGGTCGCCGGTTCAAATCCGGCCGTCCCGACTTTTCATGCCGACGTTCCGGTGGGGGGACCGAGCCCGATGGTGACGAGGGACGAGCCGTCCGAGCGACTCGCACGCAAGGCCGTCTGGACGGTCCCCAACGTGCTGTCGTTCCTCAGGCTGTTGTCGGTGCCGGTCTTCCTCTACCTGTTCATCTCCGGTCGCGAGGCGGCCGCGGTCGTCCTCTACGCGATCGGGGCGTGGAGCGATTTCTTCGACGGTGTGATCGCGCGCCGCCTGAACCAGGTATCCGAGCTGGGGAGACTTCTCGATCCGCTCGCCGACAGGATCTTCATCTCCGCGTTGGTGATCGCGCTGGTCGCACGCGATGCCTTGCCCCTGTGGCTGGCCATCGTCGTCGTCGGCCGTGACCTCTTGTTGTTGGGTCTGTTCCCGGTGGTCGAGCGGCGAGGGATAGAGCGTATCCACGTGAACCTCGTCGGTAAGAGCGGGACGGCGGCGCTGTTGTTCGGGCTCACCTGGCTGGCGGCGGGCTTCGTGTGGGAGTTCATCGGCAGGGCCATCGGACTTGGGCTCGTCTACGTCGGGGCAGTCCTCTACTGGTTGGCGGCGTCACTCTATGCACGCGAGGCTTGGCGCCGGATGAAGGTTCTGGCGGAGAGGGTGGACGCGTGACCAGTCCGAGGGACATGCAGGTCGTGGTGATGGCGGGAGGTGAAGGTACCCGCCTGCGTCCGCTGACCAGCAACATGCCCAAGCCCATGCTGCCGGTGGCGAACCGGCCGCTGATGGAGCACATCATCGAC
>WHSQ01000002.1:40006-81653 GCA_009380005.1 Actinomycetota bacterium | reverse complement strand
ACCGTGCAGTTCCTTTCCTCGGTGATCCGCAATTACTTCGGGGATGGCTCGGATCTCGGCGTGAGCCTCTCGTACGCCACCGAGGACGTTCCCCTGGGGACGGCGGGCTCGGTGCTGGGGGCGCGGGACCTCCTGTCCGGCGCCTGTCTGGTCGTCTCCGGCGATGCCCTCACCGACATCGACATGCGCGATGTCGTCCGCTTCCACCGGGAGCAAGGTTCGGCTGCGACGCTGGTGCTGAAGAGGATGCAGGACCCTCTCGAGTTCGGCATCGTGATGACGCAGCCGGGCGGCAAGATCGAGCGCTTCCTCGAGAAGCCGACCTGGGGACAGGTGTTCTCGGACACGATCAACACCGGCATCTACGTGCTGGAGCCCGAGGTCCTGGATCTGATCCCGCCGGATGAGTCCTACGATTTCTCCGCCGACGTCTTCCCCGCGATGTTGGACAAGGGCCTGCCGGTATTCGGCTACGTGACGGATGGCTACTGGACCGATGTCGGCAATACGGAGGCCTACCTGCAGGCGCATGTGGACGTGGTCGCGCGCAGGGTGCGAACCCGCATCCCGGGGTTCGAGCTGAAGCCGAGCGTTTGGATCGGTGACGACGTCGAGATCGATCCGAGCGCCGAGATCGAAGGGCCGGCTCTGATCGGTGACAACTGCCGGATCGGGCCCGGCGCGGTCATCGGTGGTCACGCGTGCTTGGGTGACAACGTCGTCGTCGGCGCGGACGCGCGCATCGTCGGCGGCGTCGTGATGGATCACGCGAGCGTCGGTCGTTACGCGCAGATCCGTGGGGGCGTCCTGGGACGCGGGGCCTCGGTCGGCACCGGCGCGAGCCTGGAGGAAGGAGCGGTCGCCGGTGACGAGACCACGGTCGGCGCCGGCGCCGCCATCCAACGACGGGTACGCATCTATCCTTCGCGGAGCGTCGAAGCAGGAGCCATCGTGACGCAGAGCGTGGTGCGCGAGCGACGGGCGGCCCGCAGCCTCTTCGGCTCCCGGGGCGTCGCGGGGGAGATGCACGTGGGAGTCACGCCCCAGACGGCGGTGCGGCTCGGGATGGCGTACGGCACGACCTTGAAGCGGGGAAGCATCGTGGTCACCGGACGAGACGCCAGCCGCGCGGCGCGAACCATGAAACGGGCGATTATCGCGGGGCTCAACTCGACCGGGGTCACGTGCCAGGACCTCGAGCTCATGCCGATGCCGATCACGCGCTTCACCGTGAAGAGCCGCCAGGCGACGGGAGGGATCTCCGTTCGGACCTCGCCCCGGGACCCCGAGGTGGTCGAGATCCGGCTGTTCGCGGAGGACGGCGCCGACATCCCCGAGTCCGTTCAGCGGAAGATCGACCGGATCTTCTTCCGCGAGGACTACCGGGCCCCCGGTCCGGCCAAGCTCGGCGAGCTGGAGTTCCCGCCGCATACGCTGGAGCAGTACTCGGCCGGGCTCATGAAAGCGATCGACGCCGAGACCGTGAAGGCACGCCGGCTCAAGGTCGTCGTGGATTACGCGTACGGGCCGCTGTCGCTCGTAGGTCCGTCGATCCTGGGCCGGCTGGGGTGCGACGCGCTCGCTCTGCACGCGTTCACCGACGAGAACCGGCCGGTCCTCGTGCTCGACGACGTGAAGAGGCTCCTCGAAGCTCTGTCGGTGAACGTCCGCAACTCCGGATCCGACCTCGGCGTCCTGCTCGAGCCGGGGGGCGAAGTCGCCCATCTCGTCGACGACCGTGGCCGTCTGGTCGACCACGAGAAGGCGCTTCTGGCTTTCGTCCGGCACGAGGCGAGGCGCGGCGCATCGCTCATCACCGTTCCCGTGTCGACGACGGCGGCGGTGGAGCGACTGGCCGCGGAGGCCGGGGCCAAGGTCCAATGGAGCCCTACGGGACTCCCCGCACTGATGGCCAGAGCGGCGCGCAGCGGGGTTGGTTTCGCCGGTAACGCAGAGGGCGCCCTGGTCTTCCCCTCCCTGATGCCGGCTCCGGATGCACTCATGACCTTCGCCAAGACTCTGGAGCTGGTGGCGGTGGCGCGGGAACCGCTTTCGGAGCTGGTGGATGGGCTCCCGCAGACCTTCGTGGTCACGCGTGACGTTCGCACCCCATGGCAGAAGAAGGGCGCCGCCATGCGGCACGTCGCATCGGCCGCGGTACCCGGCCGCCTCATGCTCCTCGATGGGGTCAAGGTCGTGGAAGAGGATCGTTGGGCTCTCGTGATCCCTCTCGCGGACGAGCCGGCCTGCAGGATCTGGGCGGAGGCTCCCACGCGCGAGGAAGCCGAATCCCTGGTCGACAGGTACGTTCAGCTCGTCGGGTCGGTCGTCGAGGGCGACGAGCAGCCGACGTTTCCGTAGGCACACGGCAGAAGGGAGCTCCGTGAGCGAGATACCGGAGGACAGGCGCTATACGAAGGAGCACGAGTGGGCGCGCGAGGACGGGGGCCGGATCGTCGTCGGCATCACCGACTACGCCCAGGATCAGCTCGGCGACATCGTCTTCGTGCAACTGCCGGATCCGGGCACCGAGGTATCCGCGGGTGAGCCGCTGGGTGAGGTCGAATCGACGAAATCCGTCTCCGACGTCTACAGCCCCGTGTCCGGCAAGGTGATCGACAAGAACGTGGCCGCGGAGAAGAACCCGCAGATCATCAACGACGATCCGTACGGCGAGGGTTGGCTCGTCTCGGTCGAGGGCGGTGGGGAGGAGGGCGAGCTCCTGGACGCCGCCGGCTACAGGGCCCTGGTGGAGGGCTCGGAGGGCTGAGATCGAGGTTGACGAACACTAAAGGTTCTCTATAGGGTTGCGCCCCATGTACTGCACCAATTGCGGCCACAAGAACCCCGAGGGCTCGAACTTCTGCTCGTCCTGTGGACGACCCCTGACCGACAAGGCATCGCACGATACGACGATCACCTTCGCCCCGGGGGAGCTCGAGGCGGACCTCGACGAAGAGGTACACATCTCCCCGGAGGAGCTCGAAGGTGGGCGCGGGGTCCTCGTGGTCAAGCGGGGACCCAACGCGGGGAGCAAGTTCTTCCTGGACCAGGACGGCACCGAGATCGGCCGCCACCCGGATTCCGACATCTTCCTCGACGACATCACCGTGTCCCGGCGCCACGCACAGATCAGGCGCGAGGCGTCCGGCTTCACGCTGGTGGACGTGGGCAGCCTCAACGGCACCTACATCAATCGTGAGCGGGTCGAGAAGACCGAGCTGAGGTCCGGGGACGAGATCCAGATAGGCAAGTTCAAGCTCGTGTTCCTGACGGGGTCCTGATCGTGCCGCTGTCTCGCTCGCGCGACTACCTGAGCATCGGAGAGGTCCTCGACAACCTGCGGACCGAATTCCCGGACATCACCATCTCCAAGATCCGGTTCCTGGAGACGGAGGGTCTCATCAGCCCCGAACGCACCGGCTCCGGCTACCGCAAGTTCTTCGACGAGGACGTCGCCCGCCTGCGCTACATCCTGTCGCTGCAGCGCGACCACTTCCTGCCCCTGAAGGTCATCCGCGAACGCCTCGATCAGGCCGATTCGAACGGGGGGGTCCCCGCCGTGGCGCCGCCCTCCGTCGTAGCGCCGGTCCCGTCCGCAGCGCAGGCCGATCCCCAGAGCGACGGGGCGTCCTCCGGCCCCGAGCCGATCGCAACCGACGTCCAGCTCACCCGGGAGGAGCTCTGCCGCGCCGCGGGGCTCGCGGCCGACCAGCTGGCCGCCCTCGAGGAATACGGGGTGCTCGCAGCGGGGGAGGGCGGCCTCTACGAGGGCTCGCATCTGGTCGTCGCGAAGGCGGCCCGCGGGTTCCTGGATCGAGGGCTCGAACCCCGCCACCTCAAGATGTTCCGGCAGTTCGCCGAACGTGAGGCCAATCTGTTCGAACAGATGGTGGGCCCGGTCGCGCTTCGGAAGGACCCGGAGGCGCGCCGTCAGGCATCGGGCTCGATCTCGCAGCTCGTGGCGCTGGCGCGCCAGCTGCACGACGCATCGCTCGGGACCAGCGTCAAGGGCATGCTCTAAGCCAACGCTCCCCAGCGGCATGGCTCCGGTAGGGTCGAGACCATCTTGCTCCCGTCTACGGATCTACTGCCTTGTCGTCGTTATATCGATCGCTGATCGTCGCGCTGGTCGTATGCCTGATCGGCGCACAACCCGCCACCGCTCGACGGCCGAACGTTTCGTGCCGCGCCTGCCTGGTGGTAGACGACGAGGGGCACGTCCTGTTCGATCGCAACGCCGAACGGCGTCGGGCCAACGCGAGCACCACCAAGATGGTTACCGCCCTCGTGGCGCTCGAGCACCTCGACCCAGCCGACGTCTTGACCGTGCCTCGGGCGGTACTGGCGGTGGGAGGCGGCACCCTCGATCTCCATCCCGGGGATCGGTTCGTGGTGCAGGACCTACTGATCGCGATGATGCTCGATTCCTCGAATGATGCCGCGATCACGCTGGCCCACGCGGTGTCCGGCTCCGAGAGTGCCTTCGTGCAAGAGATGAACTCCTTCGTCGAAGAGCTGAACCTCGACGACACCGCATTCGTCAGCTCGCACGGCCTGGATGAGCCCGGCCATTACTCGAGCGCTCATGACCTGGCGACGATCGGCCGGCTGGTCATCGAGAACGAGCGCTTAGCGAAGATCGTTGCGAAGCCTCGGGCGACCATCTCCACGCCGCAGGGTCGCAGACGGTTGGACAACCGAAATCTCCTGCTCGAGAGCTACCGGGGCGCGCTGGGCATCAAGACCGGATACACGCTCGACGCCGGCTACGTGCTGGTGGCCGCCGCACGCCGCCATGGTCGCACGCTGATCGCCGTCGTCATGGGCTCGACGGACTCGTTCGCCGATGCCGCCGCGCTGCTTGACCGTGGTTTCAGGAGGTCGAGGCGGAGCGTGGTGGCTCAGGCGGGACTCCCGGCCGCGGCTCTGGTTTTCGACTCCCTGGGGTCGACGCCCGTGGGTCTGGCGCGGACCGTCCGCGGGCCCTATCACCCCGGGTCGGTGAGCTTCGACTTCGCTCCGGATCCTCGTCTGGAGCTGCCGCTGGCGCGGGGACAATCGGTGGGGACGATCGAGCTGATGGTGGAGGGGCGCGTGATCGAGGTGGTCGAGGCACGTGCCCTCCGAGGAGTGCGGGCTCCCGAGATCTCGTGGGGAACCTCGTTCTTCGCCGGGCTCCTCGGGTTCTTCGAGCCGCTGGCGACCCCGGCATGACCGACATGGCTTCGTCCGCACCGCCTCCGGCCGGCGAGGTGCTCATCCCCAAGGCCGCCATCCGGGCGCGCATCGGAGAGCTGGGCGAGAAGATCACGGCCGATCTTTCCGACGCGGACGGTGCTCCGCTGCTCATCGGTGTCCTGAAGGGCAGCACCATCTTCATGGCGGACCTGGCGCGCTCGATCCCGTTGCATCTGGAGTTCGATTTCATGTCGATCTCGACCTACGCGCAAACCGGGCCGCAGAGTGGCGTCGTCCGCATCCTCAAGGACCTCGACCTGGACATCGCGGGGCGCGACGTCTTGATGGTCGAAGACATCGTCGATACCGGGCTCACCCTCACTTACTTGCTCCGCTCTCTCGGCAGCCGCAGGCCCCGTTCGATACGCACGGTGACGTTGCTGGACAAGAGCGCCCGTCGCATCGTTCCCGTGCCCGTCGAGTACGTCGGTTTCGAGATTCCCGACGTGTTCGTGGTTGGGTATGGACTCGATTTCCAGGGCCGGTATCGCAACGTGGGGGACATCTTGGCTATCAACGACGTCCCGCGCTTGGCGAGCGATCCTGCCCTGCTCGTGCCGGATCTCTTCGGGCTTTCTAGGAACCCCTAGGTGTTAGCCTGACCCCATGATCGAGCTATCGCTCGTCGGTGTGAGGGTGGAGCTGCCTTCGAACCAGCCGATCGTGCTCCTCAAGGAGACGACCGGCGAGCGCTATCTGCCGATCTGGATCGGGGCGGTCGAAGCGACGGCCATCGCGTTCGCCCTGCAAGGCATACACACCCCCCGCCCGATGACCCATGACCTGCTGCGCGACATCTTGCGCGGCAACGAGATCGACGTGGACAGCATCGTCATCTCCGAGCTCCAGGACTCGACCTTCTTCGCCACCATCAAGATGACCACGGAGGGTCGCGCTAGCGAGATCTCCTCGCGTCCCAGCGATGCCATCGCCCTCGCCGTCCGGATCGACGCGCCGATCTACGCCGCCGAAGAGGTCCTCGAGCAGGCCGGCATCGAGATCAAGGACGAGGAGGAGACCGAGGTCGAGAAGTTCCGCGAGTTCCTCGACCAGGTAACCCCGGAAGACTTCGCCGCCGAGTCCTAAACCGGACTGGTCCGCTCCCCGCGCAGCTCCGCTCCCGCGCCCAAACCCGGGTCGGCCCCGCTCCCGCCAACGGGCCCCCGGCCTGGCTCTCCCGCGGCGACGATCCTCGTCCGGTTGGACACGCCACGTGCCGCACGGCTTTCGCCGTGCGGAACTTCGCTCCGTCCGGGGCGCGGCCTGCGGCGGGCGCCCCTCCCGAGGTCCCCCGGACGAGAACCGCCGCCGCCTGGGGGTTCAGGAGCCGGCGCGAGCGGAGCGGCCGGGAGCGGGGCCGGTCGTTGACAGCGCGGGGGGCCGGGCCTACGATTACTTGCCCGTAGTTACGGGGCTGTTTTTTCACTTTAGTCACATCTGTAACAGGCTCGTCCTGGCACCAGCCCGGTCCGACGGGAACCGGGTCACCGAGATCGGGGAGGCAGCTCAGATGGCAGAGGTGGGATACCGGGGCCCGCAGGCCTGCAAGATCGTGGGCATCACCTATCGCCAGCTCGATTACTGGACCCGGACCGGGCTCGTGACGCCGTCGGTGGCCGCCGCCCAGGGGTCGGGCACCCAGCGCCTCTACTCCTTCAACGACCTCCTTCAGCTCAAGGTGATCAAGAGCCTCACCGACGCCGGCGCCAGCCTGCAGAAGGTGCGCCAGGCCCTCGCTTACGTCCGCGAGCATCTCGAGGGCGACTGGGCCCGCCTCACGATCGTGTCCGACGGGGCCCGGGTCTACGCCCTCAACTCCGACCAGGAGGTCGTCGACCTGCTGCGTTCGGGCCAGGGCGTGCTGGGGGCTCTCGTCCAGGTCGACAAGATCCGCGAGCAGCTCACCGGCACCTTGCGCGAACTCCGTCCGGCCGAGGGTGAGCCGGGTTACGTTTCCTCGGAGACGGGTGGAGTCAAGGTCGAGGAGGGCTAGCCATACCTGAGGGCACGACCGAGCCGGATGTCGGCGCTCGCGACCCTCTTCCCCATGAAGCCGTTCGCTTCGCTCACAACAGCGAGCGGCAATTCGCGAAGCTGCTGGACTTCTACGAGATCGCGTGGGACTACGAGCCCACGACCTTCGACATCGACTGGGATCGCACCGGCCATGCTACTCAGCGCTTCTCGCCCGATTTCTATCTGCCGGAGTTCGACATCTACATCGAGATCACCACGCTCAACCAGAAGCTGGTGACGAAGAAGAACCGTAAAGTCAGACGGCTGATGGAGCTCTATCCGGACGTCCGGTGCAAGATCCTGTATCAGAAGGATTACCTCAACCTCCTGGTGAAATACGGCCTGGAGGAGCCCTCCCAGGGCGCTCTGCCCCCCGCGGGGGCGGGAACGCCGGAAGAGGACCGGGCGTTGCTGGGAACGGTGCTCGCGAGTTGACCGCGGCCTCGTCCCGGGCGACGGCTCTCCTGGACCTCCATAAGGAGCTGGGCGCCAAGCTCACCAATTTCGGCGGCTGGGACATGCCCCTGCAATACGAAGGGATCGTTTCCGAGCACACCGCGGTTCGCACCGCGGTCGGGGTCTTCGACGTCTCCCATCTCGGCAAGCTTCGGCTCGCCGGGCCGAATGCCGCCGACGTTCTCGATCGCGCCATGACGGCCGACGTCGCGTCGCTACAGGTAGGCGAAGCGAAGTATTCGCTCGTGCTCACCGAACAGGGTGGCTGTATCGACGACGTCTTCGTCTACCGGATGGATCGGGACGAGTGGCTCGTCGTTCCGAACGCGGCGAACGTGTTCGCGGTCGCCGACGCGATCAAGGATGCGGGGGGCGCCCCGGTCGACGAGTGGGACCGCTATACGATCCTGGCCATCCAGGGCCCCGACTCGTTCGAACTCTTCGAGAAGGCGTTCCCTCGCAGCGGCGCAACGGATCTGAAGCTGCACCATTGGGCCCCCATGGACGTGTTCGGCGAGCGTGGGTTCGTGGCCCGGACCGGCTACACGGGCGAGCGGGGCTTCGAGCTGTACGCCCCGGTCGAGACCTCGGCCGAGGCGTTCCGCAAGCTCTTGGACCTCGGGGCGGCGCCGGTCGGCCTGGGCGCTCGGGACACCCTGAGGCTCGAGATGGGTTACGCCCTCTACGGCCACGAGATCTCTCTCGACATCAACCCTCTGGAGGCCGGTCTCGGCTGGACGCTCGCCTGGGACAGCCCGTTTCGGGGCCGCGAGGCGCTCGAGAAGATCAAGGCGGACGGGCCGGGACGCAAGCTCTTCGGCGTCGTCCTCACCGACAGAGGCGTGCCGCGGCAGGACTACCCGGTCTTCGATCCTGCGGACGTGGAGATCGGCCGCGTGACCAGCGGGAACTACTCGCCGAGCCTTGGCACCGGCATCGCCCTGGCCCTCGGCCCCCGTGAGTTGGCTCCCGCCCCCGGCTCGTCGGTCCGGATCGAGGCGCGCGGCCGCCGGATACCGGGCGATATCGTGAAGCCCCCGTTCCGCAAGAGGGACGCATCGTGAATCGAAGGGAACGGTAGTTGGACTTCCTCCCGCATACGCAAAGAGACATCGAGGAGATGCTCGACCGCATCGGGGTCGGCAGCGTCGACGATCTGTTCGAAGCCGTACCGGAGGGCTCGCGATTCTCCGGCGACCTAGACGTCCCCCCTTCGCTGAGCGAACCCGAGCTCATCTCTCATCTCGCCCGCCTGTCGAGGAAGAACAAGGGAGCCTCGGATCTGATCTGCTTCGCGGGAGGAGGTTCGTACGACCACCACGTCCCGGCGGCCGTCAGGAGCTTGGCGTCGCGCGCGGAGTTCGCTACGAGCTACACCCCTTACCAGCCCGAACTGTCGCAGGGAGTGCTGCAGGCGATCTACGAGTTCCAGACCCTGATCTGCGAGATCTACGGGCTCGAGGTTGCGAACGCGTCGCTCTACGACGGCGCGAGCGCGCTCGCGGAAGCGGCCAACCTCGCGGCGCGCGTCACCAAGCGGGATCGCGTCGTCATCGGCGAGAGCGTGCATCCGCATTACGCGGAAGTCCTTCGCACGTGGACCTCGGGTCTCGGTACGCAGATAGACGTCGCTGCGTTCGATCGTTCCACCGGCGTCGTGGACTGGAGCTCCGTCGATCTGGAAGATGCGGGGGCGGTCGTGGTGGGCTATCCGAACGTTTTCGGTCGATTGGAGGATCTCGGAACGGCCGCGGCCGCGGCGACAGAGGCCGGCGCGCTCAGCATCGCGGTGACGGATCCCACCGCTATGGGGGTCCTCAAGCCGCCTGGGGCACACGGAGCCGACGTCGCGGTGGGGGAGGGCCACGTTCTCGGCAATCCCATGAGCTACGGAGGACCGTACGTCGGCCTGTTCTCCACGAAGCTCCAACACGTTCGTCAGGTCCCGGGCCGGATCGCCGGTGAGACCCTGGACGCAGACGGCCGCCGGGCGTTCGTGCTCACGCTGCAAGCGCGCGAGCAACACATCCGCCGTGCCAAGGCGACGTCCAATGTATGCACGAATCAGACCTTGATGGCGATCGCCGCCGCCATCCATCTCTCGTGGCTCGGCCCGGAGGGACTGCGCCGGCTCGGCGAGCTCTGTCTCGAACGCGCTCACCGCGCCGCCGCGCGCCTCGCCCAGATCCCCGAGTGCGAGGTCCGTTTCGAGGGACCGTTCTACAAGGAGTTCGTGTTACGGGTCCCCGCATCGGCCGAACAGGTGGCGGGGGCACTCGCGGGCCAGGGATTCCTGGTCGGCCCCGCGCTGGGACGCTGGTACGAAGACCTGGATGACTGTCTGTTGATAGCCGCGACCGAGAAGCGCACGACGGAAGACATCGAACGACTTGCCGAGGCCCTCGAGAAGGAGCTGGCGGGCCGGTGAGCACCGGAGCACCGTTGGAGCTCTCCGCCGGGACGCGCGAACGGGAGCTCGAGCTCATCTTCGAGCGATCCAGATCCGGGCGTCGAGCGTGGTCGTTGCCCCCGGTCGATGGTTCGGTCGCCGATCTCCTGCCTTCCGAGCACCGTCGCGAAGATGCGCCGGCGCTACCTGAGGTCAGCGAGCTCGATCTCGTTCGTCACTACACGCGGCTGTCGCAGCGGAACTGGGCGATCGATGTCGGCGCCTACCCGCTCGGCTCGTGCACCATGAAGTACAATCCCAAGGTCGCCGAGGAAGTCGCAGCGATGCCCGGCTTCGCAGCCCTGCATCCACTCGAGGACGACGCTCTGACCCAGGGTGCGTTGGAACTACTCGGCACATTGGAACGGGCCCTCTGCAACGCGACCGGCATGTCGCGCCTCACCTTCCAACCGGCGGCGGGTGCACAGGGCGAGCTAACGGGTCTGCTGATCATGCGAGCGTTCCATGCGGCACAGGGTCAAGAGCGCCACCGGGTGATCATCCCGGACTCGGCTCACGGGACCAACCCCGCGAGCGTGAGCCTTGCCGGCTACACCGCACAGGAGGTTCGTTCGGACGAGCGCGGTCTGGTGGACGTCGACGCGTTGCGCGAGGTGCTCGACGATGACGTCGCCGGACTGATGCTGACCAACCCGAACACCCTCGGCCTGTTCGAGCGCGACATCCAGAAGATCCAGGCCGCGATCCACGAGGTCGGCGGCCTCCTGTATTACGACGGCGCCAACTTCAACTCGATCGTCGGACGGTGCCGGCCGGGGGACATGGGCTTCGACATCGTCCACCTGAACCTGCACAAGACCTTCGCCACACCACACGGCGGAGGAGGCCCGGGATCGGGCCCCCTGGCCGTCAGCGAGCGCCTCGAACGTTTCCTCCCCAAGCCCGTGCTCGGATTCGACGAGGGGTCCGAGAGATGGCGGTGGGAGCACGACCGGCCCGATTCCATCGGGCGGATCCACAGCTTCCACGGCAACTTCGGCATCAACGTCCGCGCCTACGCTTTCCTGCGCTCGCTGGGACCGGAAGGTCTCCGCCAGGTGGCCGAGGGAGCGGTGCTCAACGCGAACTACCTCCGCGTGCTGATCGAGTCCGCCTTTCCGACCGCTTATCCCGGCGTCTGCATGCACGAGTTCGTCGCGAGCGCGAAGCCGCTGAAGAAGCACGGTGTCCGGGCCATGGACGTCGCCAAGCGACTGATCGACCTCGGCTATCACCCACCGACCGTCTACTTCCCGCTGGTCGTGGAGGAGGCCCTGATGGCGGAGCCGACCGAGACGGAATCGAAGGAAACGATCGACGGCCTGGCCGGCGCGCTCCTTCAGATCGCACGGGAAGCGGAGTCCGATCCCGACCTCTTGCACGACGCTCCGAGGACGACCCCGGCCCGCCGACCCGACGAAGCCCGCGCCGCTCGGGACCTGAAGGTCCGCTGGTCACCGTCGCAGTGAGGTGGACAGCGCGGAGGGGGCGCGCGTAGAGCCCGTCCCCGAGCGACCGCCGACGACGGGGCCGAACCCGGCGGGTCGTGCCACCTGGTCACAGGCGATCAAGCTCGTCCTCGCCACGCGCCTGCTCCTGATGGCGATCGCCTACGCGGCCGCGTGGTTCCTCGCCGACGACATCGGGCCGGGCGCAGTCGACCCGGTCGCCATCTGGGTGAAGTGGGATGCCTCGATCCTCTTGCGGATCGCGCTGTCCGGCTACACGGAAGCTGCGGATCCCCATGCCACGGCCTTCTTCCCCGGCTTCCCGCTGCTGGTCGGCGCCCTCGGGTGGACCACGTATTCGGCCGCCGTCGCGGGGCTCACGATCAACGCCATCGCATCGGTCGTCGCGGTCCGCTACCTTCTGCTCCTCGGCGATCGGGACGCGGGGGAGGGGAGTGGTCGCGGGGCGGCCCTTTACCTGTTGCTGTTCCCGACGGCGGTGTTCCTCGTCGCTCCGTACACTGAGGCTCTGTTCCTGGCAGGTGCCATCCCGGCCTTCTACTTCGCCCGCCGGGAACGCTGGGTTCCGGCCGGCTTCGCCGCGGCCGTCGCGATGGCGGTTCGCTTCGCCGGCGTCTTCTTGATCCTCGGTCTGGTGGTCGAGTGGCTGCGCCGCCGCCGGGATGGAGCGCGGGCCCTGGTGGGACTCGTCATCGCGATCTTGCCGCTCGTCGGATATGCGATCTATCTCGCCGCGAGCCGGGGCGACCCGTTCTATTACTTCGTGGACCAGAAGGAGGGGTGGGGCAGAGAGCCGACCGATCCGCTCGTGGCGCTGGAACGTACCTGGAACACGTGGTCGGGCGCCGATTATCCGACCAATTGGCGGTTCGCGTGGCGCATGGAGATCGTCGCGGCTGCGCTCGGCATCGCCTTCGTCGTATGGGCGGTTCGCAAGCGCGAGTGGGGGTACGCGGCGTTCATGGGCTCGCTACTCGCAACGCTATTGGTCAGCACCTGGTACTTCAGCATCCCGCGCATGCTCTTGACGATGTTCCCGATCACCTTGTTCCTCGCCGCGTGGTCACGTGGCCGAAGCTCGCGGCATGAGGCGGTGCTGGTCGGCTTCGCCGCGACCTGCTCCCTGGGCGTGATCGTCTTCACCCAAGGTGCCTGGTTCTACTGACGAACCGGGATAGGCCGGCGTTCAGAGCGAGCGGGGCCTACCTACCGAGCGGCTCGGCCTTGAAGACGGCGAGGTCCTGACGAAGCCACACCACTTCGGCGGTCAGCCCTGCGTCGGTCATCCAGGTCACCTGTTCCTCGACGCTGCTGGGGAAGTCGTAACCGGCCTCGATCTCGATCAACGCGTCCGAATCCCGTTCCGGAACGATCACATCGCCCATCACGAAACGTCCGCGCGACGTGAGTCGTTCCGCTACGGAGCGGAACAACGTCGCTTTCCGAGAGCCGTCGAGATGGTGGATCGCCAGGGCCGAGATGACGAGATCGCAGCGTTCGTCGGGAAGAGGGTCGGCAAGGTCCTGGTTCACCAGGGTCACCCTGTCGCGGGGGAGTATCAATCCCGCGCCGCGCAACATGTCCGCGCTGGAATCGATACCGATGAGTCGAGATCGGGGGTGCATCTGCAGCACGCGGCTCGCCGTTTCACCACCGCCGACGCCGAGGTCGAGGATCGTCGCGGGAGACATCCCGGCGGTAGCCCGAACGACTTGGGCTTGGAGTTCGTCGTAATCGTGGATCTCGGCGCGGATCGTCGCCGCATAGGTATCGGAGTCCCACGTCACGCGCGCGCGGCCCGAGCTACAGTCGGATCTCGGCCGGCGCGAGTGAGCGCGTTATGAATCGATTCAGTCCATCCAAGGACGCACGCGCCACCGCCTCCGTGACCTCTTCTCGCACGCGTGCGGAACCGACGAGCGTGTCGTCCTCGCGCTTGAAGAGAACGACGGCCAGGCTCGTCTGGCCGACCCTGATCACGTCGAAGTCCCGAACGTCGATGTCCTCCTCGAGGAGCTCGGAGACGGCGTCAAGGATGGCCTCGGCCACCGGGGGATAGGCGGGTCGCTCTCCGACGCCGCGCGAGCTGCGTCCGATGAGGTTCTTGTCGCCGGCCTCCAGGACCACCCGAGCGGAGACTTCGTCGCGTAGATGGTCGATCTTCACCTCTGCCAGCCGCGGCCGCGGGCCCCTCTCCGTGGTCGCGACGGGCTGTGGACGCACGACCTGGACGAGGGTCGCCTCACCCCGCATAGCCTCGTGGATCCCGTCCAGTCCGGTCCTCAGGCGGTCGAGGCCCTGGGCGAGCTCGTCCACCAGCTTGCGGGTGCGATCGTGGTTGAGCGAGCCCCATTCCCGGCGCACGATGTCGAGCAAGCCCCTCGAGGCGTCGAGCTTGGCCTGGACCTCCAGGAGCCGGCGTTCCTGCTCGATCATGCGTTCGGCGGCTCCCAGGATGACGGGTAGGTCGTCCAGCTTGGTGCGGTCGAGCACGACGTTGGCCCAGGCGGGGGAGGTGCGGTCGGGATGGGCGCAGAGCCCGACGA
The DNA here is from genome assembly GCA_009380005.1 of Actinomycetota bacterium. Classification (GTDB taxonomy): domain Bacteria; phylum Actinomycetota; class CADDZG01; order CADDZG01; family WHSQ01; genus WHSQ01. The sequence goes on along the minus strand of WHSQ01000002.1, from coordinate 67,476 downwards.
CGAACAGCCCGGGCCGGGTCGTCCTGAGGGCGCGAGCGGCCTGCCCCGCGTCCACGTCGTGGGTGAGCTCGTTTATGACGACGATGTCCGGGTGGTGGCGGGCGGTCAGCAGCACGGCCTCGATCACCGTCTCGGTGGCGGCGACGACCTCGACGCCGGCCCCCGACGCCAGCGCCCCGATCAGCCGCCGCGCGTCGCGATCGTCGTCGACCACGACGGCGGTCAGGGTCCGGTCCAGATCTGCGGGCTCGGCCACCATGGCTCGAACTCTAGGGGCCGAGGCCGTCGCCAACCCGGCAATCCAAGCTCACTGCGCAGACTACTGAGGGCGCGATCCGGGGTACCGAGAGCGCGAACGAGGCGAAGGTAGACATAGGCCGCACCGAGGGGAGGTCCGCCTCCCGGAGGAGAGCAGGAACGAGGCTAGGTAGACATAGCATCGATTATGGGCTCTCGGCCAGGCCGGGCACGGCGCCGGTTTGGAGCGGCCCGGGCGCACGCCGTGGCTCCGCTAGGGTGCCGCAGATGTTCGATAGCAAGCGTCGGATCCGCGGCGTGGCCATCGTGTCGGCCATGTCGGTTGGGTGGGCGCTCGCCGCGGCCTGCAGCCCCGCGGCGGACCGTAGACCGGGCCCCGAACCACGATCCGTAAAGGGCGCCGCCGGGTTGCCCGCCGCGTGCGACCAGCTCGATGAGTTGGTGCGTCGGATGTCGCGCGGCCATGTCCCGGATAGGGGTGCCGATATCGTCCCGATCCCCAACGAGCCGACGTTCATCGGCGGGCCCATCTCGCCCGTACACACGGGACCCTGGGACCACCTCGCCGATGTGCCTCTGGTCGCCTACGGCCCCGGCGTCGTGCCCAGGGTCGGGCGCGTCCGACGCCCCGCGACGATGGCGGACGTCGCCCCGACCGTCGCCCGCATGATCGGTTACGACTTCGAGACGCCGGACGGCGAGGTCCTCGAGGAGATCGTGGGCGCGGACGCCTCTCCCCCACGGCTGGTCGTCGTCGTGATCTGGGATGGAGCCGGCTGGAACGTGCTCGACGCGCACGATGAGGACTGGCCGTTCCTGCGACGGTTGATGCGGCGCGGCGGGGTCTATACCAACTTCGAGATCGGTTCGGCCCCCTCCAACACACCGCCCATCCACACGACGCTGGGAACTGGGGTCTTCCCCGCTCGTCACGGGATCCCCGGCGTTCGCATGCGGGGCTCCTCCGGTGACAGCGTGGACCCGTTCGAGGGCGAGATCGCGGACAACGTCGAGGTACCGACCCTCGCAGACGTTTACGACCGAGACACCGGCAACAGGCCGTTGATCGGTCTCGTTGCGACCGTGAACTGGCATCTGGGGATGATCGGGCACGGCGCGCGCTTCCCGGGAGGCGACAGGGACACGGCCGTCCTGATCGATAGCAGCGGTGGGTCGTTCGGGAACGCCGACGTCTACGACGTCGGTCCTTCGCCGGACGCGTCGATGCTAGATCACGAGACCGACGCACTCGATCGTGCCGACGGCGAGGCCGATGGGCGATGGAGGCAAGAGGACCTCAGCGACCTTGCCGTTCGCGCTGCGAGCCCGGCGTTCGTGGCTTTCCAACAGCAGGTCCTGGAACAGACCATCGTCTCCAAGGGCTTCGGACGAGACGACGTCCCGGATCTGATGTTCACCAACTTCAAGATGATCGACGATAGCGGGCATAAGTGGTATCCGTTGTCGCGACAGGTGGGCGAAGCGATCGCCGCCTCCGATGCGGCGCTGCGCAGGCTCGTCCGGCTCCTGGACGAGAACGTCGGGCGTGGCCGATGGTCCGTGCTGGTCACGGCCGATCACGGACAGCAACCGCGGCCCCAAGACACCGGGGCCTGGCCCGTCGCCCCCGGCCCCCTCGGAGGCGACGTCAACGCCCGGTTCGACGATAACGACAACGGCAGGAGGTTGGTCATGGGAACGTCGGCCTCGGGGCTCTTCATCGACCGGCGAGAGGCCGAGCGCCTGGGGGTGTCGCTACAGGACATCGCCGATTGGCTGATCATGTATCGCAGGAAGGACAACCTCAGACCGGGCGAGTCGATGCCCAAGGCATGGATCGACGATCCCGATCAGAGGCTGTTCGCGGGCATCGTCGGTGGCAAGCGCCTGCTGGCCGACTCGTGCGGCGACCCATGATGCGCTTCCTACACGGAGCGAGGTTCATCGCTACCAACGGGCGACGACGTCCACCTTCGTAACCGCGTCTGCGTCTCCGTCGCCACAAGCCCGATAAGCGCGATGTAGCAGAGCAACGGTAGCCATTCACCGCTCCTTGCGTAGAAGGTCGTGTCCTCGGCGAGGCGGATATCGCGGACTATCGTGCCCTCCTCCCACAGTGGCAGACTCTCCGCGACCTCCGCGTCGGGCGCGACCAGCCCGCTGATCCCGCTGATCGCCGCGTGTGCCACCCAAACGCCCGTCTCGGCCGCTCGCACCTGACTGAACGCTAGGTGTTGGGCCGATGCCCATGACCGACCCCACGTCGAGGTATTGGTCGCAACGATGAGGAAGCGACCGCCGTCATCTATGCGGCGTCGCACCAGAGCGCCGAAGTCACCTTCGTAGGACAGGACCGGAGCGACCTTGGCGCCGGCGACGTCCAGGAGCTTCGCCTCATCGGAAGCGACGGCATCGCGCGGGACCTGATCCAGCATCGGTAGCCAACCGAGCCACGATCGCATCGGCACGTATTCCCCGAAGGGAACGAGGTGGGTCTTGACGTAGGTATCGCCGATGGTGCCGTCCGGTTCCACCTGGAAGGCCACGACCCTGTAACGGCTTCGATCGATATCGAGGTTCGCGCCGACGATCATGGGCGCGTCAACGGCCGCGGCCGCCGCGGCGACCTCTCGCGCGACGTCCGGATCCCGGCTCATGTCCAAGCCCACCGCACTCTCGGGCCAAACGACCAGGTCGATCCCTTCACCGGCGAGGCCTTCGGTCAGCTCCCGGTGGCTGCGCGTGATCGCGAACTCCTTGTCGTAGAAGCTTCCCGTGAAGTCGCGCGGCACGTTGCCCTGAACGAGGGCTACTCGGATCTCATCGCCTGAGGCGTGGTTGCGCGGGAGTACGGCCGGTGCGGAGATCGCGACGGCCGCCAGGACGATCAGCACCACCGCGCGCTTCCCATCCCGTTCACGTCCGAGGAGCGCCTCCGCGATAAGTGCGTTCACCAGGACGATGACGAAGGCCACCAGCCACCCTCCGCCGATGGATGCCGCTTTCAGGATCCAGGCGACGTCGTGCTGGCTCTGGGCGAGCTGTCCCCACGTGAAGCCTCCCACCGGCACGACCGAGCGCAGGTGCTCCACGACGGCGACCCAGGCGACCGGTGGCACCAGGATCCGGAACCCGGCGGTCCCTCGGTCGCGGCGGCTCAGGAGGACGCACAGGGCTCCGAAAGCCGCCGCGAACGCGGTCTCGACGATCACCAACACCGTCCAGGCGACCCAGCCGACGATGCTGATCCAGACGAGCAGCGTTCCGAAGAACCCCAACCCGAACGCCGCTCCCAGCCGCGCCCCTCGCGCCACCGATCTCGTCGCGGCCAGCAGCAACAGCAAAGGGACGAGTGAGATCCAGGCCAGAGGCGAGATGCTTGGCTCGGGGTAAGCGAAGCTGAGGACGACGCCGGACGCGAGCGCCACGACATAGGCGCGTGAACCCGTCATCGAGATGTAGCTAGGCGCAATCGCGACAGAGACCGCGCTCCGGGTCGGCCAGCTGCACGCGTGGTTTCACGAGGTAGCAACGCGCGCAGACGAACTCATCGCTGCGGATAGGCGTCACCTTGCCCGGGGGTGGGTCGACGTCCAGCGTGCTCGGCTCCCGCTCGGAGGACATCCCGAGGATCTCGGTCACATCCTCGTCGGAGTCCTCCCCTCCCCTGCGGGCGGCGGCTCGCTTGGCGAGGAGGTCCTCGAGGCTGGTCTCGTCCGACTCCTCATCGTCGTCGGTGGATCCGGCGGCCTCCTGGCCCTCGTCGTCCTCGTCCTCCGAATCTTCGTCTTCGTCTTCGAGCTCTTCCTCGTCGAGCCCGAGACGCGCCAGGTCCCCGCGGTCTTCGGGATCGCCGCCCTCGTTATCGAGCGATTCCAGGTCCTCGTCGGACTCCACATCGCGTAGCACGGTGTTCGGTGCCCTCCTGGTTGCGCCGGCCGGTCGAGACAACCTTATTCCCGAGATCCGGATGGCAACACCCCCAAGTGAGGCCGCGGAGGCAGCGCGAAGAAACGGGTTCCGTTTGGGTGCCCGGAGGGAAGGCTGAGGAGCCCGAGAGGAGACGGAAAGACCCGAGTAACCTTCCGGGACCGCTCGTTAGCCGGCGAACCGGTTATTGGAGCGTTTTCCTTCGGCCACTCGGGTCCAACCGAGATCGAGGTCCCAAGCAACCGCCCGGCATACGTGGGGTCTCCGCTCCGGATACTCCGGCGCCCGGGGCAACACCGAGGTGTTTCCCGTCGCTACGGTCGAATGCCGCTCCGGTTTCACCCGGCTCGGACTTCGTCCGGTGCGTGGATCGGCGTTCGAGGTTGTTGTCGCCGGCTTTCGCCTGCGACCGGCCCCCCTGATCGATCCGCTCGAGGCGCTTCCGATCCGCCGGTCCATCCCGATCCACCCTTGCGAGCTTCTCGGTGACCCTCGCAGTCCGCTTGGCTGCTTGGGACTCGTCGCACGATAGGGAGAGAGCAAGAGGGTGTCAATACGAAGATCCGAGACAGATGGCTGTCCGCGAAAGTTCCTGAGTTATCGAACATCCATCCACAGGATGTCCCAAGGTCGTCCCCGAAGATCCGTGGAAAACGCACGTCGTGGACACAACTCCGCCTTGAGCTACGGATAGCATCACCGCCATGCGGATCCATCGGGCCGAATGTAAGGCCGAGACGACGGCTTCCCTGGACTTCGTGGACGTAACCGACGAGGTCCGCACGGCTATCGCCGGATCCGGGGTCAGGCAGGGGCAGGTCACGGTCTTCTCGTTGGAGAGCGGCTGCAGCGTGGTGATGAACGAGCGGGAGTCTGGGCTGATGAGCGACGTCCGGGCCGCGCTGGATCGCCTCGGTGCCCAGGACGTCCACAGCCGGCACGCCCTGATCGGTTCGACCTCCGTGGTCCTGCCCGTCGCAGACGGCGAGCTTAGGCTGGGTAAGTGGCAGCGGGTGCTGCTCGCCGAGCTCGAAGAACCCGGCGTCAGGTCGATCGTGATCCAGGTGGTGGGCGAATAGTGGCCGACCGGCTCCCCAAGCAGTCCGAAGACTTCCCCGGCTGGTACGTCGAGGTCGTCAAGCGGGCCGAGCTCGCCGAGCACGGCCCCGCGCGCGGCTCGATGATCATCCGCCCCTACGGCTTCGCGATCTGGGAGAACATCCAGCGGGCCCTCGACGACCGCTTCAAGGCGACCGGGCACGAGAACTTCTACTTCCCCCTGCTGATCCCGATGCACCTGCTGGCCGCCGAGGCTCAGCACGTCGAAGGCTTCAAGCTCCAGGCGGCGGTCGTCACGCAGGGCGGAGGAGAGACCCTCGACGAGCCTCTGGTGATCCGGCCGACCTCGGAGGCCGTCATCTGGCCCACCTATGCCCGCTGGATCCAGAGCTATCGCGACCTCCCGCTCCTCTACAACCAGTGGTGCAACGTTCTTCGGTGGGAGATGCGCACGAGGCTGTTCCTCCGGACCAGCGAGTTCCTGTGGCAGGAAGGGCACACGGCCCACGCCACGAGGGAAGAAGCCTGGGACGAGGCGCTCCGCATGCTCGAGGTGTACCGGGAGGTGGCCGAGGACGTCCTGGGGATCCCCGTCATCCCCGGCCGCAAGTCGGAGTCGGAACGTTTCCCCGGCGCCGACGAGACCCTGCCGATCGAAGCGATGATGCGTGACGCCAAGGCCCTACAGTGCGGGACCTCCCACTTCCTCGGGCAGAACTTCGCCAAGGCCTACGACGTGAAGTTCCTCAACCCGGAGGGCCGACAGGAGTACGCGTGGGGTACGTCGTGGGGCTTCACCACGCGCATGATCGGGGGCACGATCATGGCCCACGGCGACGACAAGGGTCTTCGCTTGCCCCCCGCTATCGCCCCCATCCAGGTGGTCATCGTCCCCATCTACCGCTCGGACGAAGAGCGCTCGGCGGTCCTCGACGTCGCCGGCAAGCTCCGCGACGATCTCGCCGGCAACGGAGTGCGCGCGAAGCTGGACGACAGGGACCAGCACCGGCCCGGGTACAAGTTCGGCGAGTGGGAGCTCAAGGGCGTCCCCGTGCGGGTGGAACTCGGCCCCCGCGATGTCGAAGCAGGACAGGTCGTGCTCGTCGACCGGGTCACCGGCGACAAGCGCTCGGTGAGCCTGGCCGAGGCGACGTCGGGGATGGCCGGGACGCTCGATGAAGTGCAGCTCGCGCTGTTCGAGGACGCCCGCGCCTACCGGGACGAGAACACGCACCAGATCGACGATTTCGACTCCTTCGCCGCCGGCGTCGAGGAGAAGGGGGGCTTCTGGGTCGGGCCCTGGTGTGGAAGCCCGGAGTGCGAAGAGAAGGTGTCGGCCGCGACCAAGGCCAGCCTGCGTGTCCTCCCCCTGGAGCGTGAGGATCCCCGCGGGCCCTGCATCGTGTGCGGGAAGCCCGGAACCGAGAGGGCCATCTGGGCCCGGGCCTACTGAGGGCCGGCGGCAGGGCCGGGACGGGCTAAGCGGCCGCCTCGTCGAGGCTCAGCACCTCGAGGATCTGTTCGTGCCGGTCCAGAACGATCTCGGCCTCGTGCGAGTCCGACCGGTCGTCGTGCACCCCCCGGAAGCGGGCCGCGTGCATCCCGACGTCGTGCGCTCCGGCGATGTCCGTCCGTCTGAGGTCCCCGATGTGGATGGCCTCGGGCGGCCGCACGTTCAGCCCCCGCAGCGCCGCTACGAAGATGTCGTTGCCGGGCTTGGGGACGCCGACCTCGTCCGAGAAACAGGTGATGTCGAGGAACTTGAGGAGGCCGCAGTCGTCCAGGAGCTGGCGCACGACGCGGCCGGGGCTGAGGCCGGTGTCGCAGATCAGGGCGAGCCCGAGGTCGGCCTCCTTGAGCCGGGCCAGGGTCTCCTCGGCGCCGTCGACGGCATCCACGCCGACCCTGCGGGTCGCCTCCTCGAACTCACGCGTGAGGAACCTGATCGTCTCGTCGTCGTCGATCCCGCGGGCCTCGAGGCAGTAGGCGGCCATCCGCCCCGCCCCGAAGCTCTCGACCTGCTTCCAGGCCTCGTCATGACGGAGCCAGGCCTCGTCCATCAGCTCGCGCGCCTCGTCCTCCGGAAGACGCATGACGCGACGAAGGGCGCCGATCCGGATATCCATGGCGCCCTTCCAATCCTTGTCCCGCAGAAGCGTCCCCCAGCAGTCGTATGTGACTGCTCGGATCCCCTCGACTCTCCTCACGACATCACTCCCCCGCCGGCGACGCCGGGATCGGCTGGTCTGGTGTGGTTGAGCGAGAACCTACTTCATCCGGCGGAAGGTCAACCGGTCCGCTCGAGGATCGGGCTCCCTCGACCTGAGCCCCCCCGGGACTAGCGCCGCTGGCGGTCCTTCTTGACCACGCAGGTACCCGTGGCCCGGCCCGCCAGCTCCGGATGGTCCAGGATGTCCGCCGCCGAGGCGTTCACCTCGGGGCGGGGCGTCGCGTAGCGGTAGGCCTCGAAAGAGATCTCACGGGACGTCGTGCCCGTGCGCACGATCCTGCCGCGAACCTCGACGAAGTCCCCCGCGTGCAGGGGGGCCAGGAACTCCACGGACGAGTACGCGGCGAACAGGCCTTCGTCTCCGTCGGACCGGATGCAGAGCTCGGTCGCGACGTCGCCGTACAGCTCCATCAGCTTGGCGCCGGGGACGAGACCCCCACCGTAGTGCGCGTCTGCCTGAGATAGCCGGACGCGCAGAGAAGCGCTGATCTCGTTCACACCGGTACCTCATGGGTGACGGACCAGGCGAGGTAGGCCGCGACCTCGGACGGCTTCGTACCCCGTCCGAAGATCCGGTCGTATCCGAGCTCGGACGCCTGCTCGGGCGAGAACCTGGGCCCCCCACCGACCAGTACGAGCCCGCGGCGCAACCCCGCCGCCTCCAACGCCTCGCGCACTTCCTTCAGATGCAGGACGTGGGCATCGCGCTGGGTGACCACCTGCGAGACGAGGACGGCGTCCGCACCTTCCGAGCGGGCGACTTCGACGATCTCGTCCGGCGTCACCTGTGCGCCCATGTTCACCACTCTGATCTGCGAGTAATACTCCAACCCCTTGTCGCCGGCGAAGCCCTTCATCGACAGGATGGCATCGAGCCCCACCGTATGGGCATCGGTGCCGGTACAGGCACCGATCACCACCAGAGGTCGTTTGAGCCTCTCGAAGATCAGCTTGTTGACCTCCTGAGACGACAGCAACGGGAACTCTCGTTCCTCCACCGTCAAGGTGTCGGGGTCGACGGAGTGTTGCGTCGCTCCGTAAACCACGAAGAAAGTGAAGTCCGAACCCATGCCCTTCATGTGGACGACCTGGGGGCGCTGTATCCCCATCTTGGTCGCCAGGGCCAGGGCGGCCTGACGGGCGCGCTCCGACTCCGCGAGGGGCAGGGTGAACGACAACTGCACCATCCCGTCACCGGTCTCGTCGCCGTACGGCTTGATCTCCGGCATCAACCGACTCCCAGTTCGTCCGCAAGGAGGTCCGCTATCGGGTTGACGTAGCCTGCATCGCGTTCGATCACGCCGTCCAGACCTTTCCCGCCGTCGCGGGTCCGAACGGTATCGGCGAACATGCCGGCCTCGATCGCGGCGAACATCCCGATATCCGCGACCTTGCGCAGCATCTGGCGGCACTCCTCGAGAACCTGCGCCGCGCGCCGCTCGACCCGGCCCCCGGCTTCGAACCGGACGTCTCCGGCTAGACCGGCGGCTCCGCGGAACACGTAGCGCACGTTCTCGATCGCCAGGTCGCGGTCGGAGAGGAACGGAGTATGAACGCCTTCGGACATCATGCCCAGCAAGATGATGTCCTGCCCGGTCAAGGCCCCGACGAGGTTGAACATGCCGTCGTACAGGAAGCCCTGGAAGATGTTCCCGGTCATGTGCTTCGTCGGAGGCATGTACTTGAGCGGGGCGTCGGGGAAGCATTCACGTACCAGCTGCGCCTGGGCCAGCTCCAGCAGGATCTGATCGGGCGCGGCCGGGTCGACCTCGAACGCGTGACCGAGGCCCATCCGCTCCTTCGCCAGGCCGGCCGACAGGGCGAGGCGCTCGTTCAGGAACTGAGAAGCCAGGACGGTGTGAGCGGCCTCGATCGCGTTCGCGGTCGTGAGGTAGTTGTCCTCGCCGGTGTTGATCACGATCCCGGCCGCGGCGTGCACCATGCGCGAGAAGTGCTGGTCCACGAACGTCCGCTGCATGTTGATGTCGCGGAAGATGATCCCGTACATGCAGTCGTTCAGCATCATGTCGAGCCGTTCCATCGCCGCCATCGCAGCTATCTCGGGCATGCACAGTCCGCTGGCGTAGTTGGTGAGGCGGACGTAGCGGCCGAGCTCATCTCCGACCTCGTCGAGGGCGGCTCTCATCAGACGGAAGTTCTCCTGGGTGGCGAGCGTCCCGGCGAAGCCCTGCGTCGTGGCACCTTCGGGAACGTAGTCCAGCAGCGACTGGCCCGTCGATCGGATGACGGCTATGACATCGGCGCCCTCCCGGGCGGCGGCTTGTGCCTGCGGGATGTCTTCGTAGATGTTCCCGGTAGCGACGATCAGATAGAACCACGGCTTCCCGGGCTCGCCCATCTTCTCGATCTTGGCCGCGCGGTCGAGCTCGGCGCCGGTGATGGAGTCGACCGCCCGGCGCGATTCCCGACGAGCCCGCTCGAGGGCGATCTCCAGGTCGATCCCATCGGGCCACTCCGGCCGAACGTCTCCGGCCGCGATCCGTTCCGCGGCCGTGCGGATGTCACCGCATCCCGACTCCACCGCGTGAAGGAACGGCACGAGGACCCCGCGCTGCAGGCCGACCGTGGCGTCGACGGCGTCGATCACCTGATTGACGCGGGGTTGAGCGGCGGCCCCCGCGCCTTCGGCCCCCGTGATGCCGATCAAACGGAGTACGGCCCGCTCGATCGATCTGGTCGTGTGCGTGCGGGCCAGCTCCTCGATCGGACGGGAGATCTCCACGGACAGCTCCCGGCACTCATCCACGACGCCGTGGTCTATCGAGAGGCGGCCGATGGGGCGGGCGAACCCGTCGTGGGTCATGCCGTCTCCGCCTCGTTCTTCGGCCAGGCACGCTTGCCCTGGACCCACGTCCCCAGGACCTCCGCTTTCAACAGGTCGTCGCCCTCCACGGTTAGCGGGTCGCGATCCACGAGGGCGAACTCGGCCCACGCGCCTCGTTCGATCGCTCCCCGGTTCCCCTCCGTCGGCGCGAGCCGCGAGACGCCGCGCGTCATCACCCACAGCGCCGCGTGCGCGTCGAGGCGTTCCTCTTCGACGTGATGACGCCGCATCGCATCCATCTGCAGGAACGGATCCAGCGGGGTCACGGTCGAGTCCGATCCCCCACCGAGAGTGATCCCGGCGCGGATCATCGTCTTGAACCGGTTCATGAGACGAGCGCGGTCCCAGCCGATGCGTTCGCTGTAGAGACCGTCCCTTGCGCCCCAGAAGGCGTCGAACGCCGGCTGCACGCTGGCGGCCAGACCCAGATGCGCGGCGGCCTCGATGTTCTCGTCACCGGAGCACTCGAAGTGCTCGATGCGGTGGCGGAAGCGCCTGACGGCTTCGATGCCGAACTCTTCCGCCACCCGGCCCCAGGCCCGGATCGCCTGATCGATCGCCGCGTCGCCGATCGCGTGCACGCCGACCTGCATGCCCTTCTCCTGGGCCCGTCGGAAGAGGTCGTGGACCTGTTCGTCGGTCCGGTACGAGAGACCGGTCTCCGACGACCCGCTCGGCGGCTGCGAGGTGAAGCGCTCCCGCATCCATGCCGTATGCGAGCCGAAGGAGCCGTCCAGGAACCAGTCGCCCCCGACACGACGGAAGCCCAGCTCGTAAACGCGATCGACCTCGTCCGTTCCGAGGTAAACCGGCACGTTCAAGGCAACCTCGCCGATCGTCGCGAGGAACCGCTCGGCGGAATCCCACCCGCGCCACTCGACGACGAACATCTCGTGGACCTCGGCCACGCCTCGCGAGTATGCGATGTCCACGGCGGCCAGCACGGCGTCGCGTTGCTGCTCCGCGGTCAGGGACGCGTCGAACCACTTCCACGCCTCCGACGCGGCCTGCTCGCGGAGGAAGCCTGTTGGCCTGGAGTCGCCATCACGATCGACGCCCTCGACATCGTCCAGCGCGAGGGTGTTCAAGAGGGCCGAGGAGACGATGCAGGAGTGCATGTCGGCACGGGCGAGGAGGGCGGGGCGGTCGCCGACCGCAGCATCGAGCTCGTGACGCCCCAAGGGAGCGTCGAGCTCTTCGAAGTTCCCCCCGAACAGGATCTCTCCGGTTCGGGCACGCTCGCGGAACGCGGCGACGATCGCCGCGCTGGAACCCTCGTCACGGAAGTCCATCCCCGACGCGTAGAGGCCCGTCGCCGGCAGATGGACGTGTCCGTCACGCAGGGCTGGGATCAACACCCCGCCATCGAGATCGACCGTCCGATCGGCGGTGGGTCGATCCCCGGTCCCCAGGGCCGCTATGACGTCGTCGTCCACGAGCACCCAGTCGCAGGCCTCGTCGCGACCCCCGGTCCGGATCGCGCCGCCGTGGAAGATGGTTGTCGTCATGACCGGAACCTCTCGCGCAACCGGTCGTCGGAGCGGACGAGATCGAGCGCGAGCTCGGCGTGGCCGGGGACGAATCCATTGCCGATCAACATCGTGCACGACTTGCCGAGGCCCTCCGCGGTCAATGCGGCGCTGGTGAAGGACGTCGCCATGGAGAAGAGGATCACGGTCCCATCCTCGGCGGCTGCGAGGATCGCGCCACCCTCGCATCCCGGGACGTTGGTGCAGACGAAGACGAGGTCCGCTCCCCCATCGAGGGCTCCGTCGACGATGGCGTGCACGGCCATCGCGTCGGTGCAGTCGACCGCGATCGCCTCCGCGCCCGCATCCTTAGCAGCGACGACCGTTTCCTCGGGCCAGCACAAGCCGAGCACGCGGCCACCCTCTCCCACCGATCGCACCGCTTGAGCTGCGGCGAGCATCCCGGACTTGCCCCCGGCACCGAGGATCACGACGTCCATCCCGGGCTTCGCCAGTCGCTCCATCCACGCCGGCGCCCCGGCGACGTCCAGAACCCCGAGTACGGTCGCGTCGTCGAGGTCATCGGGCACCGGCGCGTAGATCCCCGTCTCGAACAGGGTCGCCCGGCCTCGGACGCGGACCTTCTCCGATGCGGGATCGAGCGCCGTGATCTCGTCGATGACCAAGGGGGTGACGGTCAGGGATACGAGAGTGGCGATACGGGTGCCCACGGCCGGCCGGCTCCGACCCGGTCCCAACTCGGCGACGCGGCCGACCAGCATCCCGCCGGAGCCCGTCACGGGGTTCTGCATCTTCCCCGCGGTCCCGACGATGTCGAGGATCGCGGCTCTCATCGCGACCGGATCGTCGCCGCAAGAGTCGCGGAGCTGACGCCACGACGCCGAGTCGATGTTCAGGTACTCGACGTCTATCGCGAGCTCGCCCTCGGACAGAGCGGCAACTGCGTCCAGGACTCGAGCTTGCTGCGGGAGGGCGCCCGCCGGCTCGACCGAGCGGTGAACGCCGAAGCGCTTGCTCATGGCTTCAGGCCGTCGCGGTCCGGAGCCGCGCCCGGTCCCGCCAGTATTCGCGTCCATCCGGAGGCAGGGTGTAGATGGGGTCGTAGTACTCGTAGCGACGCGTTAGAGCCTCGGCATCGCCGGCCTCGATGCCGGTCCGGTAGTTCTTGGTCCAGTACGAGATACCGCGTGCCTCGTCGTACTCCTCTACTTGGTGAACCCACCGCTTCCCGACGTACGGCACGTCGCAGACGATACGCGGGGTCGCGAAGCCCGGAAGGTAGCCCATGATCGAGTGCTGGAGTGCCTGGGCTTCCTTCACCGACAGGCGCCAGTGCTCGGAGTTCGGGATCATGTCGCACATGTAGAAGTAGTACGGCATCACCTTCGCGTTATCCAGCAGCGTGAAGCACAGGTCCAGGAGAGCCGTCTGGGAGTCGTTTACACCACGCAACAGGACGCCCTGGTTGCGTACGTCCCGGAATCCCATCGCCAGCAGCTTCTTCACCGCTTCGGCGACAAGCGGAGTGATCGAGGCGGCGTGGTTCACGTGCGCGTGGATCGCGATGTCGACGTCGCGTTCCAGCGCTTTGACCGCGATCCGTTCCATGCCGGCGAGGACATCGTCCTGGAGGAAGTGCTGTGGGAGCCCCATCAAGCCCTTCGTCGCCAATCGGATGTCGCGGATGTTCTCGATCTCCAGCAGGGCGAGGATGAACTCCTCGAGGTGGGCGATGGGCAGGTTCGCCACATCCCCGCCGGACACGACGACGTCGCGTACCGACGGAGTCTTTCGAAGGTAGTCGAGGATCGCCGCGTAGCGTTCCTTCTGCTTCAGCTCGAAGCGGTACTTCATGAACTGGGGGACGTTGTTGCCGACGAGGTCCATCCGCGTGCAGTGACCGCAGTACTGGGGACAGGTGCTGAGGAGCTCGGCCAACACCTTCGTGGGATAACGGTGCGTCAGTCCCTCGACCGCCCACATATCCGCCTCGTGCAACGAGTCGCGCTCGGCCAGCGGGTGGCTCGGCCATTCCGGGTCCCGGTCCGCGAAGGCGGGGATCATGTAGCGGCGGATGGGATCGTTCCACAGATCCGTCTCGTCCATCGTGTTGATCATCTGGGGCGGGATCAGCATCGACATCGTCGCCCGCTCGGCCTGGTCCCGGCGGATGGAATCCACGAGGTCGGCCGGGATCAACTCGCCGTAGACCTTGACGAGCTGATCGAGGTTCTTGACCGTGTGCTGGCGCTGCCACTTAGCGTTGCGCCATTCGGCCTCGCTCACGTCTTGGTAGCCCGACAGACGTGCCCAGTCGGGCTCGACGAAGGGCCGCTCCGGCGGATAGCGATAGGGCTGGGGCGCCGCCGCGGCGTGCGGCGTGCGATGGAACAGCTCTGCAGGCGTCACCGCCATGGGATGCCCTCCCTCCGGACGCGTGGGCGCGATGGCTTGCTTACCCAAGGATATTAGACAATACCCGGCACTTACGGAAGGATGTTCGGTATGGATGCCCGGGACCGGAAGATCATACGCCTACTGGACCAAGACGACCGTCTCACCTATGCCGAGATCGGCCACCGCGTCGGGCTCGCCGCGTCCTCGGTCCACGACCGGGTCCGCAAGCTGGAGAAGGCGGGCGTGATCCGCGGCTACCGGGCCGACCTCGACCTCGCCGAGAGCGGGTATCCGATCACCGCTTTCGTGAGCCTGGCGCTGCGCGCGAGCTCGCCGGCCGACATCCCCTCCCGGGTGGCCGAGTTCCCTCTCGTCGAGTCCTGCTACTCGGTGGCCGGCGACAACTCCTACGTCCTCGTGGTCAGGGCCCCCACGACGAAGGACCTGGAGGAGCTGCTCGACGCCCTGAGGGCGAAGCTGGACGTGATCACCCGCTCGACGATCGTCCTCTCCACGCCCTTCGAGCGACGGCCTCTCCCGGAGCCCTAGCGGCGAGAAACGGCGGCGCCGAGCACCGTGAGTGACACCGTCTAAGCGTAGAGAGACACCTAGCTGCCGCCCGTGAGTTTGCGGCCGATCACGAAGCGCTGGATCTGGTTGGTGCCTTCGACGATCTGGAGCGCCTTCGCCTCGCGCATGTAGCGCTCGACCGGGTACTCGGTGATGTAGCCGTAGCCTCCGTGCAGCTGCACCGCATCGGTGGCCACCTTCATGGCGATATCGGTGCCGAACAGCTTGGCCTGCGCCGCTTGGAGGGCGTAGTCCTGACCCGCATCGCGCAGCGCCGCCGCGTGCCGGTACAGGCGACGGCCCGCCTCGATCTGTGTCGACATGTCGGCGATCATGAACTGGATGCCTTCGTTCTGGTTGACCGGGTGGCCGAACTGTTCGCGTTCGGACGTGAACTTCAAGGCGGCATCGAACGCCGCCTGAGCCACGCCGATCCCACATGCGGCGATGCCCAGGCGGCCGGAGTCGAGCGACGCAAGAGCGATCCGGAAGCCGATGCCCTCGTCGCTGAGCCTGCGCGTCTCGGGGACGTGCGCATCGTCGAGCGTGAGCATCCACGTGGGCGAAGAACGCCAGCCCATCTTGTCCTCCTTCTTGCTGCCCGAGAAACCCACGGTCCCCTTCTCCACCAGGAACGCTGAGATCCCGCCGGCGCCCGGACCCCCGGTGCGCGCCATGAGAAGGACGACGTCGGCCTCGGCTCCTCTCGTGCAGAAGACTTTGCTCCCCGTGAGCCGGTAGCCGTCTCCCACACGCTCGGCCTTGGTCGTCAGCGCCACGGCGTCGGAACCCGAAGACGGCTCCGACAGTGCATACGCGCCGAACCACTCCCCCGCCGTGAGCTTCTCCAGGACCTCTTTCTTCTGCGCCTCGCTTCCGAACTCATCCGTCGCGAAAGCACACAGCGTGTGGACCGAGAGTCCCACGGCGAGGGCTACGTAAGCGGCCGCCAGCTCCTCGATCACCAACAGATAGGACCCATAGGGTTGCCCACCGCCTCCCGATCCTTCGGGGAAGGGCAGTCCGGTGAGGCCGAGCTCGGCGAGCTTGACGTACAGGGGTGCCGGGTCCTCCGACCGCGCCTCGTAGCCGGCCGCGGCGGGCGCCGCTTCGGCCTGGGCGAATTCGCGTACGAGCCCGACCAGGGCACGCTGGTCCTCATCCAGCAACCGAAGGTCGGCGGGCATATCGCGGGAGGATAGCGTGGACGTTGGCAACGGCTAGGAGAAGAGACATGAAGATCGAGGATCGTCGTGGCGAACCGCTCCCGGAGACGACGGTGACGGTCGACGACGCCGAGCTGGTCGACCTGCTCGAGGGTCTGGCCGACGTCGTCGAGGGCAAGCGCGAGCATCTGCACTTCGCTCAGCCGGGCGGGCCCCAGCTGGTCGTCAGGCGCGAGACCGAATCCGATCCCGACCCGCTGGCGCGTCAGACGGACTGGTGGATGGGGCCGGTCGTGTTGTTCGGGGGTCTCTTCCTGGTCGTCGGTGCTGTGACGGTCGTGCGCTGGGCCGTGGGGCTATTGTCGTGAGGGGTGGCCTGGGCGGGCGCGAGCAGGCACTCGAACGCCTCGCTGCGACCCGGGCCGAGCCCCTGGACCTCCTCGTGGTCGGCGGAGGGATCACGGGTGCGGGCGCGGCGTTGGATGCAGCCTCTCGCGGGATGAGCGTGGGTTTGGTCGAGCGCGCCGACCTCGCCTCGGGCACATCGAGCAAGTCCTCGAAGCTCATCCATGGCGGTCTCCGCTACCTGGAACAGCGGGAATTCGGGCTCGTGCGGGAGGCGTCGCTCGAACGACAGGTCCTCGGTAGGTTGGCGCCGCACCTCGTGCAGCCGGTGCCTTTCGTAATCCCCGTGACGAGTCGACTGCGCCGTGCCCAGTTCGGCGTCGGCCTGTGGGCGTACGACGCGCTCTCCAACTTCAGGAACTCCAAGTTCCATCGCTACCTGGACCGTGACGAGACGGAAGAGCTGGTTCCACCCCTGCCGCGCGGCAAGGTCCGAGGCGGTTTCACCTTCTACGACTCCAAGACGGACGACGTGCGGCTCGTCATGGAGAACCTGATCCAGGCCGTTCGCCTGGGCGCGGTCGTGGTCAATCACGCGGGCGTCGTGGGGATCGCACCGGACGAGGAGCGGGTGGAGGTGAAGGTTCGTGACGAGGTGACGGGATACGACATGTTCGTGCACGCTCGCCGGGTTCTGGTTGCCGCCGGCGTGTGGACCGATCAGGTCGAACATCTCGCCCATGCCGACGTCAACCTGGCGCTCCGCCCCTCGAAGGGGATCCACCTCGTGTTCAGCCGTGACTCCATCCCGCTGGGCGAGGCGGGCGTCTTCATCCCCGACGTCGCGCGGCGCCGGATGCTGTTCGTCATCCCGTGGCTCGGCTCCGTGTTGGTGGGAACGACCGATACCCAGTACGAAGGCGATATCGATGCACCACCGGTGGAGCCGGAGGATCGCGCCTACTGCATCGAGTCTCTCAACGCGAGCTTCGGCCTGGGACTGACGGAGGCCGACATCTGCGGCGCCTTCGCGGGCCTGCGTCCCCTCATCGCGGGGAAACACGGGGAGACCGCGGACCTTTCGCGCCGGCACCGGGTCTACGAGATGGGGCCGGGGGTCTACGGCGTGACCGGCGGCAAGCTGACGACCTATCGACGCATGTCCACCGAGGCGGTGGACAAGATCGCTTCGGACCTGGATATCCGCGAGGACTCGAAGACCAGATGGATCAAGCTCGGTTGCTCCCGCCTCAAAGGCGTTCTCGATCCGGCGACCGCGCGCGCGAGACGGATGGGGATGGAAGCGTCGGTGGCTGCCAACCTCGTGCGGTGCTACGGAGACCGCGCGCTGGACGTGTTGGACCTGGCCGCGACGGAAGGGCTGACCCAGCCGATGTCCCCCGGTCACGCGCCCCTGGCCGTGGAGGCGATCTACGCGGCTCGCCAGGAGATGGCGGTGGATCTCGAGGACGTGCTGGCGCGGCGCACTCGGCTCGCCTTGGTCGATCCCGCGGGCGGCATGGGCCCCGGGTCGGCCGCAGCGGAGATCATGGGGGCCGAGCTGGGCTGGGATCGAGCCGAAGTGCGCGCCCAGATCGCCTCGTACCGGGCGAAGCTCGAGGAGGAGCGCGGCCTCCCGCTCGGCAGCGCTGCGGCACCGCGTGCCGTCACCCCCTCCGTCCGAAGCGGATGAAGCAGTCGCCGGCGGAGGAGCAGGACGACGTCGTCTCCTTCGACGGGACGCGGCTCGCGGCGCGGCGGACCGGCGAGGGTTCGCCGACGCCGCTGCTCATAATCAACGCGGTCGGAACCAGCACTTCCGTGTGGCGTCGGATCGCGGCCGACGTAGCACGAGAAAGACCCGTCATCACTTGGGACCTCCGCGGCTTGAACTATTCGGAGCTTCCGCGCTCCGATCGCATCGACCCGAGCGCTCACGTCGAAGACGCCGTGGCCGTGACCGACCACTTCGGCGCAGAGCAGGTCGCGGTCGCGGCCTGGAGCACCGGCACCCGCATCGCGCTCGAATTCGCAGCCGCCTATCCGGACCGGACCCGAGCGCTCACTCTGGTCAACGGGGGCTATGGGCATGCGCTTCGCCGGCTGCGGTTCCTCGAGTTCGCTTCGTTGCTGCCGGTCGGGGCCGGGCTGACGAAGTACGTCGCGGGCTTCCTGGAGTCGCCCTTCCGCAACGTGACGCGGAGGCCGGAGTTCGCCGGCCTCATCCGGCAGTCCGGTGCGGTGGGTCCCACCGCCGATATCCCGGGATTGGTCGAGATGGCTCACGAGGTCGCGGATTCCGACCTCCATCAACTGCTGTCGACCTATTCAGCGATCGCCGGCGATGGGGCCCCGGAGTTGCTCGAGCAGGTACAGGCTCAGACCCTTCTGGTCGCGGGTGGCCGGGACCAGATCACCTCGATGCGCATGATGGAGAAGATGGCCGCGCGCATCCCCGGGGCCCGGCTCGAGGTCTTCGACGAGGCTACGCACTACCTCCCCTTCGAGTTCGCTTCCCGTCTGTCGGAAGCCCTGCGCAAGTTCCTGTCCGAAACGGAGCCGCTGGACGGCGATTGAGCGGTCCCCGGCCGACCTCCGACAAGGGTTTCCCTCAGACCTTCAGGTTGATCGCGTCGGGGATGACCTCGAAGGTCGCAGGGGTCTCGCCGAGCATCTCGCCGTCCGCTTCGATCCGGAGCGGGCGGTCGGCCTCGATGGAGACGCGGATGCGTTTCGCTTCGTGGATGTCGGGATGAGGGATGTGCTCGCCCTTGTACATCCGGGGCATGATCGCGATCGCCTCTCTCTTACGGGGGTTGTGGATCTGGATGTCCAGCAAGCCATCCGTCGGTGCGGCTTTGGGCGCGACCTTCATCCCCCCGCCGAAGAACTGGCCGTTCGCCACGACGAGGTTGCTCATCCGGCCCTCGTGCACCCGGTCGACCAGGTCCACCTTCACGTTGGCGGGTTTGAATCCCCTCATCACCAACCAGAAGGCGAAGAAATACACGGTGGGTCCCAGCCAGCGCGGTAGACGTGACGCGCGAGCGACCGTGTCGGCACCGATACCGGCCTCTGCGATGTTCGGGAAGTAGCGAACGACTTCGGCCCCGTCTTGCATGTACGTGATCTTCCCGATGTCGATGGGGAAGGACTCGCCCCCGTCGAGATGGGCCACCCCGTGGCTCGCCGACGCCGGGATCCCGAAGGTCTTGATGAAATCGGACCCGGTCCCTGCCGCGATGACCCCCAGCACGGCGGTTGGGTCGATCGCCTGGTCCTCCTCGAGCATCCCGTTCACGACTTCGTGGATCGTGCCGTCGCCACCCACGGCTACGAGGAATCTTTTGCCCTCCTGGAGGGCCGCACGCGCCAACTCGGTGGCATGCCCGGGATACTCGGTGGCCCGGATCTCGTACTCGAGACCGCGCTGCTCGAGGTGCGCGCGAACCTCGGGAAGGGCCTTGCCGACCCCGCCGCGACCCGAGCGCTCGTTGCAGATGAGGACCATGGGCCCGAACGGTGAGCTCACAGGCCCAACACCCCAGGGTTCATGATCCCGTTCGGGTCGATGACCCGCTTCAATGCGACGAGCAACTCATACCAGTCCCCTAGTTCTTCTCGGATCCAGCGCGCCCGCGTGCGACCGATCCCGTGGTGATGACTGATGGAACCGCCGGCCGCGAGCGTCGTCGCCATCGCCTTCTCCCACCACGCATCTAGTCGTGATCCTGCGGCCGCGTCGTCTCCACATGCCGACGCCAGCGTGAAGTAGAGGCAGGCGCCCTCCGGATAGGCGTGTGACAGGTGGCACCCGACGACGTCCGCCTCGCCTTTCAAACCCTCCTTGAGCGAATGGTACAGATCGCGGAGGTTGGACCACGTGGCCGAGACTTCGATCGTCTCGATGGCGGGATTGGCGCCGAGGATCCCGCCGCCGGCCATCGCGTGCAAGAAGTCCTCGGCCGCATCGTTGCGATGCTCCCACCAGTACGAGGTCAGAGATTCCGCGGCCGGTTCCCCGCCGGCGGCCGCGACCAAGGCCGCGACGCGATCGAGGGTGCCGGCGTCGCGAGCCGAGGTGACGAGCAGAGGGCCGGCCGGAGGTTGGTCCAGGCGTCGCCAGAAGATCGCGGTGTCCTCCGCGTCGTAAAGCCGGGCGAGCATGGGCGAGGTCCCGCTCTGAGCCACGGCCCGGCAGGCGGCGACGCCCGCGGACATGCTCTTGAAGGTGAACGACGCATCCGCTCGCTGCTGTAGAGCAGGCACGATCCGGATCACCGCTTCGGTCACGATCCCCAAAGCTCCCTCCGACCCCATGAGGAGGTGCTCGAGCCCGGGCCCGGTCGACCGGCGGGGATGGACCCGGCCGCGCAGGACGCGACCGCCCGGGAGGACCACGTCGAAGGCCGTGACGACGTCCTCGATCGCTCCGAAACCGAGAGACAGCTGTCCCGCGGCTCTGGTCGCGATCCATCCTCCGACGGTGGAAAGAGCCATCGACTGGGGCTGGTGGCCGAGCATCCACCCGTTCTCCGCGAGTGACGCCTGCAGCGCGTCTCCTCTGATCCCCGCCTGGACGCGTACCAGACGCGACTTCTCGTCGAGTTCGAGGACGGAGGCCATGCGGGAGAGGTCGACCACGACGGCACCGCCCGGGGAGATGCCTCGCACGACGCTCGAGCCTCCCCCGAAGGGGACGATCGGGGCCCGTTCGCGGTCGGCCCAGGCCAATAGCCGAGCGACCTCGTCGGTGTCCGCGGGCCGAACGACCACCTCCGGCGCTGCGGGCGTCTGCCCCGATCGCTCGCGGATGAGCGCGGAGGCAGACAGATCCCGGGCGTGCGCCGCGAGGTCGCGATCGTCGACGCTGACGGCCCCCTCCGAAAGGACTCCGGCGAGCTGTTCTGCCCGGCTCACGCCCGTTCGACGATGGTGGCGATCCCCTGACCCACGCCGATGCACATCGTCGCGAGGCCGTAACGGACCTCGCGCCGCGCCATCTCGTGCACGAGCGTCGTCAGGATCTTGGCGCCCGAAGCTCCGAGGGGATGCCCCAGAGCGATCGCACCACCATTGACGTTGACCCTGGCTTTGTCGAGGCCGAGCTCCTTGATGCAGGCCACCGACTGCGCGGCGAACGCTTCGTTGAGCTCGACAAGATCGATATCGGAGAGATCGAGACGCGCTCGATCGAGCGCCTTGCGCGTCGCGAACACCGGACCGATCCCCATACGCTGGGGCTCAACCCCGACCACCGCGGAGGTGACTATGCGCGCCATCGGGGCCCAGTCGTTCCGTTCGATGCTTTCTCGGGAGGCCAGCAGGACGGCTGCTGCCCCGTCGTTTATCCCGCTGGCGTTACCCGCGGTAACGGTCCCCTCGTCGACGAACGCCGCCTTCAATCGTCCCAGCTTCTCCAACGAGGTGTCGGCCCGCGGACCTTCGTCGGTATCGATGACAACGGGATCGCCCTTCTTGCGCGGAACCTCAACCGGGGCGATCTCGTCTTTGAACCGGCCTTCCTCTATCGCCGCGACGGCCCGGCGATGGCTCTCGAGGGCGAAATCGTCCTGCTCCTTCCTCGTGATGCCGTGGTCGTGGCCGACGATCTCGGCCGTCTCCCCCATCGCATGGGTGCCGTACATCTCTTTCATCCGTGGGTTCACGAAGCGCCAGCCGATCGATGTGTCGTGGATCTCGGTGTGGCGGTCGAATGCGCTTCGAGCTTTGGACAGGACGAAGGGGGCCCGGGTCATCGACTCGGACCCCCCGGCGATGATCAGATCGGCCTCGTCCGACCGGATCTGCCGGTAGCCCGAGTTGATCGCTTCCAGCCCCGATCCGCAGAGACGGTTGACCGTCGCGCCGGGCACTTCGACCGGCAGACCCGCGAGGAGGAGGGCCATCCGCGCTACGTTGCGGTTGTCCTCACCCGCCTGGTTGGCGGCGCCCCACTGGACGTCGTCGACCATCGCCACGGGCACCGCGTTCCGCTTCACGAGCGCCCGGATGGCGTGGGCCGCCAGGTCGTCCGGCCGGACGGACGCGAGCGCTCCCCCGAACTTTCCGACGGGCGTCCGAACGGCATCGACCACGAAGACCTCACGCATGGAGCGATACTCGCACGCGGTTACGGAGGTTGCTCTCCATCCGACCAGGCGTCCACCAGCGTCAGTAGCTCTGGCAGGGCGTGGATCACGGCATCGGGTTCGACGGGTTCCTGGTCGATCAGAGTGAAGCCGGCCGGAAGTGCGTCGTTCGGCCGCAGGACGGCACGGAGCCCCGTGGACTTGGCTCCGTAGATGTCGTCGAAAGGCCGGTCCCCCACGAACACGGCGCGGGAGGGTTCCTTCACGCCGACGGCATCCAGTGCCGCGTGGAAGGCACTGGCGTGCGGTTTGGTGCGCGCCATGTGGCTCGTGTAGAGCCGCGCGTCGAACAGGTCCAAGAGCCCGTCGCGCTCCAGGAATCGATCGTGGAACTCGCGCGGCCACAGCGTGTTGGACAACAAGCCGATCCGCTTCCCTCGGTCCCGCAGGGCCCGGATCACCGGCGCGGCCTCGGGATCGTGGGAGATATGGGGGGTCCACGCGTCCAGATGATGCGTCGCGGCTTCCTGCAGGACCACTTCGGTCACGTCAAGCCCCAGGTCCCGGCCCGCTGCTTCCAACACCTCGCTGAGGGTTGCGGACCGCTGCGTCTCCTCGACCCGGCGCCAGACGCGCGCCTCCACCGCAAGCAGCCGATCCATCATGTCCTGTTCCCGGTCCGGGGCCAGACGGCGGGCTGCCAGCCGCCACATGTCTTCCAGGTCGATCTGAGCCCAGACGGAAAGTGTCCCGCCCCAGTCGAAGATCACCGCGTCTACCCCCATCAGAGCTCGACGGACGAGTACGCGACCACCCCACGGTGGACGTTGTCGATGGCCTCGCGGATCGTCGCGGCCAGGGTCTCGGACGGCGCTATCTCCTCGAGTTGACGCAGCAGATCTACCAGCTGCTTCGTGGAGCGGACGAAGTCACCGGGCGCATCCTCCTCCCCGAGCACGTCCTCGAGGGCGACGCCGGACGCCCACCTGTAGGCCACGTCGGCGAAACCGGGATCCGGCTCTCGGGTCAACTCCAGCCCTCGGGGCTCTTCCTCCCGACGGATGTCACGCCAGAGCTTCAAGAGGTCTTTCCACGCCCGGCGGGTGCCGGGCGTGGGCATAGGGCCGACGGCGACCGTCTCCGGCCCCCGCGTCTCGTAGACCAGGGTCGAGCAGATCGCGGCGAGTTCGGCCGCGTCCAGGTCGGCGAGGGTGTCCGACTCGAGGGCCTCGATGACGAGGAGATCGGACTCGTTGTAGACGCGGGCCAAGGTCACCCCCTTCTCCGTCAGTTGCCAGCTCTCCACGTAGCGCAGGGTCTCGAGAACGGATAGGACCTTCTCGAACCTACGAGCGAGGGTTCCGGCGCGGCGGCCGATCCGTCGGTCGATCCCACGGATATCTCGTTCGAGGCGGGCCGCTCGCTCGGCGTAGTGGAGATGACGTGTGATATCGGGGCACTTGTTGACCGGGTGACCCTCTACCGCCTCCCGAAGAGAGCGCAGCTCATCCGAGATCGAGTCCGCCGCGGGTTCTCTTGGCTCGAGCGGTCTCATGTCCGACAACCTCCGCGCCAGGTTCTTTCGCGCCCGCGCGTCGCGGGGTTCGAGATCCCGGGGCACCCGCACCTTCCCGATCGGTCGGGGCGGGAGGCGGAAATCCTGAGCCCCCAGCCTGACGCTCGAGCCCTGCTCCGAGACGACCTGCACGCGAAGGTTGCCGCCCCTGCCCCCGCGCGAGGCGCCCAGGACCACGTATCGGCCTCGGCGCTTCCCTCCGAAGACGTCGATCACATCTCCGGCTCTGAGAGCGGCCAGCGCCTCGTTGATCTTGGCGGCCCGCCCAACCCCGCGGCGGCCACCGCCCTCCACCCGGTCGAGCCGATCAAGCAGCCGCTTGTATTCGGCCACGTCGCCCAACTCGCAGTGCATCCGATCGCGGTAGGAGGCGAGGTAGCCGTCCAGACGCTCGCGCGTGATCTCCAGCTCTACCACGGCGCGATCCGTCTGGAACTGGCCGAAGGACGAATTGACCAGGTGCTCGGCCTCTGCCTGGTCGTAGTTACGGACGAGGTTCACCGACATGTTGTAAGACGGCCGGAAGGACGAGATCAACGGATACGTGCGCGTCGAAGCGAGCCTCGTGATGGCGTCGAACGGGGTGAAGCGCTGGTAGAGGACGAGACTGTGGCCGATCTCGTCGATCCCGCGCCTGCCCGCACGCCCGGCGAGTTGCGTGTACTCCCCCGGTTGCATCAGCTCGTGCTGCTCTCCGGTGAATTTGACGAGGTTCTCGATCACGACCGAGCGGGCGGGCATGTTGATCCCGAGGGCGAGCGTCTCGGTCGCGAACACGACCTTGATGAGACCGCGCACGAAGAGCTCCTCCACCGTCTCCTTGAACGGGGGGATCATCCCGGCGTGATGCGCGGCGATCCCACGCGCCAAGCCGGCGATCCAGGAGTCGTAGCCCAGCACGTCGAGCTCATCGGGATCCAGCTCGGCGACACGGAGGTCCGCGTATTCGATGATCCGTTGCCTGGCATCGTCATCGGTGAGCCGCACGCCATCGTCGATGCACTGGCGCACGGCTGCATCGCAGCCCTTGCGGGAGAAGATGAAGTAGATCGCGGGGAGCATCGACTCGTCGTCGAGGCGATCGACCACGTCCGATCGGTAAGGGACCCGAGCGCGCCGCTGTACGTGGCGTCGGTCGCCACGCGTGGGCCGGGTTGGCCCCCGATGACGGCGACGGTCGAACTCCGCCCCGCGCGGATTGGGGATCGGCGTCCCGTCGGCGCCGTGGACGAACATCGGCAGGAGCTGGTCCGCCACGAAGTACCAGTGGCGCAGCTCGACGGGCCGTCGTTCCTCGATGATGACCTCGGTGCGACCTCTCAATGTCTGCAGCCACTCGCCGAACTCCTCGGCGTTCGAGACGGTGGCCGACAAGGAGATCATCTGCACTTCCACCGGCAGGTGGATCAGCACCTCTTCCCACACCGCTCCGCGGTAGGGATCCTGGAGGTAATGGACCTCGTCCAGGACGACGTAACGCAGCCCACTCAACTCCGGCGAGTTCTCGTAGATCATGTTCCTCAGAACCTCGGTCGTCATGACCACGATCGAGGCGTCGCCGTTGATCGAGTTGTCACCCGTCAGGAGCCCGACGTTGCCGGCGCCGTGGAGCGCGAGGAAGTCGTTGTACTTCTGGTTCGACAGCGCCTTTATCGGCGTCGTGTAGAAGGCCTTGCCTCCGCCCCGCAGAGCGAGCCAGGCGGCGAACTCACCGACCACGGTCTTGCCGGACCCCGTGGGGGCGGCGACCAGGACCGACGATCCTCCCGCGAGGCAGCCACAGGCATGGCCCTGGAAGTCGTCGAATCGGAATCCGTACGAGCGCTGGAACTCGTCCACGAGTTCGCGCGGGCCATCGCCCATCCCGGAGGCCTAACCGCCACCTTCGGTCTCGCCCGGCGCCGGAGACGGCAGCTCGGCAGGTTGCTGTTGCGCTTCCGATCCCGGGACCGGTATACCGGAGGGGTCCATCTCGGCCGCCGTCCGAGCGGCGTCCACGGAGGCAGCCGCGGCCCCCCAGAGGGCGGCCGCCTGATCGCGCTGGGCCGCGGCGCGAGCGAGCAGATCGATTCGCAACTTGCCTTCCGCTCGGGGTACCAGTCCATAGGTGCGGGCGGCCGAGTCGTACAGCTGCAGCGACTGTTGGAAGAGGCCGTTGGCGCGCTGCAAGGTCGGGTTGGACGGGAACGACTGGATCAGCGGCCCCTGGGCGTCCGTGAACGCCTTGGACCAGCGGCGGCTCGATCCGGCGAGGTCCTTCAGAGTTGCATCGTCCGGCGCGGGGGCCACCGTCGCCATGTCGCCGGCCGGCTGCGTGACGGCCTGGGAGACGGCGCGGACCTGGCCGGTGTACTCCTGCAAGGTCTCCTGCCGCGCCTCGAGCCGGTCGGCATTGGTCTGCGCGGTCGAGATCGCCCACCAGGCGAGTCCCACGACGACCGCGATGCCGATGCCGATGCCGAGGCGCCCGCCGTTCGTGTGGTACCAGGGCAGGCCCCGGCCCGGCGCCGGAGCCGGACGCGGCGCGGTCGCGGGACGTCTCCGGCCCTGGCTACCTCGCGTTCCGGACTTCCGTTTCCCCTTCAGCGCCATAGGCCGGGACTATATCGACTCTCTGCGGCGCCTCCGCCGGTCTCGCAGGGCCAGCAGGAAGATGGTGAGCTCGTAGAGCAGATAGAGCGGTATCCACATGGCGAGCATCGTGAACGGATCCTGGGTGGGGGTCACCACCGCCGCCATGCCCGCCGTGCCGACCGCCGCGATCCGACGGTGGTCTCGCAACTGCTGCACGGTCAACACCCCAACCAGTCCGAGGAAGAAGAGCACGAGCGGCAGCTGAAAGGACAGCCCGAACGCCAGCAACATGAGGCCGACGAAGTTGATGTATTGCTGGGCGCCGAAGAGGACCGTCACGTCCGGGCCGGCGATGCCGACCAGGAAGCGAAGCGCGGCCGGCAACGTGACGTAGGCGAACGTCGTGCCGGTGGCAAACAACAGGACCGACGATGCCACGAACGGAAGGGCGTAGCGCTTCTCCTTCATCGTGAGGCCCGGGGTTACGAACGCCCACAACTGGTAGAGCCAGAAGGGCGAGGCGAAGATCAATGCCAGCATCGCGGTCACCTTCAGACGCACGTTGAGGCCCTCGAGCGGCCCGATGACCGTCAGGTTGGGATCGTTGGAGTCCCCCTGGGTCAGGATCTTGTCCTTGAGCCCGGGCGGCAGCGCGTCCAGGGGCCGGATGAGGACGTCGAGGACGGTCGGATAGAAGATGAAGGCGAAGATCGCCACCACCCCCAACGCGAGCATCGCCTTGATGAGACGGGATCGGAGCTCGTCGAGGTGTTCGATGACCGTCATGGCGCCGGCGCTCGTGTGCCGGCGCCGGCGCCTGAGGAAGGCGAGGCGACGCCGTCTCGCGTTGGTGGCGCTCATGCCGGCCCATCCTCGGCGCGGTCGGGAGCCTCGGTCTGCGCTCCGGGAAGCTCCTCTTCGGATTTGGGTTCGGCCGC
>WHSQ01000002.1:0-39909 GCA_009380005.1 Actinomycetota bacterium | reverse complement strand
CCGCTCGTCGTTCGGAAGCTCCTCTTCGGATTTGGGTTCGGCCGCCTCGTCGTTCGGAAGCTCCTCTTCGGATTTGGGTTCGGCCGCCTCGTCGTTCGGATCGTCCCCCGGTCCGGGCTCGCCCGGCTTGAGGACCTCGTCCTTGTCCTTGTCCTGGACGGGTTCGGGCGTCAGGCGGGAGGGGGTTGGGCGCTCGCGTTCGGGGCGGACGCGCTCGTCCTCGGGGATCGTGAGCTCCGACTCGAACTCGTCCTTGACCTCGGCCGCCATCTTGCGGAGGTCGGCGATGGTGCGCCCGATATTACGGGCGATCTCGGGGAGCTTCTGGGGCCCGAAGACGATTAGTGCGATCGCCCCGACCACGAAGAGCTCGAGCGGACCTAGGGACGGCATGGGACGAGTCTAGAGGGAGGGTCGCCCGGGAGGGCGTCTCGATCAGTGGGTCGTGCGGGGAGTGGCGAGCTCGGAGAACCAATCGTCCCCCTGCAGCCGCTCGTGGAAATCCAGGACGTCGTCGTAGGTGATCGTAGGCCCGTCGTGGATCTCCAGGACCTCGGCCGGCACGTGAACCGGCACCGGGACCACGCCGCCCGACAGCAGGAGGCGAACTATCCGCTCGTCCGCAGGCTTCTCGACGAACTCCGCGCACCCGGGGCAGGTGAAGCCGTAGGTGTTGATCGTCCGGGCAGCCCCTATGCGCAGGAGGATGTCCTCGGCCTTGAGGTCGACCTCGCCGCATCCGGTGCAGGTGGCCTTGATGGTGGTCATCTCGGGGTGTTCCTCCCTGTGTCTATCTCCTGAGATCGATATCGGCCCGCCGGGAGGCCGGGTTTAGTACGTTCTTTGCCTAGGTGGAAGGGCGGCTAAAAGTCGCCCGAGAACGGCCGAAAAGGTAGGTATGGCTCTCTTCTCGCGCGATAGAGGCCCCACCTCGGAGGAGGCCCGGTGGCGCCAGGTGCTGGAATCGGCCCTGCGGGTCAGCTCCATCGCCTCGTCGGCCACTCCCCTTCCCGAGGCCCTCAACGCCATGGTGCGCGAGGCGATCGGCCTGCTCGGGGCCGAGACGGGTTCGATCATGCTGCGGGAAGAGGGCGGCCAGAACCTCGTGCTGGTCGCCGCCGTGGGCCTGCCTCCCGACGCCTTCGTCGGCGATCGGCTGCCGCTCGGTGAGTCGGTCGCCGGTCGCGTTCTGGCCACGGGAAAGCCGCTCTTGCTGGGCGACGTCGACAAGGAAGCCTTCGTCAACTTCGTTCCCAAGAGCCGGCCCATCCGGTCGAGCGTCGTCGTGCCGCTACCGGTGCAGGGTCGCCCCATCGGCGTCTTGAACCTCGGCATCTCGGCCGAGGCTCCCCCATTCACCGAAGAGGACCTGCGGATCGCTCAGATGTTCGCCGAGCAGGCGGGGAACGTGATCCACATGACCCGTCTCCACGAGCAATCGGAGCAGCGGTCGTCCGACCTCCTGGCTCTGCTCGAGTCGAGCAAGGGCTTGATCGGTGGACTGGACCCCCATGCTTTGATGAATCAGGTGCTCGAGGGCGCATGCCGGCTGATGGGGTCCCACGAGGGGTTCGTGTGTCTCTTCAGTCCCGACTCCGGAGCGATCGATACCGGTGTGTTCCGCGGGATGGACAAGGCCGACATCAAGGGACTGGTCGATCAGCCGGACATCCAGCTGGCGATCGATAACCAGGAAGTTACGACCTTCGAGCGATGGGACATCGATACGGTGGTGGCGGCGGGTCTGCGCACGGGGCAGAACACCCGCGGCGTACTCGTCGTGTCGGCCCAACCCGATCTCATCGAAGACCGGCACAAGCTCCTGAAGGCTTTCGCTCAACAGGCCGGCATGGCCCTCGGGTCCGCCGAGCTGCACGAGATGATCCGGCGCAAGGAGACGGAGCTCGCCGCGATCGCTCACAGCGTTCCGAACCCCATCGTCCTCGCGGACGCACGCGGCAAGATCGTGGCGGTCAACAACGCCGCTGAAGAGACCTTCAACATCTCGTCGCAGTTCCTCGCAGGCGCCGACGTGCGCGGCAACATCGGCCACGAACAGATCGAAGACCTCTTGTCCGGAGAGGGCCACTTGCAGACGGAGATCGTCGCCGGCAATCCCGCCAAGACCTACCGGGCGAGGGTCGCCGACGTTAGCGCACCCGGGACGCTCATGGGACGCGTCCTGATAATGGACGACGTCTCGTCCGAGCGCGAGATCGCTCAGAAACAGCGTGACTTCGTGGCCATGATCGGGCACGAGCTCCGAACCCCGCTCACGATCATCAAGGGTTTCTCGCGCACGATGCTTCGCCGTCCCGAAGATGGGGATGAGGCGCAGGAGGCGTTCGGGATCATCGACGCCAAGGCGGAACAACTGGACCGTCTGATCGAGGACCTGCTCTACGTTGCCGGCATCGAATCCCGAGAGGCATCGCTCCGGATAGAGAACGTGGACATCGCAACCCTCGTACGCAGCGTCGCCGAGGATGTGACGAACGAGCATCCCGACCGCGAGGTGCACGTTGATATCCCGAAGGATCAGAGATGGCTGTGTGACGAGACGAAGCTCGGGCTCGTGCTGCGCCACTTGATCGAGAACGCGTTCAAGTACTCCGACCCGCCTCATCCGGCGATCGTGAGAGTGCTCGAGGACGACAGCGAACTGAGATTCGATGTCGTCGATCGTGGCGTTGGCTTAGTGTCGAGCGATATCCCGCACATCTTCGAGAGGTTCAAGCAGGTGGACAGCTCGTCCACGCGGGCTCACGGGGGTACCGGGGTTGGTCTCTACCTATGTGCGAACCTCGTTCGCATGCACGGGGGCCGGATCTGGGTGGACAGCGCGTGGGGGAAGGGTTCGACGTTCTCCTTCACGCTTCCCGCTCGTACCGGGAGCCCGGAGGTGACCCGGATAGCGGGTGGGAAGATCGAGAGGAAACACGCCCGGGAAGCCTAGGACGTTCCGGCCGCTTCCCGGTGACGCTCCACGATCTCTTGGGCAAGCTCGCGCGCCGCGTTCCGCATCTCCTCCGGCTCTACCTGCCTGACCTGGTCCCCCAGTTTCATCAGCAACGTCGCGGCCCAACGCGCTCCCCCGATCGCCAGCTCGACACGGGTCCATCCCCCCGGTGCCGGCTGCGACGAGACAACCGGGTAATAGTCCATGAACCAATCCGCGACCGGCGGCGCGATCTCGAAGACGACGCGACGGCCGGTCTCGCTGCCGATGAATGCCCCTCGATACTTCTCGGGGTCGAAGTCGGTAGGAAGCGGAGCCGGTTCATCCAGCTTGACGACTGATTTCATCCGGTCGGTGCGAAACATCCGTTCCTCCCCGGACGAGTGATCCAGCCCCACGACGTACCAGTGGCCGAGGGCGGCGATCAAGCTCCAGGGATCGACATCCCGTTCCGTCAGCTCGCCGCGGGAGGCGCTCATGTACTCGATCGCCACGCGCTTCTCGTCCGCTATCGCGTCCTGGAGTAGCTGCAGGTGCTCGGATGAACCGGAGTCGACGGATACCTGGATGGCCGATCCTTCGTTCGAGATGCCCAGGGCCCGGCCCAGTTTCGCGAGCGCCCGTGCCAACGCGTCCGCCTGCGAGAGCTCCGGCAGGTTGGTGAGGGCACTGGCTCCGGCATAGAGAGTGAGGCCCTCGACCGGCGTGAGGTTCAGCGGCGTGCCGAAGTAATCGCCTGCACGGATGTAGACGTGATCGCCTTCGTAGTCGACCTCGATCAGGTCCGCGGGCGTGTACCCGGGAAGGCCGCACATGAAGACGAGGTCCAGGTCGGCGCGCAGCTCCTTCTTCGAGATGTCGAACCGCCCCGCAAGCTCGTCGAGGGTGACGCCGGGGTTCTGGATGGCGTAGGGCAGCAGGGAAAGGATCCGTGCGAGACGTCTCGAGAGCCGGCCCTCGCTCACTTCGCCACCGATCCCAGGAATGCGTCCAGGTGCTCGACCAGTCGTTCCCGGGCTTCCCTGGGAGCCACGACCTCGACCTGCGGGCCGAGCTCCAGGACCCACGAGATCAAGGCGTCGAGGTTCGCCACCGGAAGGTGGACGTCCAGCGTCCCCGACGGGCCATCCCCGGATCTCGCCGCAGGGAGGTTCTGCTCGGCCCACCAGCGCAGGTCCTGCGAGAAGCGGAGGACGGC
This sequence comes from Actinomycetota bacterium, assembly GCA_009380005.1. Classification (GTDB taxonomy): domain Bacteria; phylum Actinomycetota; class CADDZG01; order CADDZG01; family WHSQ01; genus WHSQ01. Next base: position 35,752 of record WHSQ01000002.1, on the reverse strand, counting down.
CTCGGACGGTTCGTCGGGTCCGACCTCCCACGCCTGCGCCGGGAGCTTCTCCTCGGCGCGGAAGTCGGCCGGGATCTCGTAGGTCCCCACGAGAAGGCCTATCTCTCCTTCCACCCGCGCCACCTTGAAGGAGCGGAGCGCTTCTCTGTTGCGATCGCGTCCGACGACGTACCAGTGGCCACGCCGGTTGATCAGCGAGTAGACCTCGACCTCGCGCACGCCCGATGGCCCCGTGGCGGGTTTGTAACGGAACGAAACGGGGGTCCTGTCCATCAAGGCTGCAGATAACGGCGCGAGGAGAGGCTGCTGGGCCGCAACGTCGGCGCTCCACAGAACTCGTGTTCCGGCGGACGGCGATGGATCGGGCCCGATGCTGAGCTTTAACAGACCGGTTCGTGCCGGTTCTCGGGATCCGAGCACCGCCGCGGCCGCCAGGTGCAGGGCAGCCAGCTCGTCGGCTTCGAGTTCCAGGTTCGGCAGGTAGTACTTGGTCTTCGGGATGATGTAACCGTCCGGCACGTCGGAGAACACGTCGGTCGTGACGGTCTCGATCGGGATGCCCATCTTGCGCAGCGCCTCTTTGTCCCGCTCGAAAGTTCGCCTGAAGGCTTCGTGGTTGGGTTCTCCGCCGTAGCCCTCGATCCGTTCTCGGACCTCTTCCGCGGTGTAAGGCCGGTCCGTATTCAGTAGGGCGATGATGAGGTTCAGGAGCCGTTCGATCCGCCGCATCGGCCGAGGCTACCGGCCGAGTGCCGCGGCGTGGGCGCCCGCTGCGGCTGCCGCCAGGAACAGCTCCGAGATGTCTTCGAACCCACGTCCCATCGAGGTCGGTGCGATCCCCCTCTGCGTGAGGAGCTCGACGCCCGCCGATCCGTCGAGCGTGACGATGGAGTGACGAGCCGACAGTCCGGCCGCGTCCAGCTCGTTGTGCAGCTCGATCTCCCGGCCGGCGAGCTCCGGAACGACGATGGTTGCCCTCGATCGGGCCAGCGCCAAGACGGTCTCGGTGTGATGGCTGAGGCCGTGGTGGCGCTCCCTCTCGTCGGCGAACGAGACCCTCAGGCACGCGATGGCCCGTCCGCCGAGGGCCTCCGCCGCATCCAACACGTGGGCCTGTTCCACACCGGTGAAACCGAGGGCCGTGCCGGTGCCCACGATGCCGGGGCCCATCGCCACGACGGCGACGTCGACATCCTCGACCCAACGCAGGACCGCGAGCGCGGAATAGACGTTCACGGACTCGTGATCGCCGCCGAACGCGTGCCCTGCGGTACACGTTACGTCGATCAGATCGGCAGCGCGGAGCTCGGCGACCAGGCGGCTCCACGCGATCGGGAGCGCGGCGCCGTCGGTCATCACGTAACCCACCCTGGCCTCGGGGCGAGCGGCCTTCACGCCCGCCGCGATCCCCGCGATCTGGGAATGAAGGCTCGCCGCGACCACCGGCAGCCCGTCGACGGAGCGGCGGTCCTGCAAGGCGTCGTGGTGCGGGCTCTCGGGGGCCTCCGCCACGAGGACGTTCATCTGCCACGGCGTGTACCGCAGCTTGACGATGTGGCCCTCCCCCGAGTCTCCCGGCCCCTCACCCGAGAGGTTCCAGAGCACGAAACCCTCGCCACCGGTCCCCAGCCCGAGCTCGATCCCGGTCACGTTCAGCACGACCTGATCGCCCGGAGCCAATGGTCCGCACATGCTCGGGAAGGCGGCCGCGTCGGTCTCGCCGTTCGGGTGGGAGACGCGCACGCGAACGAGATCGTCGCGTTCCTCGATGATCTCGGTGACCTTCCCAGTGACGAAGTCGGCCATCAGAGCGATGCGATCAGCTTAGCCACGCGTTCGTCGGTGGAACGGAAAGGATCCTTACAGAGGACGGTCCGCTGGGCCTGGTCGTTGAGCTTCAGATGCACCCAGTCCACCGTGAAGTCGCGACGCTTGCGCTTGGCCGCGCGGATGAATTCGCCGCGTAATCTTGCCCGGGTCGTCTGCGGAGGCTGTTGGGTGGCCAGCTCGATGTCGCGCTCGTCGCAGACTCGTTCCGCCATCTGACGACGCTCGAGCATGTAGTAGAGGCCGCGCTTGCGAGAGACATCGTGGTAAGCGAGGTCCATGAGAGCGACACGGGGGTGAGCGAGCGAGAGGCTGTGCCGCGACCGGTAGCCCTCGATCAGCTTTCGCTTCATGATCCAGTCGACCTCGGTGTCGAGCGCGTCTTGGTCGTCCTCTAGGTTCGTGATGACGTGTTCCCACCGGTGCGCGATGTCCTTCAGCACCTGGTCGTCGCGATGGTCGACCCACCGCAGGGCCTTCTCCAGGTACTCCTTCTGCATGTCGAGGGCCGAGAGCTCCCGTCCGTTGGCGAGCCGCACGCGTCGCCTGCACGTGGTGTCGTGTGAGATCTCACGGATGGCTCGGATCGGGTTCTCCAAGGTCATGTCGCGGATCTGGACGCCTTCTTCGAGCATCCTGAGAAGGAGCGCCGTCGTGCCGACCTTCACATACGAGGCCCACTCGCTCATGTTCGAGTCCCCCACGATGACGTGGAGGCGCCGGTACTTCTCTGCATCCGCGTGCGGCTCGTCCCGGGTGTTGATGATCGGTCGGGATCTCGTGGTCGCGGACGACACGCCCTCCCAGATGTGTTCGGCGCGCTGGGAGATGCAGAACAGAGCTCCCCTGGCGGTTTGCAGGACCTTCCCGGCGCCGGCGAAGATCTGGCGCGTCACGAAGAAGGGGATCATGACCTCCGCCAGCCGACCGAACTCCCCGTACCGCGACACGAGGTAGTTCTCGTGGCTTCCGTAGGAGTTGCCCGCCGAGTCGGTGTTGTTCTTGAAGAGGTAGATGTCCCCGGAGATGCCCTCTTCTCGGAGCCGGGCCTCGGCCGCCTTCAGGAGACCTTCTAGGATCCGTTCCCCGGCCTTGTCGTGGACGACCAGGTCGTACACGGTGTCACACTCGGGGGTGGCGTACTCCGGGTGGGATCCGACGTCGAGGTAGAGCCGGGCCCCGTTCTCCAGGAAGACGTTGGACGACCGGCCCCACGACACCACCCGCCGGAAGAGGTAGCGGGCGACCTCGTCCGGAGACAGGCGGCGCTGGCCCCTGAACGTGCAGGTGACGCCGTACTCGTTCTCGGTCCCGAATATCCGTCTCTCCACCCGTCAAGGATAGGCGGGGTGATGGGGTGCCGGCGGGTCTGTCGCCGGCGGCCCCTAAACGCCCGGCTTGACGGTCATGGCCCAGACGACGATCAGGAAGACCAGCCATTCGATGCGCTGGACGTTGACGATCCTGTCCACGCGGGCCAGCAGGCCCTCGTCGGTGATGGTGCCGGCATCCATGTCCGCCTTGAGCTTCTTGCCCTGGGGGCCCAGGTAGAGGCTGCCGACCAGGGCGGAGAAGAGCCAGCCGACGATCCCCATCACGACCCAAGGGGTGCCCCAGCCCCAGTCACCGTCGATGACCATGTAGACGCCTGCCAGGAAGAGAAGTATCGACGACGGCAAGTAGACGTGCGTTCCGATCCATTCTGCGTGACTTCCGAACTCTGCCACCTTCCCGGCATCATCGGACTTCCGCAGACGGCCTCCGAGCAGGAGCATCGTTAGTCCCCCACCCACCCAGATGACGGCCAGGAGCACGTGGACGAAGAGCGCGTATTCGTACATGGGGCCTCCCGTGTTCGTTCCGTTCCCACGCACCGTATAGCGGAGGGTCCCCCTCGGACGCGGATTTGGCTTCGATGCGTCACCCGGCGGCCGAGGCACACCGCCGGCGCGCAGCGTCGCCGGGATCTAGGCCGATCTAGCGTTCAGCCGAGTTTGGGGAGGTCCTTCTCGTTCAGGCGTCTGAACTTGCGGCGGGAACGGTTGCGGTCCAGGACGGCGACCTCGAGCGCGTTCGGGGCTATCTCACGGCTCTCCACCGACGTCATCGCCTTGTGTCCGAGCTTGATGGCTTCCGCCAGTGTCGGGACCGAGGTTGGGTAGCCCTTTGGGTAGTTGTTCTCGAAGAAGGTGTTGAGGGCATCCGACTGTCCACCCATGACGACCCATCCGGTGCGGTCGGTGACGGAACCGTCGTAGAGGATGTGGAAGAGCTCGTTCCTGTCGGTCGCCTCCCCCACCGAAGCGACGAGGATCTCGCACTCGTAGGGCTTCAGCTCCGACGTGAAGATGTTCCCCAACGTCTGTGCGTAAGCGTTGGCGAGGCCCTTCGCCGTGACGTCTTCCCGCGAATACGAGTAGCCCTTCATGTCGACGAGCCGGATACCGCCGATGCGCAGCTGCTCGAACTCGTTGAACTTGCCGACGCCGGCGAAGGCGATGCGATCGTAGATCTCGGAGATCTTGTGAAGCGTAGCGCTGGGGTTCTCGGCGACGAACGCTATCCCGTCCGCGTATTCGAGCGCGATAACCGACTTGCCGCGAGCGATGCCCTTACGCGCGTAGTCGGCCTTGTCCTTCATCAATTGCTCCGGCGAGACGTAGTACGGCATCGGCATCAGCGTTCGTCTCCCGGACGCCGAAGGTCTACCGGATGCGATTCGGGCCTGCGGAGCTCGATGCTGCGATCGGCGATGAGCTCCTCGAACAGGGTACGGACCTCGTCCTCGTGGATCTCCTGCATCCCGGCTGCGCTGATCGCGGCCACCGTCGGGAAGATGCCGCGCACGAGATCCGGCCCGCCGGTCCCGACGTCTTCGTCCGCCGCGTCGAAGAGAGCCTCGATAGCCACCTTCACGGCCGCTTCCCGGGTCAGGTCGGCCTTCCACCGTTTCTTGAGGCTGGAGCGGGCGTCCTTGCCGCCCGAGCCGGTGGCGTGGTAGTCGTCCTCCTCGTAGCGGCCGCCGGTCACGTCGTACTTGAACAGCCGGCCCATCTCCCGTGCCTCGTCGTAGCCCGCGAAGAGCGGGACCACGACCATGCCCTGCACCGCCATCGGCAGGTTCGCCCGGATCATCTGCGAGAGCTTGTTGGCCTTGCCCTCGAGCGTCAGGCGATCGCCCTCGACCTTCTCGTAGTGCTCGAGCTCGGTCTGGAACAGCCGGACCATCTCTATCGCCGGCCCCGCCGCACCCGCGATGGCGACCGCGCTCATGTCGTCCGCGGCGAAGACCTTCTCGATCGAGCGGTGAGCGATCTGGAAGCCCTCGGTCGCCCGGCGGTCGCCGGCGATGATCACTCCCTCGGCGTAGCGGAGTGCGAGGACGGTGGTGCCCTCCGGTATGGGGGCCGGACCCTTGGAGTCCATCCGGGGCAGTATCTCTGGTGAGTGGCCGGAGAGGAAATCGGAGAAGGACGAGCCGGGCCCGTACAGGGGCCGCCCGATCACGTCTCCGAACCCTTGGTCATCCAGACCCATGCGCCAGAAGATAGTCCATCGCCCTCCGTAGAACATCCGGGCCGTCCTCGACCTTCCCTAGGCCCTTGTTGCAGTTGAAGCACAGGATCCCTCGAACCTTCCCCGAGCGATGATCGTGATCCACGTGCCTGGGATTCGCCTCACGACACAAGGCGCAGACGCCACCCTGCTGCAAGATCATCCACTCGACCTGGACCGCGTCGACCCCATACCGGCGGACAAGCTGGAAGTTGCGATCACTGCCGTAGTGCGTCTGCCGATTGGCCCTCATGATCCGGTTGTGGCACGGCCGGCAGTAGGTGGCTCGTCCGCTCTTCGTGGCGCGGTTGCGCGGGAAATCCTCGGGGGATTTCACCCGCTTACAGGATGGACATCTAATCTGTCGCACGGTGAGCTTCGAGGTAAGTAATGGCTTTGGCGATGATCGCGGGATCGTCTCGGAAGGCCCCAAGCGTGCCGTTGCAGAGCTCGCACAGTATCTCTCTGACCCGGCCGGTTCGGTGGTCGTGGTCGACATGGACGGCGGGCCGCTTCTCACAGATCGGGCACAGCCCACCCTGCACCTCGATCATCGCATCGACGCCAGAACGTCCGATGCCGTACTTCTGCATCAATCGATAGTGGGAGTAGCCGCCGTGTTTGCGCTGAACATATTCCCTATTCCTGGCGGCATTGCAGGGAAGGCAATAGGTCCCATGCCCATCGGGACGTGAACGATTCCTGACGAAGTCTGCCAAGGGCTTGATGCCGGTGCATCGCGGACATCTCTTGTGTCCTGGCCTCACATGGCGGCCTTCGAAGGAAAGCTGATCGTTCCGAGCGCGCGGATCCAAGGGTCCTCCTGGCCCGCGGTCTACGGGAAGTGCGGCTGCGTAGAGGTTAGCGAGGAGGTGCGACAGGATCACGCGCCCATCGACGTTCGGCCACCCGTCGCAGCACCAAGGCGCCTATCAGAAGAACGGCCACCCAGAGGCGATTGGAGGCGTGTAGGCCCGTTAGCAAACTGGAAGGAACTACCAGTTGGCCGCCTTTTTGGATGTACGAACGAACGAACTCCTCGGCGTTGATCTCGAGGACCTCGTCGATCTCGTCCAGCAGGTCGTCGACGTCGGACGCTTCGGTTTCCGCGGCCTTCTCTTCTTGCGGCGCGGCTTCTTCCTCTTTGGTGGGCTTGCCCCTACGGGTCTGTTCGGCCATCGATCATCCCTTCATCGAGCAGTACCCAATGGTAGCCGGGTACCCCGCAGATAGCAGCTACCCGGCCGCCGGCGGGGCCTAGGAGCTCAGCTTGGCTATCAGGTCCCCGGCGTCGGTGGAGCCGTCCAGCAGGTCCTGCACGTGCGCTTTCGTGCCCCTCGTCGGGTCCATCGTGGGCACCTTGCGAAGCGGCTCGTCGCCGGTGTCGAAGATCAACGCATCCCACGACGCTGCCACGATCTTCGGCGAGTAGCGACGCAGGCACTCCCCCCGGAAGTAGGCCCTCGTGTCCTCGGGGGGATGGTCCACGGCCCATGCGATCTCGGCGTCGGTCACCAGGCGCTGCATCTTGCCATTGTCGACCAGCTTCCAGTACAGCGAGCGCCCCCGGTCGACGTCGTGATACTGCAGGTCGATCTGTCTCATCTTGGCGTGATCCCAGGCGAGTCCGTCGCGATCCCGGTAGGCCCGCAGAAGCTTCAGTTTCGCCACCCAGTCCAGTTGATCCGCCAGTTCCATCGGATCGGTCTCCAGCCCCTCGAGCACGCCCTCCCATCGTTCCAGGACGTCTTCGACGATCTCGGAGTCCTCGTTGTCGAGGGCGTATTTCTTGGCGAGCCGGTAGTACTCCCATTGCATCTCCAGAGCCGTCATGCGACGTCCGTCGGCGAGCTCCAACGTCTGGCCGAGGCCCACGTCGTGCGACACGGCGCGCATGGAGCGGACGGGCTCGGCCAGCGAGAAGTCATCCTCGATGTATTCGTCCTCGATCATCTTGAGGATGAGCGCCGTCGTTCCGATCTTGAGGAGCGTCGGGAGCTCGGCCATGTTGGCGTCGCCGACGATGACGTGGAGGCGCCGGTAGATCTCGGGGTCGGCGTGGGGTTCGTCGCGCGTATTGATGATCGGACGCTTGAACGTCGTCTCGAGACCGACTTCCACTTCGAAGAAATCGGCTCGCTGCGTGATCTGGTAATCCACCTCGGACGCGTTGGGTGAGTTCTCGGCCCCCACCTTGCCGGCTCCGGCGAATACCTGCCGGCTCACGAAGAACGGCGTCAGGTGCTTGACGAGGTCCGGGAACGGCGTCTGCCGGTCGACGAGGTAATTCTCGTGGCAGCCGAACGAGTTCCCCTTGCCGTCGGAATTGTGCTTGTAGATGAACACCTGCTCGCCCTCGGTCAAGAGGTGCGCAGCCGCGGCGACGGAGTCCGCCAGGATCGTCTCCCCCGCCTTGTCCCAGATGACTGCCGATCGGGCGTCGGCACACTCGGGGCTGGAGTACTCGGGATGGGCATGGTCCACGTAGTACCTGGACCCGTTCGGGAGGATGATGTTCACCAGCCCGCTGTCCTCCTCCAGCTGCGGCTCGGGCTGGTGTTCGAAGCCCCGGGCGTCGCGCAGCGGCGACTCCTCCTCGTAATCCCACTTCACACGCTTGAAAGCGGGCTTGGCGTAGGCGTTGATCAAGAGTGAGGAAGTCAGGATCGGGTTGAACTCGCCGGCGCCGCGCACGGCGATGCCGAACTCGGTCTCGACCCCGCAGATCTTCGGAACAGCCATGGGTTCAGATTACGCCGGGGCTACAGGTAGTGGCCCGTCTGCACCCTTTCGACCTGGCGACCACCCTCGGACGACTCTTTTGCGTCGCCCACGAGGGTCCGGATGTAGACGATGCGCTCGCCCCGCTTCCCGGAGACGCGAGCCCAATCGTCCGGCGACGTCGTGTTCGGGAGATCTTCGTTCTCTTTGTATTCCTGGTGGATCGCCTGGATGAGGTCGGGGTTGCCTATCCCCTTGGGTCCCCCGGCGATGGCGCGCTTTATGGCCATCTTCTTCGCGCGTCGCACGATGTTCTCGATCATCGCTCCCGACGCGAAGTCCTTGAAGAACAAGGTCTCCTTGTCCCCGTTCGCGTAGGTCACCTCGAGGAACCTGTTGTCGTCGTCCTCGGAATACATCTTCTGGACCGTGTCCTCGATCAGGGCCCCTACGGCCGCGTCCTCGCTGCGGTGGATCTCGATCTCGCTCGCGGCTATCGGGATCTCCGACGTCAAGTACTTGGAGAAGATGTCCTTGGCCGCGCCCTGGTCGGGGCGCTCGATCTTGATCTTCACGTCCAGACGGCCGGGCCGCAGGATCGCAGGGTCGATCAAGTCTTCCCGGTTCGAGGCGCCGACGACGATGACGTTCTTCAGCGACTCCACACCGTCGATCTCCGCCAGCAGCTGCGGCACGATCGTCGATTCGATGTCGCTGGAGATCCCCGAGCCACGTGTTCGGAAGAGCGAATCCATCTCGTCGAAGAACACGATCACCGGTACGCCCTCTTCCGACTTCTCCTTGGCGCGCTGGAAGATCATCCGGATCTGACGTTCGGTCTCCCCGACGTACTTGTTGAGTAACTCGGGGCCCTTGATGTTCAAGAAGTAGCTCTGGCGATCGGAGCGGCCGAGCTTCTCCGCCACCTGTTTCGCGAGGGAGTTGGCGACCGCCTTCGCCACGAGCGTCTTCCCGCACCCGGGTGGTCCGTACAGGAGGATGCCCTTGGGTGGCTCGAGCTTGTGCTCGCGGAAGAGATCCCCGTGTAGGTAGGGCAGCTCCACCGCGTCGCGGATCTCTTCGATCTGGTCGGCCAGGCCCCCGATGTCCTCGTAGGCGATGTCGGGCACCTCCTCGAGGATGAGCTCCTCGACCTCGGGCTTGGGCAGTTTCTCGAGCACGTGTCCCGACCTCGGCTCGAGAAGGAGTGAATCGCCTGCTCTCAGGGGAACGCCGATCAGAGGCGCGCCCAGCTCCACCACCTTCTCCTCATCGGTGTGGGCGATCACTAACGCGCGCCCGCCGTCCTCCAGTAGCTCCTTGAGGATCACCACCTCGCCCTGGATCTCGTAGGCACGCTCTCCGATGACGTTCATCGCCTCGTTGAGCAAGACCTCCTGGCCGCGGCGTAGAGCGGAGCGATCGACTTCGGGCGAGACGTTCACCCGAAGCTTCCTGCCGTTCGTGAAGACGTCGGCCGTGTTCTCGTCCTGGGGCTGGAGGAATATCCCATAGCTGGAGGGAGGCTGGCTCAGTTTCTCGACCTCTTCGCGCAGCGTGACGAGCTGCTCGCGAGCCTCCCGCAGGGTGTCCGCCATCCGCTCGTTGTTGTCGCGGCCGCGCTCGAGCTCGGCCGACGTCTCCGCGAGCCTCTTCTCCAGGGCGTGGATCTGGCGGGGGGCCGCGTCCAGCCTGCGCTTGGTCAGGACGAGCTCTTCCTCGACCAGCTTCAGTTGTCCTTGCAGCTCCGATACCTCGCGGTCGTAACGGGCGATCCTGCGTTCGAGTTCGTCGGAAACCGCTCTCACCTCCCTGGCGTACGAGAAGCGTACTCCCTGAAGATGGCAAAGTGGAATGTTTAGAGGCCCCCGCCGGCGAGCCGGCGACCCGTCACGATGAACCCCGTGTGCGCCACCATCCGGTGGTCGGGACGCACGGATTGACCCTCGACGTTCCACGTTCGCCGAAGGATCTCGAAGGTGTTGATGAGCCCGAAACCACCCTCGCGCATCGCCTCTACGAGCCGTTGGATCTGGGGGATCGTCGGCAGGTAGCTGCAGAGGATCCCCCCTTCTACCAGGGATTCCGTGGTCGCCCCCACGGCTCGCCAAGGTTCTGGGAGGTCGAGCACGAACCGGTCGATGCCCCGTTCGGGCACGCCCTCGAAGACGTCCCCCACGCGGAGCTCGACGTTCTCCGGTTTGCCTCCGAGAGATTCGTAGAACGCGTTCACGTTCTCGACCGCGCGAGCATGGTGGTCGTCGCGTGCTTCGTAAGAGATCACGCGCCCTCCGTCCCCGACGGCGCGCGCTAGGGCGAGCGTCAGCGACCCCGAGCCGGTGCCGGCTTCGAGCACCGTCGCGCCCGGGAAGATATCTGCCTCCACCAGGATGGCACCGATGTCTTTCGGGTAGACGATCTGGGCGCCGCGACTCATCTTCAGCACGAAGTCCGCCAGGGTCGGGCGCACCACCAGCATCCGCGAACCTCCGCCCGCCGCGACGAACGACCCCTCCCGGCTCCCGATGATCGCGTCGTGCTCGATCGCTCCATGATGGGAGTGGAACTTACTGCCGGTTGCGAGCGTCACGAGGTAGCGGCGGCCGCGCAGATCCAGCAACAGGGCTCGCTCCCCCGCCTGGAACGGGCCGGTCGTCATCTTCGCTTCCTCACCCTCACGGGTCGCGCTCGGTAACCGTCGTCGCGCCGGCGCTGCGCCAGGGACTGCATCCGGCAGAAGGAGCACACCCGATCCGAACCGGCTTCCGGTGCGATCGTGGGCGAGCCGCAGTTGGCACATCCGACGAGGTTCGCGGCGTCGGTCTCGTCTGCGAAGCGTGACGCCGCCTTCTTCAGGAAACCGAAGTACATCTGGTGCTTGGTGCCGGGCGAGGACTCTTCCAGCATCGCGATGGCTTCCTTGTACTTGTGTTGCACGTTGCCTTCCACCATCGGGCACTCTTCGACGATGTAGTCGATCCCGCGCACGACGGCGTAGGCCGCGGTCTCCCGCTCGGCGACGCGAACCAACGGTTTCACCTTCCGGACGAGCGCCATACGCCGCCGGTCGCCTTCACCCAGGACCCTCTCTTCCAGGACCGGTCCTTGGCGGGCCAGCATGTCGGTGTTCCAGTGCAGGACGTTGCCGAACAGGGTCGCGACCTCGTCGTCCAGGTTGTGGCCCGTCACGAGGATGTCGAAGCCCTCCTCCAGAGCCGCCCGATTGAACTCGTAGCGCTTGTTGAGGCCGCATCCCGAGCAGGGCACGCGGTTCGTGAGCGAAGCCAGCTCCGGCACCGTGAAGCCGTGCTCTTCGGCCAGCGATCGGACGATGAGCTTGGCATCCCGCTCCTCGGCGAAGGCGATGGTGGCCTCCTTCGAGCGGGTCGAATAGCTTCCGATCCCGAGGTCCAGGTAGAAGCCGGTGACGTCGTAACCGAGCTGCAGCAGGATGTCCCAGAGAGCAAGGGAATCCTTGCCTCCGGACACGGCGATGAGGAGCCGGGCGTCGGGCCCGAACATGTGGAACTCCTTGATCGCCTTCGCGACCTGGTTGTGGATGTGTTCCGTGAAATGGTCGGTGCAGAAAGCCGCGTTGTGACGCCGGATGTCGACGACGGCGTGCCCCCGGCAGACCTTGCACTTCACGAGCCGGGCCCTCCCGCGCCGCCCGAGAGCACGGGGCGAACCTCCAGCTCGTCGTGCTCTTCCAGTTCCTCGTCCCGGGTCAACAGGGTTGCGTCCCGGATGACGAGTACGGCCTCCGGCACGATCTCCAGCGAGCGCAGGAGGTCCGGGACCGTCCGGGGCCCGCTCACCTCGATGATCCGATCGGGGTTGCGCAGCCTCACCTTCACCCGCTCAGACTAGCTCCGGGAGAGGGCCGCCTCTAGCTGCAGTTCGGGTCTCGAGCGACGATCTCTTCGGCCGGTGGGCGCTGTCCCAGGCGCACCTGGAACGTGCGCGTCTCGTCCTCCCGGACCACCTCCACCTCGACGCGATCGCCGGGTCCGCGCTCCTCGAGGACCTCTCCCAGCTCCTCCGCCGATCCGATCTCTCGTCCGGCGATGGAGACGATGACGTCGCCCTCCCGGAGACCGCTGTCCTCCGCCGGCCCGGGGAGGAGGCCCAGGATCACCGCTCCGCGCACGTCTTCGTCCACCCCGACCTCTTCGGCTATCCGCGCACTGTCCACGGACCCGATCGAGACGCCCAGCCAACCCTTGTCGACGTCACCGAAGATGTCCTCCACGACCTCGATCGCGCCGTCGATCGGGATGGCGAAGCCGACGTTCTCCCCGGCCGCGGCCGATACACCGGCCGTGTTGATCCCGACCAGACGACCGGCGAGATCGATGAGAGCGCCACCGGAGTTACCGGGGTTGATGGCCGCATCGGTCTGCAGGAGGTCCTCGAGTGCCTCCACACCCCCGCCGGGAGTTTGCGCGCGGATGGCGCGAGCCTTACCGGAGATGATCCCGCGCGTAACGGTCGGGGTCTCCCCCAATCCGAGTGGGAACCCGATGGCAAGCACGGGGTCTCCGAGCCGCAGGCGGCCGGACCTACCGACGGTGAGCGCCTTGAGGTCGTCGGCGTCGACCCGCACGATCGCCAGGTCCTTCTCCGGTACGGTGCCGACGACCTCTCCATCCATCTCGTCTCGGCCGTCGTTGAACGCAACCCTGACCTCGGTCGCACAGGCCACGACATGATTGTTGGTCAGGATGACGCCATCCCCATCGATGATCACGCCCGAACCTTCACCCCCGCGCTCTTGGCGGCCGAAGGCGGTCGACTGCACGGACCTCACCCGGATGTTGACCACCGAAGGCAACACGCTTTCGATGACGTCGGCCACATCGGACGACGGAGGCGGGGAGTCGTCCTGCTCTATCTGGACGGTCGGGGCGCTTCGAGGGCTCTCTCGGTCTCGGTCGGTCTCGAACCGCGGGATCGTGCACGAGCCCGCGAGCAGGGTGACGAGGACGAGCAAGGGGAGGGATCTGCGTGTCATAGGACCAAGGATAGATAGGTCTGGTGAGAACGCAGTGAACCGAAGCTGAAGATCGGGTCAGAGCTCGCCACTCGCCCGCCGGCGCCCGCGAGAAGGCCGGCTCCTGTGGGCTGCCGTAAGGGGAAGCTCAGGCGGTCCGCAGTAACCGGCCGGATGAAAGTCTGTGCCACCGCCGCAACCGAGTCAATACGGCGGCGCTACGCCGGATACGGTCTCAGGCGGCTTCTTCGGCTCCCGGGTCGCTCACCTCGACGTCCATCTGACCACCCATCTGGCCGCCCAGGGCGAAGACCACGTGGTAGGTGCCCGGAGTCAGCTCGATCGGCTGCACGACCTCGTCGGCGAACTCCGTCGCCGCCTGGAGCCCGATGACGCGTGCCTGCCGGATCGGCCCCTCGAAGTAGACCTCGCGGGTCTCGGGATGCACCAGGTACCACGTCTCGGCGTAGTGCCCCGCCGGGGCCGACCATTCTCGCTGAACGATGAAGGGAAGCGTCCTGCCGTTACGGAGACGGATACCCGAGGTCCCGAAGGCCGCGCGCATGGGTCGCACCGAGGCGGCGAGGATCTTCCGCTGGGGACCCCTGATATCGGCTTCTCGATCGACCACGACGGCAGGATAACAACGAGGCCCTAGACGACCCGGAGATCGACGATCTTCGGCGTTCCGTCGCGTTCCTCCCAGCGGGACTCGACGACCTTCTCGTCGGACTCCCCCCGGTATCGGATCTGCGCGACGACGGCCGGACCATCCGATGTCACATCGGAGACCTCGGCCTCCTGTACCGGCCGCGGGAGTTGTCCCATGACGTCCTGGGCGAGCTTCATTGCCTCCGGAGCAAGATCGTTACCCGCCGTTCGGAGATCGTTGCGCGCCACCGCGTCGCCGTGTGCCTGTGCGTGCTCTCGAACCGACTGCGCGTCCATGTAACTCCTCTCAGCTCGCCGCGGCCCGCTCGACGATCTCGCCGTAGACGGCCGGGTAGTCCTTCTCGATAACCACCGTTCCGCGCTCGGGATCACCCTCCCATCCGAAAGTGATCCCCGGGTTGTGGAAGTCACTGCCGTCCGCCAGGAACAGATGTGGACTGCCCTTGACGTCCGGACCGTCGGCCGCTCGCCTCAGGTCGAAGAGGACCTTACGCGCGCCACCCGAGACGAGCGCAGCCTCGAGCTCGTCGACGTCGACGGACGGGCACCCGCGGGCCGCGGCGACGATCTCGTGATGCAACGAGATACATCGAGAGCGACCGAAGAACGCCCCCCGGAGCTCCTGGTCGAGCTCTTCGCTCGCCCGAAGGCCCTGCTGCTTGGCGGCCTGCACCGCCTCGAGGGCCGGCAGCATCGTCACCGGGTATCTGTACTCCTCCTCGTCCCAGTAGCTCCATCCGAGGTCCGGTTCGATCTCTTCGATCGCCCTGACCTCCTTCTCGAGGGTCGAGCGGGGCGTGGGTCGTTCGTTGATGAGCTCCAGGGGGAACGAGCGGTGGTCCAGCGATACCTGGTCGATAAGTCCCGCTCGTTCGCGCGCGAGGTGAAGGCGATGGATCGCCAGCGACGCCCACGGACACCCGATGTCCGAGTAGATGAGGATCTCGCCGCGCCGTGCCCTCAACACGCCGACAACCTAACCCGGCCCCTTAGGCTTCGCTCCCATGTGCCTCTTCTGCGACATCGTCGCCGGTCGCCACGACGCTCACCTCGTGCATCGCGACGAGCACACGGTGGCCTTCCTCGATATCCGGCCGCTCTTCGCCGGCCACTGCCTCCTCGTTCCGGTCGAACACCACGAGACGCTTCACGACCTGCCGAAGGCGCTCCTCGAGCCTTTCTTCTCCGCAGCGCAGAGGCTCTCCGAAGCCGTCCGTCTCGCCATGGGGGCCGAGGGAAGCTTCGTGGCCATCAACAACAAAGTGAGCCAGAGCGTGCCTCACCTACACGTGCACGTGGTTCCGCGCGTGCGCAAGGACGGCCTCCGGGGGTTCTTCTGGCCTCGAGGGAAGTACGGCTCCGACGCCGAGATGGCCGAAACCGCCGCGGCCGTAGCCGACGCTCTGGCGAAGGTGCGGTGAGCGACGCGGTCGAGGTCGACTCAGTCGATGGGCTGAAGCTCGAAGCCGAGATCGACGTCCCCGAAACGCTCGGAGGGGCACTCCTGCTATGCCATCCACACCCCCAGATGGGCGGGACGATGAACGCTCCCCTCCTGCTGGCACTTCGGGATCGCCTCGTCGCCGGCGGCTGGGGCGTGCTGCGCTTCAACTATCGGGGCATCGGGTCGTCGGAGGGCGAAACGGGCACCGGGGGGCCTGAAGAGGGCGACGCGCGTGGGGCCCTCCGCCGGCTGCGCCAGCTGTGCCCGGGCGTACCGATGGCGGTGGCGGGATGGTCCTTCGGAGCAGGCGTCGCCCTCCGCATCCTCCCGCGCGAGCCGGCTCTGGAAGCGGTCGTGGCGATCGCGCCATCGGTGCGGGGCAAGGAAGGCGTGACGATCCCGGTACCGGCCGCTCACGAGGTCCGGGCCACCGCCCCGATCCTCGTCGTCTGCGGCGAACGCGACGAGCAAGTGTCGCCGGCCGATGCCAGAGCGTGGGCGGAAAGCGTGCCCACCGCACGCTACGTCGAGGTCCGGGGAGCCAATCACTTCTTCTGGGGTCAGTACGACAGGTTGGGCGATACGGTTGCCTCGTTCCTGGACGAGATCCTCTGAGCCCGGATCCGGGGAGATGAGATGCGCTTCGGCCTCGACGTTTCACAACATCAGCTGGGTTGGGACGAGATCCTCGAACGCACGCGCTTCGCGGAGAGCTCCGGCTTCGACGGCGCGTGGGTCTTCGACCATTTCAAGCCGTTGTACGGAGACCGGAAGGGCCCGTGTTTCGAAGGATGGACCCTCCTCGCTGCTCTCGCCGCGGCGACCGAGAGGATCCGTTTGGGAGCGCTCGTCACCGGCGTGACTTATCGCCATCCCTCGGTCCTTGCCGCCGAAGCCGTCACGGTGGATCACGTTTCCAACGGACGGCTGGAGCTTGGGATGGGGGCGGCGTGGTTCGAACAGGAGCACCGTGAGCTCGGCATCGATTTCCCTCGGCCCGGTGAACGCGTCCGCCGACTGGATGAAGCCGTTCAGGTCATGACGCTGCTGATGACCGGGGACGACGTCAGTTTCAAGGGCCGCCACTATCGACTGCGCGGCGCTTCGTATAACCCCAAGCCGGTGCAGCATCCACACCCGCCGATCTGGATCGGCGGCGGAGGCGAGCGCAAGATGCTTCCTCTCGCGGCCCGGCGCGCAGACGTCTGGCATGGGTTCGGCGACGTCGAGAGACTCCTCCGGAAGTCCTCGTTGGTGGACCGCGAGGCCCGGAAGGCGGGCCGGGACCCGGCCAGCATCGGGCGCTCGACCTCGCTGTCGCTTTCCGAGCCGTGGGACGAGGTCCGGCGCCGACTGGACCTTCTGGGCGAGGGGGGCTTCGACTACTTCACCGTGAGCTGGCCGTCCGAGGGCAAGGCCCGGCTCGACGAGTTCGTCTCCGACGTGATGCCCCACTACGCGTCCGCGTAGGGTTCCAGTCGTCTCCTCGTCACCTGGGTCCGGCCACGCCCGTCCTCTGATCCCGGGCCCAGGCTGCCAGGCTGCCCCGGTAATGAGCGATGAAGCGCTCTTGTTCGTGGGCCGGGAACGTCGACGTCACGGTGTCCACGATCAGGCGGTCGAACTCGTCGCTCTCGACGAACTCCACCATCACCTGATCCACGTGGCTCAGATGCTCGGCACAGAACTCCCGGTAGCGCTCGAGCTCGAAGTATCCGTCGGCGAGGCGGCGGTATGCAGATAGCTTCGCCTCGTAGTCCAGGGTGGCATCGTCCGCGATCGCGTTGTAGGTGGCGATGTCTTGATCGATCCGCATCGGTCGCTGCGTTGCGGCACAGAAGATGGACCATCTCGCCAGCGCGCTGATGGCCCAGGGGAAGTAATAGTGAAGGCTCGTCAGTGAGATGTCCGGACAGGCGTTCGCGTAGTCGATCGGATAGACCTCGGCTCCCTTCACGAGCGTTTCGCAAGAGTTGAACTCCCATCGGAAGAAGGCGTTCACCAGGCGCCCGATGGTGATGACCTCGTCGCCCAACTCCGGGGTCAGGAACTCGTGGTCTACCTGGTAACGGTCGTGCATCGGGCGGTCGGGGTCGAAGTGCATGACCATGGTCTCGGGGCCGATCGAAAGGCTACGGGCGAACACGTCGAAGTTCTCGAGCGACGCCTGCAGGTGCATCAACCGATCCCCCGACTCGTCGTAGCGCGCGTGCAGATCGGTGTCGTCGGTGATCCTCGTGACCCCGACCCACGCTCCCCCGTCGAAAGGTTTCATATACAGGGGATAGCCGACCTCGTGAGCGATGTCCTCGAGCCGGAAGGGACGGTTGTACTTGCGCGCCGTGTAGGGGAATCGCTCGTTCTCGGGAGGCTGCTTCTGGGGCACCATCCACGTCTCGGGGACCTTCAGCCCCAAGCGCATCATGGCGCAGTACGCCGTGTGCTTCTCCATCGATTGGAACGTGAACGGGTTGTTCAAGAGGTATACGCCGTCCATGATGGCGGCCTTCTTCACCCACTCCCGTGGGTTGTAGTACCAGTGCGCCAGCCGGTCGATGACCAACGAGTAGCGGGGTTTCGCCCGGAGGTTGAACGGCTCGATCGTCATCCGCTCCACCGAGAACGAATGCTTGTCGGTCCCCACCGCTATCTTCGGATCGAGGCGTCGCATCAGGCCCTCGAACGCCGACGGCCAGTCTTCCTCCGTGCCGAGCAACATCCCGATCACGTGTTCCATCTCGAACCTTCCTAACAGAAGCGGGGCAGATGATGGGCGAGCTGTCGGCGCCAGGACGGCCAATCGTGTGGAACGTCGTGGCCCCACAGGTCCATCTCGTGGTGGATGTCCTTGTCGCGGAGGAGAGACGAGAACCGTTTGGTGCTCTCGAGTGCCCCGGTGGTGTCCTCCCACTGACCCTGGCCACAGATCAGCAGGAGGTTGACCCGGTCGCGTAGCCACTCGAGATGCTCTCCTCCGAGGTGCGCGACGTAATCCATCGGATTGTTGAAATAGGCGGCATCGTCTCGTTCGCCGCCCGCGATGCGAGAGACGTCGTAGACGCCGCTCATGCAGATGGCCAGTGGGAACAGGTCTGCCCGCTTCAGCGCGAAGTTCGCCGCGTGATAGGCGCCAAGGCTCGTGCCGACCGTCGCGATATCGGCGCGACCACCGGAGTCCTCATGGATCCAGGCGACGACCTGGTTGAGGATCCAGTCCTCGTACAGACCGTGCCTGCGAGCCCGATCCTCCAGGGAGCCCTCCGAGTTCCAGCTTGCCGCGTCGAAGCTGTCGACGCAGTAGATCTTGACGCGCCCATCCTCGATCGGCCCCCGGACCGCATCGATCATCCCGCGATCCTCGAAGTCCCAAGCGCGGCCCTGCTCCGAGGGGAATGCCAACACGGGCCTGCCCCAGTGCCCGTACACGACCACCGTCCCAGGGGCATCGATCGCCGGCGAGTACAGATCGGCGTGGTCCCGCCTCATGCCCATACCCGTGCCAGGAGATCGACGAGATGCGGTTCGAACGTGTCCCGCCACGCAACCCAGTTGTGGGCGTCTGGATTCTCGATCAGGTCCACGTCGTAGCCCTGCACGTTCAGAGCCGCGTGCGTAGCTCGGTTGTTCGCCAGGTTCTCTTCGACGCGACCGCAGGTCATGGTGATCGGGATGGGATGCGGCCAGTCGGCCGGCCCCAGCACGGTCCCCATGAAGCGCGCGATGCGAGCGAACCGAACGAAGCCGGATTCGATCTTGTCGAACCGCTGCCGGAAGAAGGAGCCGCTCTGCAGGAACAGCGCGCCGAAGGAGGCAGCGTTGGTTCGGTGGACGTGAAGCATCGCCAGGGCCCCGAGGCTGGCGCCGATGCCGACGCGTGCGGCGCGGCCCGGGGGAGTAGGTGCGAGCCCTTCGAGGGCGGGAAGGATCTCGTGCGCCACCGCCCGCGCGTACGCGGCCGACGTCGAGTAGTTCTGGTGCCGGTGCACGGGCCGGAGGAGCGCAGCCCTCATCTTCGGCAACCGACCGGCTGCAACCATCCGCTCCAGGAACATCAGCAGCGCCGAGTAGTCGCGGTAGTCGAGCCCGTCGTGAGCGACGAGCAATGGGACCGCGTCGCGCTCCCCGACCCCCGGGGCAGCCCATAGGACGCCGGCGACGGTGGCACGCAGCGTCCGGCTGGGGATCTCGAGCTCGGTCACCGCGCCGTCGGGGGCCGGTTCGTCGGAAAGCCACGACGGGGCGCTGTATTCGGGGAACTCCACGACCGACTTCTCACCGAAGGGCCCCGGAGCGCGATCCGGATTGCCGGGGTCGAGGATCTGCTCCTGATCGCGTCCCCGGCGAGCGACCTGGAACCTGTACTCCATCCGATCGACCTCGAGCCGGGGGAACCTCAACTGCCACGCGTCCTCTCCGGGCACCCGCTCGAACGGGATCCCGCAGCGCGGTCGCATCAGCTCTTGGCACAGCGAGACCTGCTCGAACGCTCGTTCGGGATCGGCGAGCTCGAACTGCACGTGAGTGTCGCTGATCTCGGGCGCACGTTCTCCGGAGAGCCGAGCCGGGTCCATGCCGGCAGTATGGCGCGAAGAGGACCGGCTCGGCAGCGTCCACCCTCCCGATGCGGCGCCCGAAGGTTGCGGCGGTGAGCGCGTTCGTCCGTGTGGTGCCCCAGGTCATCGACCACGACCGCCAAGGTGGAGGGTCCGCCGATATGACGGAGGCGACACAACGATTGGGAGGCTAGTTGTAGACGTCTGTACGGCGTGGGAGCCTTCGTAACTGAATCGAAGGTCGTCTACGCAAGGAGTTGGGACTGCTAAGCACCGGGCTCTGTGGCGCCCTTCTGGCGGTGACCCTGGTGGGGTGCTCTGGGTCATCGGGAAGCGTCGCCGAGGGGGACGCACTGGAGACCGGTGCGGACGTGGAGGTAGATCTTCGCGGTCCTGCCGGATTCGCGCCGGGGCAGGAATTCATAGATGTGTTGCCGACGGCAAGGAACCCGTTTCGAGATCCTCTGAGGATCGTATCGGTCGAACCGGTTCGAGACGGGCCGTCGAGAATCGGCAGAGTGGTTGAGGTGCTGCTCGGGCCCATAGATCTGCCGGGGAGACCCAACATAACGATGACCCGATATCGCACCGACCCCCCGGTCTGGTGGCGCGGGCCGCTCCACGGCTGCGCCGTACAGGAGACGAGGGAAGTTGGGGATTTCATCTACGGGCACCTGTTCCCCGAGCGCACCGAAGATCTCAACCCGCCGCCCGGATGAGACCTACCGTTGTTTGTGAAGTCTCGGTACCCGTGTCTCGAAATGGCTCCGGTACCTATCAGTTTCAGAGTGGTGCGGTCGGAGGGACTTGAACCCTCACGTCCTTACGGACACATGGCCCTCAACCATGCCTGTCTACCAATTCCAGCACGACCGCCCGTGAGAAAAGGCCCCGGCAGCAGGTCGCTCACAGGGCCTGCACGATTATAGCCACCGGCCGCTCACGACCCCCCGGTCGAAGTCCAATCCCGGGCGTTCCACAGGGGTCCGTCGAGCGTGGGGTTGGATCGAGGGCCCTCCACCTCCGGGCGCCACACGACGTAGGTGCGGACCTGGAAGAGGGGGAAGTGATCGAGGCCCGCCGGATCGTCTGGGGGGATCCCCAGGCCGGGGGCCCCCGAGGCGCGCCGGATCGAGACGTCACTCGGGTCGGCTCGGAGCCATTCCCCATAGAAGATGAAGGGATCGATCGGAGCCGCCTCCACGGCCACGTCCGTTGCGTCGAGCTGCGCGTAGACGGCTCGGAGCAGCTGGGTGAGGAGCTCGTCGCCCGCCGGAGCGGTAACGCTGATCTCGACCTCCGGCGGCGTCCCACCGCTCACGGAGCGGTAGGGCCCCGAGGCCCGGTCGGGAGCCGGATGGAGCGTCGTCGCCCGCCGGCCGTCGCTACGGATGAGGGTCTCCTTCATCACACCCAGGTCGAGTGCCTCAGCGACTCCGGCGCGCTGGAGCCGGCTCAGACCGGTCCCGAAGCTCAGGCGGATCGTCTCCCACCCGAGGGCGGAGTCGGCCTGCAGACCGGCCGCCTGGACCCGCTCGGCCGCGTTGACCATCGAGGGGAACGCGGCGGCGTCGAGCTCCCCGCGTTCCAGGAGAGCGAGCATCGTCCCGGTGGTACGGATGAACCGCACGCGGATGGTCTCCTTCGCCTTGGGCCGGCCGAACCACAGCGGGTCCGGCTCGAGCACCACTTCCAGGCCGGGCGTTCGGCGGGCGATGCGGAACGGTCCCGCCGTCGTTCTCGCGTCGCGTTCGCTCGGGAGGATGTAGGCGGCGCGGGCCAGCGTCGCCTCCCAGTCGTTCACCTCTCCCCGGAACGCCACCGTCGCGGGATCGACGGCGCGCGCCGAGCTGATGTCCCGGAAACCGGAGGGCGTCACCGTGCCGCGCGCTCGCCGCCAGCTCGCGACCACGTCCCTTGCCGTCAGGGGTGAGCCGTCGCTCCACGAGGCCGAGCGCAGCAACTGCACGGTGGCTCGCGACCCGTCGACCTCCATGTCGGCGGCAAGCAGAGGCTCGGGCGTCCCGTCGGGGACCAGGGTGAAGAGCGATGGGTAGATCGCCCGGGCGATGTAGCGGGTCAGGTCGGAAGCGGTTTCGTCGTACGGATCCAGCGTCGCGGGTTCCCCCAGGAAGCCGAACCGGATCGGATCGCCGGGCGACGGAGCGTCGACGGCGGGACTCGTCGTCGTCTCCGGCTCCCGCCCCCGGGGCGGCGACCCCGTCCCGTCCGGGCAGGCCGTCAGCAGCACGGCGAGGAGCACCAGCAGCGGTCCCGGCCGGTGCCGGTTACTCCTCCAGCGTGACACCCGCGGCGTCGAAGCCTCCCATCGTGTCGAAGGCGACGCCCCCTACCTCCGGCTGCAGCGCCCAGTAGGACGTGAAGGACCCGATCGGAACGATCGGGGCCTGGGCCAGGATCAACCTCTCCGCCTGCACGTACCGCTGGAGCCGTAGATCGTCGGACTCCTCTGCGTGAGCCCTGTTCAGGAGAGCGTCCACCCGCCTGTTCCTGAACCCACTGTGGTTATCCGGCGAACGGGACGAGAACAGGGACCAGAGGAAGACGTCGGCCACCGGGTACTCCGCTATCCACCCCAGCCGGTAGACGGATTGATCGCCCTTCTGCAGGCGGCGTAGGTACCTGGAGAAGTTGTAGTCCTTGAGGGTGACCTTCAGACCGACGGCCCGCAGGTCGTCGCGCACCGCCTTCGCGACCTGATCGTGTGGCTCTCCAGAGGTGTACTCGACGACGATGGCGCGCTCCTTGCGCGGGATGGATCGCACGAGTCGCTTCGCCGCGCCCGGTGCATGCGAACACAACTGGGCGCACGTGTCTTCGCTGAATCCGGGCATCCCGTCGGGCACTATCCCGCGGGCCGGCGTCAGGGTGTCCTTGAAGACGTCGGTTGCTATCTCTTGGCGATCGATGGCCCGGTTGATCGCCACCCGCAGGCGCCGGTTCTTGAGCTGCTTGGATCTCAGGTTGAATCCGTAGTAGTAACCGGCCAGCAGAGGTTTGAAAGCCTCGTCGCCGAACGCCTCCGCTGCAGCCTGGACCTGCCCCACCGGAACCTCGGCCGCATGCAGTTCCCCTCGCACGAATTGGATCCATGACGACGCCGCGTCCGCGTACGGC
The DNA here is from genome assembly GCA_009380005.1 of Actinomycetota bacterium. Lineage (GTDB taxonomy): Bacteria > Actinomycetota > CADDZG01 > CADDZG01 > WHSQ01 > WHSQ01. The sequence continues at coordinate 12,849 of WHSQ01000002.1, read as the reverse complement.
AGGAACCTGATGCCGTCGATCTCGGGGCTGTCCAGGTAACCGACGAACGATTGCAAGACGACGGGCTGTCCCGGGGCCCAGGCCTCGGCCATCTTGAAGGGGCCGTTCCCCACCGGCGTGTTCACGAAGGAATCGGTGGCGTCGAGCGCTTCCTTGCTCAACGGGACGAGGGCCGGGTGCGTAAGCAGGGCCGGGAGGTCGTTGTAAGGCTCCGTCAGGCGGATGCGCAGCGTGAGATCGTCGATCGCTCGGAGCCCGGAGAGATGACGGGACTTCCCGGTTCGGTTGACCGCATCGAAACCTTCGACCCTCTCCAAGGTGTAGGCGAGCTCGGACGCGTTCGCTTTCTGGGCGATGCGGTCGAAGGCGAAAACGAAGTCTTCGGCTGTGACGATGTCTCCGCTGTGGAAGGTCGTTCCCTCACGCAGTCGGAACCGCCACGTGCGGCCCCCATCCGACGTGTTCCAGCCTTCGGCGATCGCGGGGACGGCTCGCTCCTCGACGGGATCCCAGCGCGTCAAGCCCTCGTACAGTTGCCGGGCGACCATGAAGGATCCGGGGTCCTGTAGGCGCAGGGGGTCGAGCGTCGACGGCTCGTTGATGGCGACCGCGAGAACCTGGTCGTCCTCCGAGAAGACATCGGGAGCGAACGTACCGGTCGGCGTCGGCGCCGGGGTCGGAGCAGCAGGAGCGTCTCGCTCGTTCGGCCCATCGTCGCCGGTGCATGCCGCCGCCAGCATCAGAGCAGCCGCCGCAGCCGCCGCCAGGCGACGAGGGGGTAACAACCGGGCTCCTACTGGAGCCTGAAGGCCAGAAGGATCGTGGTGCCCGCGAAGATGAGAGCGGTGATGATGGTGATCCGGTCGAGGTTCTTCTCCATCACCGTTGATCCCATCGCCTGGCTCTGCATGCCGCCGCCGAACATCTCGGAGACCCCTCCGCCACGGCCGGCGTGAAGCAGGATGAACAGGATCAAGCCCAGCGAAGCCAGCAGATGGATGACTATCAGAACAACGGTCACTGTGGACACCTCTTCTCTTTGGTCGCCTGCGACGAAGGGTATCTAACGCCGTGCCCTGCAGGGCACGCCTAGATGCCTGATGCCTTGCCGGTCGTCTGGAGCTTCATCCGATAGATCCCGAAGGGAGGCTGCGAGAACAACGGCTCGGCGCGCCAGTCGTTGCGACTCTGCATCCGCAGCGTCGACGGAGTCACGCCCAGCTCTCGGCCCACCAGCCGCCTCATGTTGCGGAGCCACTGCGGGAGATGACGTTCCTTGAAGGCGACGTAGTCTCTGAGGACCTTGGTCCGCAGCGGCCGGGCGAGGTCCTCCCCCTTCGGGACGGGCTTGTCACGCTGCGCCCGACGGCGCTCCCCCTTCCCCTTCACGGCCGGGGACCACAGGTCGGCCGTCGAGAAGGTGGGCGTACCCCAGACAAGGCTGAGCGCCGAGCTCTCCTGACTCGCCAACCGTGCCCCGGCTTGCATACCAAGCAGGGCGACCGCGGCTGCGGCGAACAGGTAGGGCAACCGTTGCGCGTGCGTCGCCACCATGCGGCCATCGGCGAGCGCGAGGATGCTCTTGATCCTGCGCTTGATGCGGCTTCCCGGCTTGAAGAATGCGACGGCGGCCCGCTGTGCTGCACCTCGGCCCGACCCCATCGTGGCGCAGACCTTGAGCAGCCCGGAGGCGAGCGAGAGGGCGTCACCCGTGAACGCCACCGCCCGCCGGTCGGCCTCGAGTTCGCGATCAAGGACCAGTCGCCGGTATGCGGCGTGCGCGAGGGGGTTCCATGCGACGACATCACGCAGCACCCCTGCGATGAACACGAGTTGGATGTCCCGAGCTTCCACGTGGGCGACCTCGTGCGCCAGGATGCAGTCGAGCTCCTCCGGATCCAGGTCCTCGAGGAGCTCCTCGGAGATCAGTATGCGTGCCCTCCGCGTCCCGACCGCGAAGACCCCGGCGAGCTTCGGGGGCAGGAACATGACCTCGGGCGGACGTTTCAGACCGGCAGTCTCGGACATCGCCCGGACGCGAGGGGCCAGCAGCTCGATCCAGTCGTCCGCCGGCACCCGACAACGACGGATCAGCCCCTGCAGAAGTAAGGCGCCCAGGAGGCGCCTTGCGAGCATGAAAGAGCTGACGGACAGCCCGATGAGGAGGAGCCACGGGCCCGCCGAACCTTGTACGGCCAGCGGGACAACGAGATCCCCTCGCTCGGAGAACAGGATTACCTGGGTGAATCCTTGGGAGTGATGCAGGAACGCCCGTCCGGCGGGAGCCAGCACCTCAACCTCGGGAAGGAGCTGCCGGGCGTAGACGGTGGCGGCGATCAGTGGAAGGACCAGGGGGAGAGTGAGCAGGATGCCCGACGCGAAGCTCCCCGGCCGGCCGATGAGACGGCGCAGCACCAGAGCCGTCACGAGCGTTACGCACGAAACGGTGAGGATGACGACCCAGGCGGAAGCCGTCTCCAGAGCGAGGATGGTCGGTGTAGCGCTAGTCACCTCTCCCCGTGGCCTTGCGCTCTTCGATCGCGTCTCGTAGGCGATCGATGACTTCTTCGTCTTCTCGCTCGACCCGATCCAAGAAATACGCTACCGCGGGCTCAGGGAAGCGCCCCACCAACCAATCGACCACGGACTTGACGGTCGAGCTGGCGTACTGGGCGCGCGATATCAAGGCGACGTAGTGATGGGCGGGTTGATCCTCGATCCGGCGGAGGAAACCTTTCTCCGCGAGCCGTCCGAGGGTGGTCATCACCGTCGTGTAGGCCACCGGCCGGCCGGCTTGAAGGGCACGGTGCACGTCACGCACGGTCACCTCGCCCATCTCCCAAACGACGTCCATGATGTCGCTCTCCAGGGGCCCGAGGACCTCGGAGAGTGAATGCTTCCTGCGTGCCGCCATCGGATCCACCCCTCGACCCAGCTTGTGTTACGTCCCGATAGTACGCCGCCGGCCGCGGCATTGACAGCCGCGGCGCCCAACGGAGCCGGCGCTGCGCTCAGCTTCGCGCTAGGGAGACGAGGTTCGGCATGATCTCGGGGCCGCGCAGGTGGCCCATCGCCCCGTCCCGTGCCGCGGTCTCGCCGTAGGTCTGCACGCCATCCGGGCTCACGCCTCCGCCCGAAACCAGCAACGGCACCGGGCCGTCGGTGTGCGCCTTCCGGGCGCAGCTGGTCGAGTGGTCGGCCGTGACGGCGACGATGTTCCGGCGGAGATCCAGCCGGTCCAGGAGCGGGGCGAAGAAATGGGCGTCGATCTCCTCGATGCTGTGGATCTTGGCCTCGTGGTCCCCATCGTGCGCCGGGACGTCGGGCCCCTTGATGTGGATGTAGAGACCGTCGTAGCCCTCGATCGCCTCGAGCGCGAGCTTGGCCCACGCCTCGTATTGATCCGAGGCAGGCAGATCGGTGGGCGCCTCCACGATGCCCATACCGGTCAGCCGGGCGATGCCGAGCTCGACCGGCATCTCCACGAAACAACCCATCTCGGGACCGAACTTCTCCTTGAAGGGCACCAGTCGCGGCAGATGGTCTCCCCCGTCCCGGGTCAGGATGAAGTTCCCCGGGAGCTTGCCGGCACCCCGTCGCTTCTCGTTCACTTCGGACTTCTCCAGCACCTCGAAGGACGCCCTCAGCCACTCGTTCGTCAGCTCCGAGGCTCGCCGTGCCGCGTCGTCGTCCTCGTTGCCGGTCACCGGCGTCACCGTCACGACGTGGTTGTCGAACGTTTCCTTGGCCACGCCGAGGGCGCCCTGGCGGCCGTAAGCCGGGTCGGAGTTCTCGACCTCCGCGGACAGGGGCCCCTCCTCCGAACGGAGGACGAGCACGCCTCGGTGGCCGACCGTGGCACGGAACTCGAACGAGGCCTTGTCGAGGACGACCTGCCGCTGGACTTCGTCGGCGAGAGCATGGGCTTCCTCGGAGGTCAGGTCCCGGCCGACGCGGCGGTCCAGGATCGCCCAGCCCTCGCCGTCCCGCTCGACGGTGGCGAAGTTGACCCGGTAGGCGAGATCACCGTCATCGACGTCGAGGTCCGCGCCCACCGCCTCGATCGGGCCCCGTCCCGTGTGGTGTTCGTGCGGGTCGTAGCCGAGAACGGCGAAGACGGCTATGTCCGACTCGGGGGCGATGCCTTCGCCGACGGTCGTCACGTAGCCGTTCCTTCCCGCCCGCGCCAGCCCGTCCAGATGAGGCGTCCGGGCCGCCTCCAGGGGGGTCTTCCCGCCGAGCGCGTCGAGCGGATCGTCGCCCAGCCCGTCCAGGATGACGTAGAGGATGTTCTTCACAGCGCCGACTTCACGATCGCCGCGAACTCACCGGCATCGAGGGACGCGCCACCCACCAGGCCCCCATCGATGTCCGGTTGGTCGAACAGGGCTTTCGCGTTGCCGGCTTTGACGCTTCCGCCGTACAGGATGCGGATCGCGGTCCCCACCTCCTCGTCGCCGAACTGCTTCGCGATCACGCTTCGGATGAAGGAGACGGTCTCCTGGGCGTCATCGGGCGTGGCCGTCTTCCCGGTTCCTATCGCCCAGATCGGCTCGTAGGCGATCACGCTGCGGGCGACGAGCTCGTCCTTCACCCCGGCGAGCCCCTTGCGGACCTGGCCCTCGACCTTGCTCTGGGTCAGACCGCCCTCGCGTTCGGCCTCCGTCTCTCCGCAACACATGATCGGCGTGAGCTCGTGTTTGAAAGCCGCCTTGGCCTTCTGGTTGACGCCCTCGTCGGTCTCCCCCAGCAGCTCCCTGCGTTCGCTGTGCCCCAGGATCACGTATCTCACCCGCAGCGCCTGCAGCATCACGGGCGAAACCTCTCCCGTGAACGCGCCCTCATCTTCCGAATGCATGTTCTGGGCGCCGAGCGCGAACTCCATCCTGTCGTCCTCCATCAGCGTCTGCACGGTACGGAGAGAGGTGAAGGGTGGGCAAACGGCGACTTCCGCGGCCGAGAGATCGTGCCCGGCGAGCTCGTATCCGAGCTGCTGAACCAGCTTTATGGCCTCGAGGTGCGTCTTGAACATCTTCCAGTTACCGGCGATCAAAGGTTTGCGAGCCATCAGTTCCTTCCTCGTCGGAGCGCCGCGATCCCGGGCAGCTCCTTGCCTTCCAACAGTTCCAGGGACGCCCCACCGCCCGTCGAGACGTGGGACACCTCGTCGTCCTTACCGAGCTTCTTCATGGCAGCCGCAGAGTCGCCGCCCCCCACCACGGTGTAGGCGCCGTTCCTGGTTGCTTCGGCTATCGCCTCGGCGACCGCCAGCGTGCCCTTCGAGAAAGCATCGATCTCGAAGATCCCCATCGGTCCGTTCCAGACGACCGTCCGGGCGCCGCGCACCACGTCTGCGAAACGCTTCCCCGTCCCCGGCCCGATGTCCACGCCCAGGCGGTCCCCGATGTCTTCGAGGACGACCTCCTCATGAGCGGCGCCTTCCTCCCCCGCTTCGGCCGCCACGACGTCGACGGGCAGCATGACCTCGATGCCCGCCGATTCTGCACGGTCCAATACCGCGCGGACCTCTTCGACCCGATCGTGCTCCACGAGCGAGCGCCCCACGTCCGTGCCCCGTGCGACCAGGAGCGTGAAGGCCATCGCTCCGCCCACGCAGATGGTGTCCACCCGCTCGATCAGGTGATCGATCACTCCCAGCTTGTCGGAGACCTTCGCGCCGCCGAGGACCGCGACGAACGGGTGAGCCGGGTCGTGCAGGACCCTCTCGAGCTTGTCGACCTCCTCGGCAAGGAGATAGCCGGCGGCGCTCGGCAGGTGCCGGGGCACTCCCACGACCGATGCGTGGGCCCGATGCGACGAGCCGAACGCGTCGTTGACGTAGGCGTCGGCGAGGGCTGCGAGCTCGGCCGCGAACTCCGGATCGTCCTCCTCCTCGCGGCGGTCGAATCGCAGGTTCTCCAACAGGACGACGCCGGCCGCCGACTCGCACGCCCCTCTCGCCTCCGGCCCCGTCACGTCGGTGACCGCGGTCACCTCCCGGTCGAGCAGCTCCGCCAGGCGCTCCCCAACCGGGGCGAGCCGGAGCTCGTCGACGACCTTTCCCTTCGGACGACCCAGGTGGGAGCACACCGCGAGCCTGGCTCCGCGATCCAGCAGCGCCTTCAGGGTCGGCACGGAGGCCCGGACGCGCATGTCGTCCGTTATGTGGCCTTCTTCGAGCGGGACGTTGAGATCGCAGCGCACGAGCACCCGGCCGTCTCCGACGTCGAGGTCGTCGATCGTGGGGAGTCTCTTCGCGTCCTCGGCTGCCATGGGGCACACGAGGTTAATCGACCCGGTATGAGCGGAGCGGCCGCCGGCGCGCCCGGCGAGTTCCGCAGCAAGCGGTTACGGAGCGTCGCCCGCCGCAGGCGCGCGGCCGCGGAGTGCGCCGCGAGGACCTGTCTGAGCAGAGGGCGCCCGGTGGCCGCGGGAGGGGGACCGATTCCGACAACGCGATTCTTTCCGCGCAACCTCGGCATGGAATGGGCCCCAGTGGGCAGGCTTCCAGCCGAACGCCGCCTATCCGAGGAGGGGTCGATGGAGACTGCCAGGGATCTGTTCCTTCACGAGCTCAAGGACATCTACTACGCCGAGAACAAGCTGGCGAAAGAGCTCAAGCAGATGGCGAGCCAGGTCTCGAACGATCAGCTATCGAGCGCGATCGAAGAGCATCGTGGCGTGACGGAGAAGCAGGTCCAGAGGCTGGACCAGGTCTTCGATCTCATCGGCGAGCAGCCCCAGGGCGAAAAATGCGATGGGATCGAGGGCCTGCTCGAGGAGTTCAAGAGCTTCGTCAAGGACGAGAAGCCCGAGGACCAGGTGCTCGACCTCTTCGCCACCGGTGCCGGCATCAAGGTCGAGCTGTACGAGATGGCCGCGTACGGATCGCTGATCCGGCTCGCCGATCAACTGGGCCTCAGCGAGGCCGCCGAGATCTTCCAGACCACCCTCAACGAGGAAGAGGATGCCGCCCGCGAGCTCGAGCAGATGAACGAGAAGCTGGGCCAAGAAGTACCCGTCGCCTGAGCCCGTCCAACCGAGATAGAGAAGGGGGCTCCCTCCACCGGGAAGCCCCCTTTCTTGACCGGATCACTCGTTCAGCTACTCATGGATGAATACGAGCACCGCCCACAACGCTAGCGCCCGCGAATGAGGTTCTCCTGTGTCTGCGGGTTCAGGTACGGGAAACGCTTGGCGCCCGCCCGCGCCCTGTCGCTGAGCAGGAAGACATCCACCCCGCGCGCCCGGTCGTTGGCGTAGATGAAGTCGTTGTACCAGTACGACGACCACGGGCTCGCGGTGGCCGGTTGGTGCGAGTCGTAGTAGCCGATCTCGGTTGCCGCCGCGGGGTCCGTGAAATCAACCACCGTCGTGCCCCCCATATTCGAGGCCGCGACCAAGACGTTGCCACGCACCCCCGGGATCACGTTGAAGTTGTGCATCGTGCAGATCTGGGACCCCTGGGGGCGAGGGATCTTGTAGGACCCGAGAGGGCTGACCGGATCGCCCCTGTCGTAGAACCACACTCGACCTATGAGGTCGTTCGGATCCGTGCATCCGGGACCGCCTCCCCCGGCGAACTCGTCGCCAAAGACGACGATGGACCCGTCCCACGTGAAGGCTGTGGGGATTGGCGTGGACCTGCCATGCGGTGGCATGGACATGCATGCTGCCGTCTGTTAGGTCACTGTTGAGGGTTCTTGAGAGACCCAGAGTGGGCCTAGAGAGTGGGGGGTGCGGCCGTGCCGGAGAAGCTGCCGATCGTTTACGTGCGGGGTTACGCCGGAGGAACGCGCGGCATCGACAAGCAGGTGGACGATCCCTTCTATGGGTTCAACGATGGCTCCACGCACGTGCGCGTCAACGGTGACGGCGATCCCCGCTTCTACCAGTTCGAGAGTCCCATGCTGCGCTTGCTTACCGACGAGGACTACGAGCTTTTCGTACACGGGGACCAGGGTGCCTACCTCAAAGCCCGCGAGGATGAAAGTGTCGCCCCGAATTCGATCTGGGTTTATCGTTTCTACGACGCATCCGCGACCACCTTCGGCAAGGAACCGGTCGATTTCAACATCGAGCGGGCGGCCACGGGGCTGTATCACTTCGTGCAGCTCGTTCGCAAGAAGACCGGCGCCCCCAAGGTCTACCTCCTGGCTCACTCCATGGGCGGCCTCGTATGTCGCTGCATGTTGCAGAAGATCTCGCTCGAGAAGGACAAGAACGGTAACGACCGCGTGCCGGGCAAAGAGATCGTCGATCGCCTGTTCACCTTTGCGACACCGCACGGTGGCATCAGCTTCCAGGCCGGCAGCGGCCTCATCGACTGGGCGATGGAGACCTTCGGACCCAACGGGGCCGATATCTTCTCCCCTTCCAAGATGTACGGCTACCTCACACCGCAGGCCAAGTGGGGCGACAAGCCACCGGACGGATGGCGCCCGCACGAGATCCCCAAGAAGGCCTTCGACGTGAAGAGGATCTTCTGCTTGATCGGGACCGACTCCAAGGACTACGGCGTCGCAAGCAAGATCGTTGGGCCGAAGAGCGACGGTCTCGTGATGATCAACAATGCCTACGTTAGGAATGCCCACCGGGCATTCGTGCATCGCTCTCACTCGGGTCGTTACGGAGTAGTGAACTCGGAGGAGGCCTACCAGAACCTGCGCCGCTTCCTCTTCGGAAGACTCGAGGTCCGAGTCGAGCTGTGCAATCTAGACCTCCCCCGGTCCAAGCCCGACGTCAAGCAGGTGTGGCAAGCAGACGTGAGGTTGTCGGTACGCGGACTACCCATCGTGATGCACGAGCAATTGGCGTCGCACTACTGCCCTGTCCAGCTCAACCAGGAGCTGGAACAACCGCGCGACACGCCGGACGCGCCGGTCCCACTCACGACGGTGTTCCTCCTCGACCGGAAACGATTCGACCGTGATATCCGCGACGAGCTGCCCAGACGCTGCCGTTATTCCCTGCAACTACGCGCCTTCAGGCTCGAGGAGAAGCGAGGATTCTTCTTCTGGCAGGACCACCTGGAGCAAACCGCCGATTGGGACGACACGCTGATCGTGGACGTCGGTCAGGTCGACGATGACCCCGATGACGCCTTCCGAGCGTGGGCGGCGTGGAACTCGAAGACCCCGGGGGCGAATGCCGATCTCGATCCGATCACCGATCAGCCACTCGCCATGCAGCAGAACGCTCTGACCCTCGACGTTCCCGATACGGCCAAGCCCATCCTGGGGAAGCGCGCCTGCCTGCGCTTCAGCGTGAACGAGCGCGGATGATTCGCGAAGACCTCCCCCAACACGATCCGCGGGTCACCGGCGATCCGCGGACGAGGTGAGCGCTTGGATCCGGTCGGGTGGGTCAAACGTGTCCTGCGGATATCCGCCGCGGTGGGATCTCCGCGCGCTGGGCCTCTGACTCCCGCCACATCTGTGGACGAAGTCATCGCCCGCATGAGATCGATCGCCGATCGCCTTCCAGAGAAAGATGGGGTTGCTCACTTCAACCGGATGTATCTCGAGGTCACTCTCCTCGTAAGGGACGCGAGCCGGGGGCATGACTTCGAGGACCCCCGGTTCCTCGAGCTGTTAGATGTCACCTTCGCGAATCTCTACTTCAAGGCGTTGTCGGACTACGAGACCGACCCGGCTTCGTGCCCCCGAGCCTGGGTTCCGTTGTTCGACGAAAGGAGCAGTCGGCGCATCGCTCCGATCCAGTTCGCGCTCGCCGGCATGAACGCGCATATCAACCGCGATCTGGTCGCTGCGATCGTCGACACGTGCATCCGGCTCGACCGACGGCCCCGACACGACTCGCCCCCTTACCGTGATTTCACGTACGTCAACGCGTTGCTCGTCCAGGCTCAGGAGAACGTGGAGCCGTCGCTCAAGCGCGGGATCTTCCATCTCGTCGACCGTTTGCTGGGTCGCGCTGATGAAGTCGCCGAGACGTGGAGCATCTCGCGAGCCCGCGAGGCCGCTTGGGTTCAGGCCGAGACGATGTGGGCCCTACGAGAGAACCCTTCGCTGTCCGCGCGGTGGCTGTTGGTTCTCGATCGCACCGTCGGGTTCGCGGGACGGGGATTGCTGATCAGCCGGCCCCTCTAGGCGCTCGGCGTCGACGCAATAACCGCAGCGGTTGAACATGATTGCTGGCGGTTCTACCGCCTTACTCCCTAGGTTCGCCCCGGCGCGATGCCCGTGCCCACAGGAAGAACACGCTCGTTCAACTCCTGATCCAAGCCTCTGCTGCTCAAGTTGTCGAATGTTCCCTTGGTAGCAGCCTCTGTTTGAGCCATCGTCCAACTATCTTGATTTTCCCGATCTATCGCTGAATGCTTAGTGTGAAGGAGCTCGGCGAGGTCCGCAGACTGCGCTCCTTTGGTCTGTTCCTCGCGGGGAAAGAGTGCGCACGGATGAAAGCGCATAGGCGGTCACCATGGGTTGGTCTTTGGTCGCGTCTCAGAGGTCTGTCGTACGCGTCCCCTTTTGCCAAGCGGGGCGAACCAGCCATGAGGCCTCAGACGCCGGGAGCGCTCAACCAATGTTGACCTGCCGGCGCGCTCGGCCGAGGTAAGCAGGTGGATGAACGACCCCTCCTCGAACATCTGATCGCCACGGGCCCGATGGTGATCTTCCGGCGAACCGCCGAAGACGTCGTGACCTACGTGAGCCCCAACATCGAGCGCATCCTCGGCTACTCGCCTAAGGAGGTCGTGGGCGTCTCCGGATTCTGGGTCGCCCACGTGCATCCCGACGATCGCGATCGGGTCGCCGCCGAAGCTCGCGAGGCGTACGCGCGCAAGGCGACCGAGCTTGAGCGTGAGTACCGGTTCCGCCACAAAGAGGGCAACTACCGGTGGCTGCACGCGCTCTTGCATCTCGAGTACGACGAGGGGGGTGTTCCCGCAACCCTCCTCGGTTACATGCTCGACGTGACCGAGCGCCGAGCGTTGGAGGACGCCCTGCGTGAGAGCGAGCGACGCACTCGTCTCATCATCGACGGCGCTTACGAGGCCTTCATCTCTATCGACATCGACGGACGGGTCATCGAGTGGAACGCCCAAGCCGAGCGGGCTTTCGGCTGGTCCCGCGAGGAAGCTTTGGGCCGGGTACTGGCCGACACCATCGTCCCGGAGCGCTACCGAGACGCCCACAACCGGGGCCTCGAGAACTATCGAGCCACCGGCGAGGGCCCCCTGCTGGGACGCTTGATCGAGATCGAGGCGCTTCGCCGTGACGGGTCCGAGTTCCCCGTCGAACTGACGATCACTCGTATGTCGCTGGGCGACACCGTCGTCTTCAATGCCGTCCTGCGCGACGTAACAGAGCGCAAGCGCGTGCAGCAGGCATTGCAAGCCGCTAAGACGGAGGCCGAGCAGGCCAGCCGCGCCAAGAGCGACTTCCTAGCCCGTATGAGCCACGAGCTCCGTACGCCGCTGAACGCGATCCTCGGCTTCGCCCAGATCCTCGAGATCGGTGATCTCGGTCCGGAGGACACCGACAGCGTCCGGCAGATCGTGCGCGCCGGCAAACACCTCTATCAGCTCATCGAAGAGCTCCTCGACGTCGCGCGGATCGAGCAGGGACAACTCGCGCTCTCGATAGAGCCGGTGCATCTCGACGAGATCGTGCGCGAGGCGCTTGAGCTCGTGGCGCCCCTAGCGGAATCCAAGACCATCCGGCTCCGGTCGGATCAGAGGTTCAACTATTACGCGCTCGCCGATCGACAGCGTCTGAAACAAGTGCTCCTCAACCTCCTGGCCAACGCGGTCAAATACAACCGCGAGGGTGGCGAGGTGGTGGTCTCCTGTGAGCCCGCCCCGGGCCGCCGGCTGAGGATCGCGGTCGCCGATACCGGTCTGGGGATCGCGCCCGAGATGATGGACCGGCTCTTCCTGCCCTTCGAACGACTGGGCGCGGAGCGGAGCTCGGTCGAGGGAACCGGGATCGGGCTCTCGATCTCCAAGCGCCTCGTCGAGCTCATGGGCGGTGAGATCGGTGCAGACAGCGAGATGGGGCGAGGCTCGCGTTTCTGGGTGGAGCTGGGGTCCGCGGAGACCTCGGAGGTACGCGCCGAGACCGCGGCGGAGCTCGCAACGGTGGTACCTGTCGCGCCTGCCGGCGAGCGGATCGTTCTCTACGTCGAGGACAACCTCCCTAACCTCCGCCTCGTCGAACGGATCTTCGAGCGACGCCCGTCCATCCGGCTGGTCGCGGCGATGCAGGGGGGCCTGGCTCTCGATCTCGCGCGCGAGCACCGCCCCGACCTCATCCTTCTCGACGTGCATCTGCCCGACATCGACGGCGACGAAGTGCTCCGCCGGCTGCTGGCGAACCCGGAGACGCGTGACATCCCTGTAGTGGTGGTCAGCGCCGAGGCGACGCCCGCGAAGATCGAGCGGTTCCTGGGGGCCGGGGCGCGCGATTACCTGACGAAGCCGCTCGATGTGAAGAAGTTCCTAGAGGTCGTCGACGAAATCCTGGTAGAGACGATATAAACCGCCGCCATTCGGTGTACCCCCATTAGGCTGCTCGGAGTGACCGACACCGAGGCGCCGCGGACGAGCCCAACCCCACACCCCGCGATGCTGCCGGCCGAGCCGGGCAGGGAGCGCGACGAGCTCGTCGATCTCGTGAGATCGCTCGCGACCACCACCGTGGTCCTGTGGCACTGGGTGTTCACGATCCTGGTGTGGCGCGACGACGGCCCCCATGCCGACAACCCCATCGGATACGTCTCCGGGTTGTGGAGCCTCACGTGGGTGCTCCAGGTCATGCCGCTGTTCTTCGTCGCAGGCGGCTACGTGCACGCTCGCAGCTGGGCGCGCCAACGTGGGTCGTG
>WHSQ01000029.1 GCA_009380005.1 Actinomycetota bacterium | reverse complement strand
CCATGGCGAACGGTCAGATCTATGTCGCGAAGAAGTCGGCCATCCTGCGATACGAGGGCCGCCGCATCGTCGTGAAGAAGGACGTCACCACGGTCAGGTCGGGGCATCCGATCATGGACGGCCACGAGGATCTATTCCGTCCGCTGGCTGTCGTCTACGACCACGAGGCCGTAGTCGAAGACATGACGGCTGAGCCGGGCCGGAAACGCAGTGTCGGTCGTCCGAAGCTGCCACGCGACGACGAGGGCAACATCATCCGCGAGGAGTCGTCCGGCGATGGCGCTGGGTGATGTTTATGCGACGTTGGAGCAGCTGAAGTCGTATCTGGGTCCCATCAACGACATCGTTGACGACGACGAGCTGACCGACGCGCTTAACTCGACGTCCCGTGGCATCGAGAAGATCTGCCATCGTCAGTTCAACGACGCCGGCACCGCCTCGGCGCGGGTCTACGAGCCGAGCAAGCTGGACCTTGTCCGGCCTGATGATTTCCACACGGAGGCCGGGCTTGTCGTTGAGACCGACGACACCGACGATGGCACGTTCCCGACCGCCTGGGCTGCGACCGATTTCCAGTTGGAGCCGCTGAACGGGATCGTTGACGGCGAGAACGGCTGGCCGTTCTGGAAGATCCGTGCCGTCAACTCTCACCGCTTCCCGCTCGACGGCCGGCGCGCAACCGTCCGGGTGACTGCCCGGTGGGGGTGGGCTACTGTCCCGTCGCCGATCAAACAGGCGTGCCTGATCGTGGCGGCCGAGACTTTCAAGTTGAAGGATGCCCCGTTCGGGGTCGCGGGGTACGGCGAGTTCGGCGCGGTGCGAATCCGGGATAACCCGGTCGCCATGAACAAGCTCGCACCGTACATTCGCGATCCGCTGTCGGTGCTCTGATGGCCGCCATTCAGGCCGTCATGCTGGGTATTGAAACCCGGCTGGCCACGATTGAGGGACTGCGGGCGTCAGCGATCAGCCCGGATCAGATCAACCCACCGGCCGCGATCGTCGGAGTCCCCGCGATCACCGACTACCAGCAGGCGTACGGCCGCGGCAAGTATCTGCTCGAGCCATCCATCACCGTCCTCGTTTCGGCGGCGTTGGACCGGACTGGGCAGATGGCGCTCGCCGAATACGCGGCCCTGACCGGAGCGAAGTCGATTCCGGCGGCGATCCAAGGTGACCGCACATTGAACGGCGCCGCCGAGGACGCCGAGATCCAGTCGTTTCGGCCGCTCGGTCTCGAAGACGTCGGGCTGATCGGCTACTACGGCGGGCAGTTCATTCTCCGCTGCATGGTGAAGGAGGCCATCTGATGTTGGTGCGCATGACCCACCCGGTGGCGGGTGAACGGCTCGTCCCGGACCGGGCTGTAGAGCGATACAAGGACCAGGGCTGGGAAGTCAAACAGCCGGAAACCGAACCAGTCGAAGCCTCCGAATCTTCGGAGGCTTTTTCATTTCCCGAACACACCGAAAGCGAGGAGTAGCTCATGGCTGCTACCCCCATGGCGTCGACGAGTCGGTATTTCCGGCCGGGTACCACGGTCATCTACTGGGTCGAGACGATCAGCGACAAGTCCGCTCCGACGCGGATCGAGTTGGATGCCGGCACGGATCTGTCCGGCGAGGTTGCCGAGATCGAGGGCTTCGAGGTCGTGTCGGAGACGTTGGAGACCCCGGACTTCGGTTCCCGGTTCGCGTCGAAGATCCCCGGCATGATCACCGCCGACGACTCGGCCCTGCTCACCTACGCGGACCAGACGTCGGCCGACATTCGGGCGTTGCTGTCCCGCGACGACAACGGGTTCATTGTGATCATGGACGAGGGCGACGTCGAGACCCAGCTGATGGACGTGTTCCCGGTCCGGGTGTCGGCGGTGCCGAAGCTGCGGGCACGTTCGGACCCGTCGCAGATCCGCGTCCAGTTCACGATCACGTCGGAGCCAGCCGAGAACGTCGAGATTCCGGCGGCGGTCTGATTCGACATGCCCTCTGATCTGGTTGTCACCGGCACGGAGGAGCTGGCGAAGATCGGGCCGGCGTTGCGTGCGGCGCCGAAGGATATTCGCCGCGAGTTCTTCGTCGGTGTGGCCCGTGCCGTCAAGCCGCTGACCGCGTCGGTCATAAGGTCGGCGCCGCAGTTCCTGCCGTCCGGATTTGCCGGCGAGTTCGCGTCATCGTTGAAGACGTCGACGCGTCGGCGTATGGGCTCGTCCCCGTCGGTGACGTTGGTCGGCAAGGCAAAGTCCCGGCGCGGGAAGGCCCGACAGTTGGCGGCGCTGAACAAGGGCCAGCTGCGACACCCCGTATACGGCCGCCCGCCCTGGGTCACCCAGACCGCCGGCATGCGGCCGGGTGTCTGGGACAAGCCGCTGCGCGACAACGTCGACGAGGTCCGCGAGGAACTTCTCAAGGTGTTCGAAGAAGTTGCGGAGAAGATCGTCCGCTCCGTCTAAGACCAGCGGGGGCGGTTACCTAACCGGCCGCTCCCGCTGCCACATTCAAAGGGTTAGGAAGGTTAGGAAGGTTAGGAATCATGGCGCTGCGAATGAAGGTCACCTACCTCGACGGTCGCGAGGAAGTGGTGACGATCCTCCCGCCCATCTTCATGGCCGCCGAGAAGCACTTCAAGCGCGACGGCGGACTGTCGGAGCGGAACAAAGTCGCATCCACCTACTACATGACGTGGCAAGCACTGCAGAAGTTCGGCAGGGAAGAGAACGACTTCGACGCCTTCCTCGAGCTCATCGAGGAAATCGAGGACGCCGAGGACGAGGCGGAGGACCCTACCGGGCCGGCACCACAACCCGACGAATCGTCGAGCTGAGCGTAGCCACCGGAATCCCCTTCGCTGATCTCGCCAGTCTTGATGAGGACATTATCGAAACCTATGTCGACGTGCTGAACAAACAGAGGGAGGGCGAACGTGGCCAGCACTGACGTCGCCTTCTCAATCTTCGCCAGGGACAAGGCATCCCGCACGTTCGACAAGATTGCCGGCAATTCCGACGGCATGGGGAAGAAGATCGGCCGGGCCGTCGGCAAGGCGGCCAAGGTCGCGGCGGTCGCTACCGCTGCCCTAGCGGCCGGTGCGATCGTCGTCGGGAAGAAGCTGGTCGAAGCCGGGGAGCGGGCGGGCACGTCGAACGCCAGGATCGAGCAGATCACCAAGTCGATGGGTCTGTTCGGGAAGGGCGCCGACGATGTAGCTGGTCGATTAGTGAAGCTGGCGGAGAAGACTGCCCTGCAGACGGGTGTCGATCAGAACGCCATCAAGGAGACTCAGGCGAAGCTCCTGACGTTCAAGGAGTTGGCCAAGACCGCGGACCAGACCGGCGGCGCGTTCGACCGGACGATGCAGGCCGCGATCGACCTGGAGGCGGCCGGGTTCGGTCCCGCGCAGCAGCAGGCGGTGCAGCTCGGCAAGGCGATGAACGACCCCATCAAGGGCCTGTCTGCGCTTCGGCGGAACGGTATTCAGTTCACCGAGGCGCAAGAGAAGCAGATCGCCGGCATGGTCGAGGCCGGCCAGGTCGGCAAAGCCCAGGCCATGATCTTGAAGGAGATCGAGACCCAGGTCGGCGGGACCGCGAAGGCGACCGCCAACGGCACCGACAAGATGAAGGTCGCGTTCTCCCAGATCACCGAGCAGATCGGGCTCAAGCTCGTTCCGGTCGTCGACAAGCTCGCCACCTGGTTCGCAGACAAGGCGATGCCCGCCATCCTCAAGTTCGCGGACACCCTGGGCAAGAAACTCGGGCCGACGTTCAAGGCTATAGCCGGCGCGGTCAAGGGGTTCTTCGCCACGTTCTCCGGTGGTGGCGGCAGCAGCCTAAAGGACTTCATCAGCCGACTGCTCGAGCTCGGCAAGCAGGCCGCGCCGCTGGTGATGAACGCGTTCGAGTCGATCTCCGACATCGTAAAGCGGCTGGCCAAGACGGTGTTCCCGATCGTGTCGGACATCGTGGAGACCGTCGTTGGCGCGTTCAAGAAGGCGGCACCGGATATCAAGTCGGCGATGACTTCGATCAAGACGATCGTCGTCACGGTGCTGGACATCGTCAAGCGGGCGTGGAAGAAGTTCGGCCCGTTCGTGCTGCCGGTTATTAAGACCGTCTTCGGGACGATCTTCAAGGTCATCGGTGGCGTGCTCAAGGCGGTCGCCGGAGTCGTCAAGACGATTCTTGCCGTCATCAAGGGCGACTGGAAAGGCGCCTGGGCCGGGATCAAGCAGATCGTCTCCGGCGTGTGGCAGGCCATCAAGGCGCTGATCACCGGCGCGCTGAAGGTCATCAAGAAGGTCCTCGGCGCGGCGTGGGCGTGGATAAAGGCATTCACGGGGCGGGCCTGGGAGGGCATCAAGAAGGTCCTGTCCAAGGTCTGGGATGCCATCAAGCGTCTGGTCGGGCAGCGGATCGATGACATAAAGCGGAATCTGGCGCGGGCATGGGTCGCGATCCGTGGCGCGGTGACTTCGGCATGGCGGCGAGTCCGGGAGGCAATCAGCGGCGCCTGGGACTCCATCCGCAGGACCGTTCGTGACCGGATCGACAGCGTCAAGCGGACGTTGGCGCGGGCGTGGGTCGCGATCCGGGAGGCGGTCGGTCGGGCATGGAACCGTGTCAAGGAGAAGATCTTCGACGCGTTCGTCGGCATCGGCCGCAAGATCAACGAGTTTAAGGAATCCGCTCCCCGCCGACTACTGGACGCCGGCAAGAAGCTCATTCGCGGGTTGAGGAACGGCGTCGTAGAAGCCATGTCCGGGATCAAGAACTGGCTCCGGGACAACGTGTGGAGCCCGATCGTCCGTGGTGTGAAGAGCCTCTTCGGCATCAACTCGCCGTCCACAGTCTTCGCCGACTTCGGCTTCCAGATGATCCGCGGTCTGGTCAAGGGCTTGGTCAAGGGCAACGCCGGAGGCTTTGTAAAGAAGGTCTTCGGTGGAGTAACCGATCAGGCGAACCGGGCGCTTAACTGGCTGGTCGACAAGGGTCACATCACGCTGGATGAGATAACCAAGGCGACGGGCCAGTTCCAGGGCTCCGGCATCCTCGGCGGCCTCGGGGGCAATACCTCGGCCTCGGGAGGCGCTCAGTCTTACGCCAAGGCGCTGCTGTCCGCGTTCGGATGGTCGAGCAGCCAGTGGCCGGCGCTGAAGACGTTGTGGCACAACGAGTCCGGCTGGAACCCGCTCGCCCACAACCCGAGCTCGGGCGCGCACGGCATTCCTCAATCGCTGCCGGCGTCGAAGATGGCGAGTGAGGGCGCCGACTACTGGACGAACCCGGCGACACAGATCCGGTGGGGCATGAAGTACATCCGCGACCGGTACGGCTCGCCGATGGCGGCGTTGAACTTCTGGAACTCGAAGAATCCGCACTGGTACGGTGCCGGGCTGGACGGCGGGATCTTCCGCCAGCCGACACTCATCGGTGTCGGGGAGCGCGGCCCGGAACGCGTGGATGTAGTCCCGCTAGGCCAGAGGCGCGGCAGGCAAGGCGGCGGGGATATCCACGTCCACATCCACGGGCCGGTCGGGTCGGAGCGGGAACTCGAGCGGTGGCTGGTTCAGGCGCTCCGCAAAGCCAACCGCACCGTGGGTAGCATCTGATGGCACTGCCGAGGGAACGCCTGTCGGTGTGGATTTGTCCGACCGGCACACCCGCGGACCCCGATCCGGGCACCGGCTTCCCGGATCTGTGGGAGGACATCACCGAATATGTCCGGTACCGGGAAGCGATCACGATCAGCGCCGGCCGCCCGGACGAGGCCACCGAGGTTGACCCGTCCGAGTTGAGTCTGACTGTCGACAACTCCGACGGTCGTTTCAGCCCACGTAACCCCATGGGCGCCTACTTCCCGGATCTGGCGCAGAATACCCCGATCACGGTGGCATGGGACGTCGACGGGCTCGGGACGCTCGTCTCCCTGTACACGGGGTTCGTTACCGAATGGCCGCCACGTTGGGACCTGACTGGTCTCGATGCGGTGGTGTCGATGCGCGCGAACGGTGTGCTGCGCCGCATGTCGCAGGGTCAGCCGTCGCCGAAGTCGGCGATCTACCGGGAGATTGTGAAAGCCTCTAGGCCGGACCCGGTCGCGTACTGGACATGTCAGGACCCGGCCGGCGGGACCCGGCTGTCGTCGGCGATCGCCGGGGTTTCTCCGATGGTTATCACGGGCACACCGAACTTGGGCGCGTTCGATGAATGGCCAGCATCGGAGCCACTGCCGACGATGAATGGCGCCCGATACGTGGGCCCGGTGCCGAACTACACGCAGGCCGGCGAGATCCTGATCCGCTGTTTCTACAACATCCCCGCCGCTGGCGCGACCGATCAGACGCAGCTCCTCGGATTCCCGTCCAGCGGTGGAGCCCCCCGGTGGGCCGTGTTCTACGAGAACAATTCCGGTGGCGTGCTGCGGTTACGGGTGAGCGACGATGACGGGGTTGAGCTGGAGAACTCCGCGGCCGCCTTCGAAGTCACCGGCACACAGTTCTCGATGTCGCTGGAGATCACCCGCGACGCCCCGGACCTTGACTGGGTGCTGTTGGTCGTCAAGATCAACCCGGACGGGTCGACGTCGGCGTCCCAGATCAGCGGCACCGTCGCGAACAAGACGCTCGGCTACGTCAGCAATGTGGTCATCAACTACAACCGTCTCGGTCAAGACATCGCGTTCGGTCATATCGTCTTCTCCAATGACACGTCGATCTTCGCCGGCACGGCCGCCGCGCTCGGCGCGTGGCAGGGCGAACGTGCCGGCGACCGTATCCTTCGCCTCGCCGACGAGGAAGACATCTTCGTAGACGTTCTAGGCGTCGGGTCTACAGAGATCCGGATGGGACCGCAGCGGCCGGCGACCATCCTCGACCTGATCCGGGAATGCGAGGCCGCCGACGGTGGCGTCCTCTATGAGGCGCCCGACGCGTTCGGGCTGGCCTACCGCAACCGCGGCAACCTGTACAACCAGAACCCGGCAATGAAACTGTCCGTTGCTAATGGCCATCTGGCCGCCGCGCCCGAACCGATCGACGATGACCAGCTCATGGTCAACGACGTCACCGTTTCCCGGGAGACCGGCTCCTCGGCGCGGGCATCCGACCATGACCATATCGTCAAGTTCGGGCGGTACGAGTCGACGGCAACGCTCAATGTGGCATTGAATGAGTCACTGGCTGACGTCGCATCGTGGCTGGTGCATTTGGGCACCGTCGACGAAATGCGGTGGCCCCGCATCGACCTGGAGTTGACTCGCCATTCAGAGCTGGTCGAGCCATGGCTTGCACTACGGGCCGAGCTGGCGTCACGTCTGACCGTCGACCACGGCATCTCACAACTCCCCGGAATCGACGTCGATGTCCTCTTCCACGGATGGACGGAGCGGATCGACGGTCACACGTGGTCTGTCGAGCTGAATTGCGGCCCGGCGTCGCCGTGGAATACGGCACTGACGGCCACCAGCACCGGTGGCACGGCTATAGGACCGTGGCCGTATAGCCGTGCCGACACCGCCGGATCACGCACTGCCGGTGCCGTCGCCGAACCGAACCCGGAACTGAATCTCAACCCGACGTTCGAATTGGACGCCAACCATTGGCAGGCATTGCAAGGAACCATCGAACGGTCCACCGAGGAGTCGTACCGAGGAGTCGCATCGCTGAAACTAACCCCCGACGGGGTCTCGCCGGCAGCGGTCGCAGAGGTTCCACTTGCATCCGCGGCCGATGTGGTGGCCGGCCTGTCGTACACCCTGTCGGCGTGGGTCTATGTGCCGGATGGCTGGGACGACTGCCGCCTATTCGTCACCTGGCACGACGGGACCGCGTCCACCGACTTCGGCCCGCTCGTCGATATCCCGCCGGACCTGTGGACGCTGGTCACCTACACCGCGACCTGCCCGGTAGGTAAGACGAAGGCGAGGTTCCGGTTCCGGCTCGAAAACAGCCCGTCCGCGTTCGACTGGGCATACCTCGACGAGGCGCGGCTCACGCTCGCGCAGGACACGGTCAGCGTCCAAACTACCGATGGTCCGGTGTGGGTCACTGACTCCGCCGAGTTCCCATTCGACATCTTGACCGGCGGTGAGGCGATGACCGTCACCGGAGTCAGCGGCGCCACCTCACCGCAGACGTTCACCGTTCTCCGCGCCGTCAACGGGGTTGAGAAATCCCACGCCGCATTCACGGACGTCCGGCTCCGCTATCCGGCGATCGCCCCACTCTAGGGAGAATCGATGGCGAAATACCCGAACTGGTTCTCCGGGATGCGGATCACCTCCCAATTGCTGGCGGAGATGATCTGGGACGAGGTGACGCCGAGTTCGAACCAGACGGTCACCAACTCGACCACGTTCGTCAACACGGGAATCGTAATTCCGGTCGTGGCGAACGCCCGCTACCGGTACAGCCTGTGGGCCGCGTATTCCGGCGGCGCCGGGAACATCAAGTTCGATTGGACGGCACCGGCGAGCGGGGGCGGCGTGGATCGGTACGGGCAGGGCCCCGGATCGACCTCGTCCGGCGGTTCCGGGAACGCGACCAACATGTCCACCCGCCGCGAAACCGCGGCCACTTCGGTGGGTCTGTATGCGGCAACGAACACGCTGTATATGGAGGAAGGCATCATCACCGCCGGAACTGCCGACTCCTCCGCGACGCTCCGGTTCGCGCAGAACGCGGCGGACGCCGCCGGTACGACCTTCTCGTCGGCGTCCCGCTGCTGGTTCGTTCGAGTCGGTTAGGGGTCCCTGCGTGTGGAGTTACCAGAGCTGTCGACGCTCATCCCGTCCGCTGGCGTGTTCGGCCTGCTCGCCTGGTTGATTGTTCATTTCGTGCGACAGGGCGGGGCGGACCGATCGCAGTACACCACCCAGATCACTGAGCTTCGGGAGTCCCACGACAAACAGATCGGGTCGCTGATCGCCCGGCACGAGAAGCTTGAAGCGGATCTGCGAGCCCAGATCACGGATCTGCGTGAGGCACATGACAAGCAGAACACGGCACTGAGGACCGAGATCGACAAGCTTCGCAACGACCTGGAGGTGGAGCGGCAGGCCCGATGGAAGGCCGAGGACACCGCTGCCGCGTGGAGACGCCGGGTCGAGGGGATGGCCGATGATCAAGGCACATAGGGCGTTCGCCGCCGACCGGCTCGCCTACATTCTGTTGGCGCTGCTGGTGCTCGGTATCGGCTGGCTGCTCGTCGACCGGTGGATGGCCGATGAGCAGGTGCGGGTGTCGCAGGACAACGCGGCCGGGTTGGCGACGCAGATCATCGCGGCGTGTGACCGGCAGGGGGCTACGGCGCGGGAGTTGGGCGAGTTGTGCCGGCAGGCGCGGGCCGTGGAGGTTGAGCCCGCGCAGCCGGTCGCCGGTCCGCCCGGCCCACGCGGCGAGCTGGGTGCTGAGGGTGAGCGTGGGCCACGCGGGTTTACCGGTGAGCGTGGTGATGAGGGGCCGCGGGGTCCTGCCGGTGCGCCGGGGCCGCGTGGTATCCGGGGCGAGGCGGGGGAGACACCGCCACCGGGCGAGTCCGGCCCGGCCGGACCGCAAGGTGAGCAAGGGCCGCAGGGTGAGCCGGGTGTCGCTGGAAGTCCGGGAGAGCCGGGGCCGCAGGGTGAGCCGGGAAGCACCGGGCCGCAGGGGCCTGCCGGACCGGTCGGCCCGCAGGGTGAGCAGGGGCCAGCCGGAAGCGATGGAGCTGACGGTAGTGACGGGGCTGATGGCCGCGGCATCACCGCCGTGGACATCGAGGGCGACGGCACCGAATCCTGCGACCTCGTCGTCACCTACACCCGAGGCGACCCCGACCGCATCCCCATCAACCCGATGATCTGCCGAATGCGTTAGGAGCCCGCCATGTCCGCTGAGCCGAGCGCCTTGCGTCGACTCTGGCAGGAGTTCGAGGCAGTCGAGCCCGATGCCGTGTTCGGTGGCATCTTCGCCAACAAGTCGGGCTATCACAACACGCGTGCCAACCATAAGCGAGACCGGCCGGGTGACTACTCGATCCGGATGCCCGCCGATCAGCGTGGTCCCGACGACAAGGCTGCCGCACTGGACATCACGTTCAACACCGCCCGCGGCGGCGACTTCAGGATCATCGCCAAGTATTCGAAGCGGCTGCTGACCGCGTTCCAGACCCGCGACCCGCGATTGTTCTATCGGGGCGGTGCAGTCGTCCGGGAGTTCTACGGGAACGCTGACTTGGACTGGGACGTCGAGGGCTACACGCTGCACCGGTCTAGTGATGGCAGCTCCGGTCCGGCAACCTCCGACGATTCCCATCTGTGGCACATCCACATCTCATTCCACCGCGTGTGGGTCGAGAACTGGGATGCCGTCAAGGGCATCCTCGCCATTCTGCTCGACAAGCAG
Organism: Actinomycetota bacterium; assembly: GCA_009380005.1. Classification (GTDB taxonomy): domain Bacteria; phylum Actinomycetota; class CADDZG01; order CADDZG01; family WHSQ01; genus WHSQ01. The sequence continues at coordinate 28,415 of WHSQ01000029.1, read as the reverse complement.
ATTCCACCACCCGAGCCTCCGAAGGATTGGTTTGACATGGCCGATGAGAACACACTCAAGACCGTTGTGGACCGCTCGTTGGACGACAAGCTCGGCCCGGCCGTCGCCAAGGCGATCGAGGACAAGGTTGATCGGATCGCCGGGCGAACTTTGAACACCAAGTTCCCCACCGGTGTAGCCCATCTCGATGCGCAGGGTGGACGCAACTGGCCCTGGTTCGCTCGCGACCTCCGCAATAAGGCCTATGCGGTCGCCGAGGCCGTGGAGAAGCTCGCCAAGGCCGAACTCGAACGGGCGGCGATCGACTCCGCTGAGGCAGCCGAGCTGCAACAAGCAATCGCGGACCTGCGCGCGGCGATCGACGATGAGCCACCGGTCGTTGATGAGCCACAAGGCTGAGGAGGGACACGTTATGAGCTGGAGCAAGACGGAGCCGGTACGGCTGTGGCTGTACGGGCTGATGGGCCCGCTGATGGCGCTGCTCGTCGGCTACGGCGTGCTGTCGGACGCGCAGGCGTCCATGTGGATCGCGGTGGGCGTGGCGGTGGCAGGCGTCGGATTCGGAACCGAGTTCGCCCGGTCGAAGGCGACCCCCGCCGAGCCGGCAGAACCTCAGCTTCCCAGTACCGGATCGGTGGGCTGACATGATCCAAGCATTCGCATTGGCGGGCCTGTTCGTGTTCGCGCTGGGGACATTCATCGGCGGTCAAGCCGGCCGCGTCTGCCACGGCCTGGCCGCTATCGCATTTGGTGTCGCGCTGGTCATCAGCGTCGTCGGTCTCGCGTCCTAGAAAGGGAAGACTCCTATGGCGGTAACAGTTGCCGCACGCAACATCGCGGCCGATGCGGTCGGCGCGGCGGTCAGTCACCAATCCCTGCACACCAACGATGGTGGCGCGGACGGGCTTTCCGGGGAACTGACCGGTGGCGCGTACGCCAAACAGGTACCCAGCTACTCCACCGGCGCCGCGACCGGCATCGATGACCTGACCGCGGCGGTGGTGTTCGATGCCGGTGGCACGGTCCAGACCGTCACGCACCTCGGGTTCTGGGGATCGGCCGGATCTGTATGGCTCGGTTCGGTGGCGTTGACGGTCTCCAAGCAGATGTCTGGTACCGACACGCTGACGATTACGTCCGCACCGATCACGGCGTAAGACCGCCTGATGCCCGACCTGCGGGCGGCGTCGTCCGGGTTCTCCAATGCCCAAGTCGGCAGCGTCGCGACGACCCTGCCGATCGGGTGGCAGCCCGGCGATCTAATCCTCTTGGTCGCCGGTTGCCGAAATACCGGCGCCAGCGCGCTGAACATTCCTAGTGGGTGGACGCAGGAGAGCAGCGATGCCAACTCCGGCGACTCCTCCGGTCAGGCCGGCGGTCTGTTCTCACGGGTGATGCAGGCCGGCGATACCGCGCCCTCGGTTTCGATGGCTGACACCGGCAAGTGGGCGTGGTGCATGATCGCGATTCAGCCCGACTCCGGCGGGACGCTGTCCTTCGACGGCGCGATCGCGAAGACGATCGACACGACTACCGATACGACGTCAACCCCACCGGTGAAGACGGCATCGATCTCCGGTGTGATGTCGGTACTGATCGAGTTGATGACCGCGACGGCGAACGGTTCGACGGCAATCGACACGACCCCGCCCACCAACTGGACCGAACCCGCCAACGGTGACGCATCCACGAACGCCGGTAACAACGCGCAGTTGCGGCAGATCTCGGCGAGCTGCTCGTACCGGCCGTGGTCGGGCGCGTTCTCGGTTACCCCCGGCAGCCTGTCAACCAACGTCACCTGCGTCGGCAACTTGTACCACGCGTTGGTGCAGGAGACCGGGGGCGGTGGCACCGCACACGAGACCACGGCTGAGCCGTTCACCCTGAATCTCGGGTACACCGCACCGGCAGCCAGCAAAGCAAGCACCACCACGGCTGAACCGCTCACGTCGACTCTGGTGTACGCCGCGCCGGCGGCGAGCAAGGCCAGCACTACGACCGTTGGCCCTTTCGCGGTGGCCCCCGATCTCGGCAGCCCGGCCGCGTCGTTGGCCACCGCGACCATCGCCGAACCGTTCGCGATCGCGGTGACGTACGCGGAACCGATCGCCGGGGTGAACACTGCGGCCGACGCCGACCAGTTCCAACTGGCGCTCGACTTCGAGCCGGCCAGCACCCACGTGGCCGCGTTCCCGGGTGACCCCGGCGCGGGGGTGTTGCTGTCCGGCTGCACCGTGTACACCGGCTCCGGGGGTGTCCCGTCCGGGGTCGACTGGATCGACATCGAGACCGGGCGCCGGCACGTGTTGTCGCGTAGCTACTCCAGCAACGGCAACGGCTGGGACTGGACGCAGATCGACGACGATCTGACCGTGGACCGCATCCCGTTCCACACATCGAAGTTCACGAACTTTACTAACGCGCAGATCGTGGCCGGCAGCGCGGACGCGACGCTGACCACGCAGGCGAACAACGCGATTGCCCGCGCACCTTCGCCGCTGTGGCTCGGCTTCTACCACGAGCCCGAAGACAACTTCGAATCCGACGCCGCAGCCGCGGAGTTTCGGGCCGCCGCCCGCTACATCGCGGGGTTCATGCGGGTTGCCGGCGTCACCAACGTGGCGTGGGTATTCCCGGTCTGGATGGTGTCCTGGTCGTTCCGGGGCGGCGAGGCCGTGCGCGGCGGGGCATGGAAATGGGACCCCGACTGGAAAGGAACGTTGAGCGGCGCGGGGGTACCGGCCGCCGCGGACTGGTGGACCGGAACCGACTCGGTGATCGACCTGATCGGCATGGATCAATACACCCCGTGGATCGGCGGAACCACCTACAACACGTTCGACTTCGACGTGGGCTACTCAGCGAACCGGCTGTTCACCGAATGGGGGCGGCCGGTCAAGCCGATCGCGATCGGGGAATGCGGCACCAAGGACGACGCGACCCCCACCCCCGACTGGACGGCCCACTTCGCCGAGGTGCTCGAATCGTGCGTCGACAACGATGTCCGCGGGTTGGTCTACTACAACACCGACAACAACAACTTCATCACGGCCGACCCGACCGGTCTTCGATTCGCCGGCTACAACGCGATGATCCAGGACACCCGCGTCGGCGACATCGACGTGGCCGGTGTCCCGGACGAACCGGAGGGACCTGTGGCACCGACATATCACGGGGGCGACGTCGGTGGTGGTGGTGGGCTGATCTCGCACACCGTGCCGTGGCCGGCCGGGGTTCAAGCCGGCGACTACGCGGTGCTGTCGTGGGTGTTCTCAATCACCCAGACGCATGTCCTGCCGGCCGGGTTCACCTTGGTCTCCACGTTCGACGGGGACTCCGGCTCGCACCGGATGGCCGTCTGCGAGCGGATCTGTGACGGCACCGAGTCCGGAACCGTCACGATCGAGCTGTCCGGCATCACCAAACAGTCCGCCACCTTGACGGTCTATCGAGGACTCCACGCGACGGCTCCGTTGGATGACTTCGCGGTGCACAACGCGACCGGTACCACGGTGCACAACTGTCCGGCGGTGACCACCGGGTTCGATGACTGCGTGATCGCCACGATCTACTCCGAGCGGGTCACCGACGCGTCTAGTAACGCCACGATCGCGAGCCCGTACGTCGAACGGGCGGACACCGGTGGGATCTCCAGCGCGGGCGGCGGCGGCACCATGGTGGCGTTCGCCGACGACGGTCTAGCAACACCGAGACTCGCCGGGTCGGTCGTCACCCCACCGGACTGGACCGGTCTCACGTCGACCGCCAACGTGATCACCTGGACGCTCTCGCTGCGCCCGGCCGAGGACACCGGTACCGCGCATGAGACCACCGCGCAACCATTCGTGGTCGGGGTTGCCTACTCCGCGCCGACCGTCCGCCAGGACAGCACCACCACCGCCGGCAACTTCGCCACACCCGTAGGGTTCAACCCGCCTGCGGCGGCGGCACAGCTGGCGACTACGGCTGAACCGTTGGCGTTCATGCTGGCGTACGACCAGGCGACCGGCGGGATGGACAGCACGACTACGGCGGAGGGATTCACCCTCGCCCTGGACCTCGGCTTGCCGGTCGTGACGCATGCGATGGAGACCACGGCCGAGCCACTCACGCTGGCGTTGGCGTTGCTGCCCCCGACGCTGCTGGCCGAAAGCCTCGCCGGGATCACGGTCGATCTGACCGGGGTCGGGGTGGCGCGGGATGATGTAGAGCTGGCCGGCGCGGGGACGGTCTACGACGTGACGGGTGTGGGGACGGCATGGGCCGTCGATGGTGTAGGTACGGCGCCCCCATCCGTCACCGTCGGTGTTGCGGCCAGGCCGGTGCTGTCCGGACCGGGCATGGGAGATCGAGAAGAGTTGACCGGCGTCGGCACCGCTCGACGCATCACCGGAATCGGAGTCTAGACGTGGTCGACATCCAGAGGGAAAGTACTGAATATGTATTTCTTGGTGTGGCCGGGGACGAACCGTCCGGCGGGGCCGAGGTGGCGTTTCTGCCTTTCGGTACACGCCCCACGGCTGAATGGTCGGCGGCCATTCTCGTCAACGCCGCCCACGAGTTGTGGGCCGAGGCACAGTCCACCGGCGTCACCGGCGACTACTACCTCGCGCGGCTGATTGGGTCGTTCGGCACTGGCGGGCTCGAACTGGTCCCGGACGACTACCAACCATGGGCGCGACTGACATCAACGATCGAACAGGTCGTCCTCATCGCCCCAACCACGCTGACGATCGCGTGACGCCCATGCGTAAAGTCATCATCCCGTACGCGCACAGGTCAGATGACCTCGCCACCATCTACCTCGCGATTGGCGATGGGAAACAACCCATCACGGCTTGGCTGCCCGCCGGACGGGACACGATCGGCGGCAAGCGAGTCATCTGGGCCAAGTTCGACATGGTCCCGCGCGGCGTAGTCACCGTCTGGGTCCGCGACGGGAGCGGAGAACGTCCACGCACACAGATCACCCTGTAACCCCCCTCTTCCGGGCTTCGGGCATAGCTGACCCCGAGAGGTGGCCCGGAACATACAGCGGCCCCGCACCCGAGATTCCTCGGACAGGTGCGGGGCCGCTGCTTTGCTGTGTCTATGTCATGGCTGTCGCGTCTCTGCCCGATCAACGATCCGCACCAGCTCGTCGCACGGGTAGTCCTCGCGGCAGCGTGGGCATACCGGAGCGCCGTCGATGTCGATCGGTGAGTGTTGGCGAGCGACCCATCGGTTGATGCGAGTAGCGATCTGGGCGGGATGGAGCTCGCGGAACACGTCGATGATTAGCTTGAGCATCATTACCCGTCCTTCGCGGCCAGTTCAGATCGCTGTTCCATCGCGGATGTCAGCGCGTCGCGCAACTGCTCGACCTGCTCCCACTCCAGCACAACCGACATCTGCGCAAGCGTCTCGCTGATGAGCGTCAGCCCGAGCTCGTACGTCTCCTCATCGAACCCGGCAAGGACAGCCTGCGCGGTCATGATCGACCGGCCACGCCACGGCGGCGGCATCCGGACGGCCGACCAGATCACGCCTTGATGTGACCGGTCGTGCTCGACAGTGCCACGATCGCACCATTGCACAGGGCAGTCGGCCGGCGAGTAGTCGTCTAAGAAGTCGTTGTGTAAACTCGGCATCCGCTTGTCACCTCTTCGGTTGGGTTGAGTTGGCAGTGTAGAACGGCCCGGTGGCGATGTCACCGGGCCGTTCGCTACTGGTCGATGCGTTCGAGCGTGGTCTTGACGTCGGACCGCTCGATGCTGGCCGCGCCGAGCCTGACGGCATAGCCGACGCCGAGCTCCAGTCCGAGCCGGGAATCTGTGACGCGCCAGCGGCCGAGATCGAGGGTTTCCTCAAGCAGTAGTGGCTGGTTCGGCTGCGGCTCACCCGGCAGTTCCAGCAGAATGTGATACATGGTGTCGGTCCTCCGTGACAGGATCGGTGCCTAGGCCCCGGCCGGTGTTTGCGCACCGGCCGGGGCCGCCATTTTGTTTGGCCTCGGTGGGCGGGACCGGCGTTCCGGGGGGAACACGCTGCCGTGTGCCTGCCCACCGAGGGGACTGCTGCCCTCCCGCAGGTTGTGGCCTCGGCGGGGGCCGGGAGGGAACCCACCCCCGCCGAGGGATCTGGTTACTCCGTGGCGCTGTCGGCAACCGCCGCGCAGGACACCCACGCCGCGAGCTGGTGGTTAGTATCCTGGCCGTCGCCCCGGACCTCCCAGCCGGTCGCTCCCCAGACATCCTCACTGATCTCGGTCACGCCGGTGAAGCCGGAGCCCTTCAACGCCACAGGTGCGTCGGCGTCGTCAGAGTCGAAGCCGCCACCAACCGCGACTTTACCGTCCGGGCAGGTAGCCGTCGTGACGTTGCCGGTCGAGTTGGCCTCCCACGTCACCTCGTTGGCGACGACCTCGTAGCCGGACACGCCATCGGCACCCGGCGCCCCATCGTCACCGTCTTGGCCGTCCTCGCCGACCGCATCGAACAGCTTGTTCTCCGAGCCCGGCCACCGGTAGTGGATGCTGCCCCCGCCGCAGGTGCCGCTCTGCAGAATGAAGCGGACGTCCTTGCCGTTGGGGCTGACACAGACGTCGAACCATGAGGACAGGTTCGTTCCGCCCCCCTGCTGTTCGGTCGTTATCGCGTTCGCCGTGACCGCCCCCGCGGCCACCAGCGGCAGAACCAGCGCCGCCACAATGGCAACCTTGGTACGCTTCCGAAACCCCGCGAATTTCTCGCGCAGTGCGTGCTTGCCCTTCTCGGACATGTGTTTCCTTTCGTTCCGCGCTCCCCCCGATGGGCAGCGCCGTTTGGGTATCGCTACCGCCCGTGCGAGCGGTTGCGGTTCTCGTCGAAGATGACGCCAATTGACTAGGCGAATACGGTGCAAACCGTGCTCACTACGCAGACTTGATGCGCCGCTCGACCATCGCCGCGATCATGGTCAACGTCGACGTGTCCCAGTTCGTCATCAGAAAGGTGACCAACTTCTGCTCGGCCTCAGTCTGCGGGTCGAGCGCGACCAGCAGCCGCGCCGACGCCTCGTTGTGCCGACGGATGTGCGGCTCGGGATCGTACGGGTCGACGGTGCTCATGCTCACCCCTTCGCGTACAGCCGGTTGATGCCGGGATGGTTGTCGTTGCCGACGCGATCCCACCAGGTGCCGGCCCGGTAGTCATAGCCGCTGCAGCCGGCCCGCTTCGCAAGAATCGACTCACAAGTGTGAGTCACATGATCTAAGCCGAACGCGTGGCCCAACTCATGCGCGGCGACGTGTGTAATCGAATGATCCGTATAGCCGGCGAGATAGCTGGTGTTCAGCATGACCTTGGCGGTTCGCACCGTGTAGGTCCACCCGTTGACCGTCCACCCACCGCCGGTCGCAACCTTCGACCACGACTTGGTCCCGTAGCTGGTCTTGCCCGCCCACCCGGTTGTGCCGAACCTGCGGTCATCGACTTGCACCCGATACCGATAGCCGGCCTTCACGCAGTTGTATTTGGCAACCACCCGCAGTTTCGTCGCGGCATCCCACCGCGCTGCGGCCTCGACGACGGCCCGCTTCACCCGCTTGTTGTCGATCTTCAACGTGGACACGCAGATGATCCCGCCGCCGTCCTCGAACCGAACCCCGACATAGTCGGCGTGCGCGGCAGGTGCGGTACCGGCGTACACGGTGGCGGCGACCAGCGCGGCCACGACGGTCGCGATTAGCCTGCGGATCATTGGACCGAGCCGCGGCACTCGGCCTTGGCGGCGTTCCAGTTGTCTGCGACCGGCGACATCCGCTCGGTTGCGTCCTCCATGTCGAGGCGAGCAGCGGTGATGCCGTCGACGTCGAACTCTGCCGCAGCGTAGAACGCGTCAACGGTCGCCTGCGCGTAGTCAGCGGCGATCCCAAATCCCTGCTCGCCGTAGTCGATCGCGTCAAGGCACGCCTGCGGTGCGACTTCGATGGTCTCGGTTTCGGTGATGACCTCCGGTTCGGCGGTGACAGTTTCCGCGGGGACCGGTGGGGTGACGCTGGCGGCTGGTGCGTCCTCGCCACCGGAGCCGGCTCCGAAGCCGATTCCGCCGGCGACGACGATGGCGGCGATCCACGGCCAGCGGCGACGCTTCGGTGCGGTGTGCTGCGGCTCGAACGGTGGCGGCGTGGGGGTGAATGGCTGAGACATGATCGGGTTCCCTCCCGGTTACGGGAAGACTTGACCGTGGCTATCAACGTGGCTATCAAACCGGTGTTGCCCTAGGCAACGCGGCAGGTCAGCGACTTGTGGAGCGGCTTGACCCATTCACTCGTAATGAATAGGTCCGGGGTTCGAATCCCCGACGCGGCTCCGTTAGCGCAGGTCAGCGCCTTCCCTCTTCTCTTGTTACATGGCCTACCGTGGTACACCATGGCTATCAACGTGGCATACGATAGCCACGAATGAGTAGGCTGTCAAGTATGGAGGATGCCGGGATGGCAAGAGGCAAGCGGCGTGATGCCGGAACCGGGGGCGTCTACCAGCGCAAGACCGACGGGTACTGGGTTGGTTCCGTCGAGCTCGGCTGGGAGAACCGGAAACGTAGACGCAAGATCGTGGTCGGTAAGACCAAGGCCGACGCGGTCGAGAAGCTCAAGGCCGTTCGGAAGCAGCTGGACGCCACCGGCACCATCTCTACCAACATTCCCACGCTAGAGAAGTGGCTCGACACGTGGCTCGACGACATCGCCGCCAACCGGAACCGGCCGAAGACGATCACAGCCAACCGGTCACTGATCACCGAACACATCACACCCCACCTCGGCCATCACAAGCTCGACAAGCTCCAGCCCGCGCACATCCTCGCCTGGCACAAGACACTGCGCGCCAAGAAGGCCGCCCGCGGCGGCGGCACGCTCGCCGAGTCCACCGTGCTACGCATCCACGCGGTGCTCTCCCGCGCCCTCGACGACGCCCGCCGGATCTACGGGCTGCCCGGCAACCCCGCGAAGCTCGTCGACCGGCCCGGCAAGGGCAAGGCCGAGGTCGACTTCCTCGACGGCGAGCAGGCCGCCATCGTCCTTGAGCGTGTCATCGATGACCCGCTCGGCTCGAGGTGGGCGTTCGCGCTGCTCACCGGCCAGCGTCAGGGCGAGTGTCTGGGCCTGCGCTGGTCCCACGTCGACCTGGACAACGGGGTCGCGGACATCGCCTGGCAGCTGCAGCGGCTCGGCTACCGCCACGGCTGCACCGACGACAATGGCGAGCCCTGCGGCCGGAGGTTCGCCGGGAACTGCCCCGATCGGGTGTTGGACGTCACCAAACCCGACTTCGAGTACACCGAACTCAATGGCGCGCTGTGCCTGACCCGCCCTAAGGCCGCGGTCCACATCATTCCGTTGGTGCCGTCCCTGGTCCACAAGCTGAAGGAACGCAAGGAACGGGTGACACCCGGCGTGCACGACCTCGTGTGGACTCGTGATGGGCATCGGCCGATCGACCTGCGCGCCGACTACGACGCGTGGATCACCCTGCTCGACGCCTGCGGCCTTCCCCGTGTGCGGCTCCACTCGGCCCGGCATACGTGTGCCACAACGTTGCTGTCGCTCGGCGTCCGCGAGAATCTGATCATGCAGCTCGTCGGGCATTCCACGGTTGCCGCCGCACGCGCCTATCAGCATGCCGATGTGCGCGCCGCACGCGCCGCGGCGATCAAGCTCGGCCGGGCCCTCGGTGTCGAGCCGGCCGAGCTCACCACCATTGAGTAAGGCGAGGCATCTGTTAGTGATTGCCGGCGTCCAAGGCGCGGCGGATCAGCTCGTCCGCCTCGGCGGACTGACGATAGAACCGGTACACAAACGCGGCGATACTGACCGATGTCAGGCCCGCGGCGCTGTATTGAATCCACTTCGTGGCGCGCTGGCTTCCCTCCGTCACTGAAATTCGGCCCTTTCGTTGTGAATAGTGGCGTCTCCTCCGACTCGGGCCGTTCGAGCGGGGGAGGCGTCTCTTTGGGTGGATGCGACGATGTGTGAACAGGTAACGTCGGTTCGTCAGCGAATGTAACGGCTTGGTTAAGGCGTTACCGCGTTGTAACTGATCGACTCGCACCGTGACGGTATCTGTCCGAAATGCCGAGGTGCCGTTACTCTTCGTCGTCGGACGACAGCTCCTCGACCGCCAGTCGCAACGCGATCCGCCGCCGGTGGTACGAGTCGAGCTTCATGATCCTGGCGAGGATATCTGCCGCCTCACGGTCAGAGTCGTCCCGAGATCCCGTGCCGTCCGGGCTTTCCCCGGAGAGGATCAGCCGCGCCGTTCCCGGCTTCCACCCCAGCGCAGTCCCAATCTTCGGGATCGTATCGGTCTGCCGCTCGTGCTTACCTTCGCCATTGAAGAACCTGTTGAGGGTTCGCAGAGACACATCTGCCGCGACCGCCAGGTCTTTGCGTGACCATCCGCGTCGTGCCATCTCGGCGCGGACGTGGTCCACAAGGGCTTGCCAGTTACTCACGCCGGACACTTTAGGTCACGAACGGACACGTGGCTAGTGTCCTGACCTGCGTTTATGGCAGAGAGTAACCTCCACCCGGCCGATGTTACGGGAAGTAGTTGGCATTTAACTGCCTCTGTCGGCTTGTCAATCGGCCTTTAGTGTCCTAACGTGTCCGACGTGACACAGATCAGCGCCGTCGGCACAAGCCTCCGCGCACACCGGATCAAGGCGGGCCTCTCACGAACCGAACTCGCCCATCTCGCCAAGGTGAACCAACGAACAGTGCGGCGCATCGAACTCGGCCAGGTCCGGCGAGCGAACATGTCCACCCTTCGAGCCCTCGCCGCCGCGCTCGGCATCACACCGGCTGACCTCGTTCAAGCCGAGGAGGTGGCCTGATGAGTGCGTTCGTCAAGCGATGCCCACCGCACGACACGAACTACGTCAACCGCGGCGACGGCTGGCTGCGCTGCCCCAAATGCGGAACGCAGATCGCCCGCGCACCACAAGGCGACACCGGCAAGGGGGGCAAGAAGAAGTGACCGCCCTCGACCAGCTCGCCTACAACCGCCGCCAAGCCGCCGACGCGTCCGGCTTCAGCAAAGACATCATCGACGCCGCCGTCCGCTCCGGCGATCTCCGCGAAACCTTCCCCGAAGTCAACGGGAAACGCCTCAAGCGCGGCGTCATCCTCCGCGAACACCTCGAGGAATGGCTCACCGGCGAGCGAAAACCCTAGATGTCGGCCGGGTCACGGGTCGAGCGCTTACCCCCGTTGGCCGTCTCCCCGGACCCGGCCGGCTCCAAACCCCGGACCCCCACCGGGGAAACGGGGCGCCGGTTCCAGCCCCTGGCCGGCGCCCCACCCAAAACTCCAGAAAAGCAGCGGCCCCGCCAACCGAGTCAGGGATAAGCGGGGCCAACTACCGAAACCGAGGTTACAGCAATGGGAAAGCTTCGCGAAGACGCCCGCAGCGAATATGTGACGGCGCTGCGGGCGCTCCGGACAGGCGGGGAGCAAGCCGACTTCGTGCGACACCGACTCCGCGCACTCGTCGAGGACATCGACAACCACTGCCGCGACGAAACCGGCGCCGTGGTGCTCGAACCGGAGCAGTACAAGGAACTGCAATGGGCATTGGGGTTGCTCGACGCGCAGGACCAGATGTTCGCCGAACTGCTCGCCGAGCTGCGCCGCCGCGCCAGTGAGCCGGTGTCGTCATGACCGAAGCTGAGATGAGGAAGCTCGAACCGGGCCAGCATGTCTGGCGGCGCCGCGACCATCACGAGTTGCAGATCCTTGAGGTCGAACCTGACGGCTATGTGTTCGCGTGGGATCTGGACGCGAAGCGGGCTGCGCACGTCAACGGCTGGCTACTCGAGGCGGTGCCGTCATGATGCCCCGTCGCCGCAACTGGCTTGTGCTCGCGCTGCTCGCCGGCGTACTCCTCGGCGCGCTACATCGGGCGGGGGTGGTCTAGGTGTGGGAATACCTCGCACATTTCAACGGGCTGCATCTGCTCATCACCCTTGGCCTAATTCTCACCGCTGTCGGGGTCGTGGCTGTCCGCCGCCAAATTCGTCGGGAATCGCTGCTCACCTGGGCCGAGTTCACCGACGACAAAGAGAGGCGGCGACGATGACCAAGGTGCTGGTTATGGAAATCTTCGCCGTCATATCCGGCGATTTGAAGGCGCTCATTTGGATCGCCGTCATCTTCGGTGCGACCGCGCTGGCGGCTATCGCCGGAATGTTCTTCGTCCACGCCGACGACGCGGCGCCGATGCTGCGCGCGTTCTTCTTCAACCTGCGTGTCGCTGTCGCGGTGGCGGTTCGGAGGGTGGTGCGTCGCCGTGGCTAGCAAGTCGACGAAGCAATGTCCGTCGTCGCCGGATGGAAACCACAGGCCCGGGCCGCCACGTCCCGGGGAGCACCGAAAGCACAACATTTGGAACCGTTGCTCGTATTGTGCGGCGCCAAACGTCGCCGGACGGCGGTGATCAGCGTGGTGAGACGCATGCTGTTCGGCCCCGAACCCGAACCCACCCTGCACCCGACCATCTCGCATGAGGTCATCGAGCACCTTCAAGTGTGGGGCTACCTCGTCACCGCCGAGAAAGGCCTCGGCGCCGCTATCGAGGCGATCGTCGAAACCAACCGGCACAAGACATCCGCGGCGATATCGCTGCTCATCATGCGAAGGATCAGGAGGGGAAATGGCTGACAAGAAGAACGATTCCGTCGACGGCGGGAAGTTGTCGAAGGCCCAAAAGGAGGGCTTGAAGAAGCTCCTGAAGGGCGGCAAGTGATGACCGAGCAGACCCCGCGCGAGGTCGTGACGAGTGCGATTCCGGTTGACGAATCCATCGGCGGCGTAGTTACCCACTTCATTGACGGCGAGTCGGTTTGGGGTCACCCGGACACCCTGTCTGGGCTAGTGCTTGACGCGCTCGACGCCGCCGGCTACGCGATCGTCCGCAAGCCGACCGGCGACGCTATCGAGGCGGCTTGCGAGGCGTACGACGAGTTCGACTTGTTCAATGACTATCGGGCACACCCCGAGGCGATGGCTGCCGCGCTCGCCGCTGCCGAAGCCGCCGACCGGGACGGCGAGCCCGTGCAGGGCGAGGGCGAGCCGAACGTGCGAGGCGACAGCGAACCCGGCGAGTACGTCATTCCCCGCGAGACGCTAAAGGAACGGCTAAAGCGGGACGGCGACCTATGGAAGATCGCCTTCGAGGAAGGCCGCCTAGCCGGCCGCAACGAGGCCGACCGGGGCGACGAGCCGTCGTCGTTCACCTGCGAGGGGTGCGGCCGGGCGTTGCCGTGCCGGCACTGCTCACCCGTCCCGCTCGACGACCCCGAGCTGGTCGAACGGATCGCGCGGGCAGTCGGCTCCGCCCGATGGGAAGACGGAGACGTCATAGTCCCGCTGGTCTGCGAGCAGGAGCAGGTCGCCCGCGCCGTTGTGGACGCGCTGAAGCAGGACGGGGGCGGCGATCGATTGGACGAGGACGCCGAGCAGTTCTGTGCTCGGTGCTTCGCCGGTCTTGAGTCCAGCGAGCACCACGAGAAATGCGTCGAGCAGGACGGGGGCGGCGAATGAGCATGCAGTACATCCGGGACTACTACAAGGTTCCCGCGAAACGCGGCGGCCGAATCCTCTACACGTACGGCGGCGAACTCATAGGCCAGCCCGGCGAAGGAACCATCGTCGGCGCCAAGGACCAATACCTGCGCGTTCGCTTCGACAGCGACCCAAGCCGCATCTACACCCTTCACCCGACATGGTCCGTGGAATACCTCGACGCGCTGAAGCAGGACGGAGGCAGCACCGATGGCTAGGGGAATTCGCGTCACCGCAACCGGGGCGTGCTACGTCGACAGCGTCCAGCGGTACGGAACGGGCACCGTGCAACTCGTTATCAAGGGCCAAAGGGACAAGCGCCATGGCTGACGTCGACACGGCGGCGATCCGTGCCCGCCTGCAAGCCGCAGCCGAAAACCCGTGGCGTGCTGTCGACCTCCGCGCTCACGCGCCCGCCGACATTGCGGCACTGCTCGCCGAAAACGAACGGCTCCGCGACCTCGTCGCCGAATTCCGGAGCCGTGAGGAGTCACAGGACCGGATACGCGGCCAACTAGCCAGGAAACATCTCGACGCCAGCGCCAAGCTCGACGCGGTGCGGGAACTGCACGTCGAAAGCCCCGACGGGGACTGCAAGCACTGCTGCTTCACCTGGCCGTGCGCCACGGTCCGCGCACTCGACGGGGAGGCCGGCACCGATGCCTAGGTTAATGTCCGTCACGTTCACCGAGCAGGCCGTCGTTGAGCGGCGCAAGACCGTCACACGCCGGAAGGGCTGGACGTTCCTCAAGGCCGGCGACCGGCTGACGCTATGCCGCAAAGTCATGGGCCGCAAGCCCGGCGAGCCGCTAGTGAGGCTCGCCGAGGTTGAGGTGACGATGGTCAGCCGCGAGCCGCTGCGCTGGCTGCATGGCCCCGGTGGGCGCATGGAACTTGCGTTCGAGGGTTTTCCCGGCATGGACCCGGCCGAGTTCATCCGCCGCTACTTCACCGAGGCGCAAGGCATGCAGCCTGACGACCACGTGACTCGCATCGAATGGCGATACCTCGACGGCGGTGACGCATGAGCCTGCTCGCCATAGACCCCGGCAACACCGAGTCCGGCTGGTGCGTCATCGACGCGGACACTCGACGGCCCCTCGCATTCGGCAAAGACGCCAACGAACGGGTGCTCGATGTTATCGAGGAGAACTCGTTCCGCCACCTCGCGATAGAGATGGTCGCGAGCTACGGAATGGCCGTCGGAAAGGACGTCTTCGAGACCTGTGTGTGGGTCGGTCGATTCCTTCAGCACAACGATCATTGCATCCCGACCGCCCGACCGCAGTTGGTATACCGCCGAGACATCAAACTCCACCACTGCGGCTCGGCGAAAGCGAAGGACACCAACATTCGGCAGGCTCTCGTCGATCGGTTCGCTTCGGGCGTACGGAACAGCGGCAAGGGAACCAAGGCCGCGCCCGGATGGTTCTACGGCTTCCGCGCCGACGTGTGGGCTGCGTACGCAGTGGCCGTCTACGTCGCCGACACAGCCGAGGCGGTGGTCGCGTGAACGTGCTCTCGCTGTTCTCGGGAATAGGCGGCCTGGAATTGGGCCTCGAACGGGCCGGGATGACTGTCGTCGGGCAGGTCGAGCTAGACCCGTTCTGCCGAGCCGTCCTCACCAAACACTGGCCGGAGGTACCACGCCACGATGACGTACGAACAGCTGTCGCTTGGTGGCGAGACGGGGGAGATACCCGGCCAACTGTCGATCTCATCGCCGGAGGATTCCCCTGCCAGCCCGTCAGCCAAGCCGGCCGCCGCCTCGCCCAAGACGACGAACGCTGGCTCTGGCCCGCGATGGCCGACGTCATTCGCGAACTACGACCCCGCTACGCGCTCATGGAAAACGTGCCAGGGCTCCTTATTCGAGGAATGGGCGACGTACTCAGCGAGCTGGCCGAGATCGGGTATGACACGGAGTGGCGTTGCGTATCAGCTGCCAGCGTTGGAGCCCCGCACCTCCGTGAGCGGGTATTCATCATCGCGGTGGCCGACCCCTGCGGCGACGGATGGGAGCCACGCCGGCCGGGTGACACCAAGGAAGGGCCGCGAGGGCGGGAACCTCGTCGAGGCCGTGTCGGCTCGCACGATGTGGCCAACGCCGCGGGCGCAGAACGGCGAGAGCCGCAACTTCAAGGTATGGCGACGCCCGGACGGCGAACCGCAGAACCTCGAGAACGCGATAGCGGCGAGGGAACCCTCAGCAATTGGTGGGCAACTGAACCCGACGTGGGTCGAGTGGCTAATGGGATTCCCGGCCGGGTGGACCGACTTAGAGCCATCGGAAACGCCGTAGTGCCGCAGGTCGCCGAGCGCGTCGGCCGGCTGATCCTCGCCGCCGATCGAAAGCAGGTGGGCGCGTGATCCCGCTCGGCACACCCTGCGCCGTCTGCCGGTCCGAACCCGCCACCCGCCGCGGACGCGAACCCAACGCACACGGAGGCGCCGCAACCTACCTGCTGTGCGTGACATGCGCGGACTTCACACCCGTCGAGCTACTCGAACCGATCGGGGAGGTCTCGTGACGCCCGCCGAGCTGCACGCCGCCCTCGTCGAAGCCGCCAACCAACTCTACGAACGCGGCGAAGACTGGTGGCCCGCCGCCACCAAAGTCGCCGCACGCGCCAAAACCACACGCCGGGAGGCCAACCGATGACAATCAAGCGCGTCGACCGCGGCAAAAACCACTGGTACGTCGACACCGAAACCGGTGACCGGGTGCCCGGCGTCACCACCATCACCGACGGTGGGCTACCCAAAAAGGCACTCATCAACTGGGCCGCCAACGCCACCGCCGAAGCCGCAATTGACCGCTGGGACGAACTCGCCGAACTAACCCCGTCGGTGCGACTGAAGACGTTGCAGGGTGCCCGGTATGCCGTCAAGGATGCCGCCGCGAAACAAGGCACCAAGGTCCACAACCTTGCCGAGAAACTCGTCCACGGGGAACGCGTCACAGTCCCCGACGAGATCGCCGGTCACGTCCAGTCCTACACCCGGTTCCTCGACGAGTTCGACGTCCGACCCATCCTCGTCGAGAAGACCGTCCATAGCGCGACGCACAACTACTGCGGAACGTTCGACCTCATCGCCGACCTGCTCAACCCCGACGACCCCGAACCTGACCCGGAACAGCGCAACCGTATTACAGCCTTGCTTGACTTGAAAACTAACCGGTCAGGCATATTCGGCGAAACGGCCCTCCAGCTCGCCGGATACCGGTACGCCGACATGTGGGTCGACGACGACGGCAACGAGTACGAGATCCCCGAAGTCGACATGTGCGGCGCCGTACATGTCCGCACGGACGGCTACAGCCTCATCCCGCTCGAAGTGACCCCGCTGCAGCATCGCCAATTCCTGTACGTGCAGCAGGTCGCACAGTTCGACCAGACCTCACGGGAACTTGTCGGAGAACCAATCGAGCCCCCCTACGCCAGCACCTACCGACTCGTCCGGGAGGACACATGAGCGACACCACCGCCGCGCCGGTGCCCGCGCTCGCCGCCGCGCTGGCCAAAGTCCAAGCGGAACTGCCCGAACTTGAACGGGACCGGACCGTCGAAGTACAGCAGAAAAGCGGTGGCACCTATTCGTACTCCTACGTCACGCTCGCCAACCTGACCAAGGCGATCATGCCGCTACTCGCCAAACACGGGTTAGCGTTCGCCGCCATGCCCGGCGCCGGCACCGACGGAAAAATGTGCCTGCGATATCACCTGCTGCATGAGTCCGGCGAACGACTCACCGGCGAGTTCCCCATCTCCGGTGAAGGCGGCATCCAGATGATCGGCGGCCGCATCACATACTCCCGCCGCTACTGCCTCGCCGCGCTCGTCGGCATCGCGGCCGACGAAGACGACGAATCCCGGCTGGACGACAGCGGACGGGGCACCGCGCAACGAGCCAACGCCGGCCAGGCGGCCAAGCCGGCAGCGAAGAAGACCGCGCAGCGGACCCAGCGTTCACCATCCGCGCCGCCGCCGCTGCCAACCGAACCCGAGGTCGAGCCCATCAGGCCGGCTCAACTGAGCAAGCTGCAAATCAACCTCAAGGAATACGGCATCACCGACCGAGACGCAGGCCTCGCCTACTACGAGGACGTCATCGGTCGCGAAGTCGCCTCCAGCAAGGAACTCACCAAAGACGAGGCGTCCCGGGTGATTGACCAGCTCGAACGCGAGATCGCCGCCACCAAGCCGGCAGACGAGTACGACCCCACGACCGAGGAAGGCTGGAACACCGATGGCTGATCGAACCGACTACTTCGGCCCCGCCGAGCAGATCGCCGAAGGCATCAACTGGTTCACGCAAGAAGACGCTGGCGACTCTGCGCGGGCTGTGCAACTCGGCCAGCTGTACGCCACCCTCGCCCTCGTCCAAGCGGTCGAAGCCCTCACCGGCGTCCTCGAAGACAGGCTCCGACCATGAGCGACCTCACGCACCGCATCGAGCAGATCATCGCCGACCACGTCTACCCCGTCACCCGATCCGGCGATGCCTGGGTCGAAGGTATCGACGAAGCCGCCAAAGCCATCGCCGACGAACTGGAGCTCGAGCCGTGACCCCGTACGAGGAACTGTGCCGGGCCCTGCTCGCCGAACGGTTCGGCCAGCCCATCCCCGAGTACAGAAACATGGTCACAGAAAGGCAAAGTTACCATTCCGTGACCACCATTCCCGACGTCGTTCCGCCTCGAAACGAGCTCAAAATCGCTGTCCCCGACGACGAGATTGAAGGTGAATCGTGCCGTGGGTAAACCTGGACGACAAGATGCCCGACCACCCCAAGATCACGGGGCTGTCAGACGCCGCATTCCGGCTCAACGTATCCGCCATCTGCTACTGCAACCGTCACTTGACCGACGGCCTTATCGATGCCGACGAAGTGCCGAGGCTGGTCCGACGATTCCGGCGCTCAGCGGTAAACGAGCTGGTCACACGGGGTGTGTGGCTGCATCACGAGGTGCTTCACTGCTACGAGGTCCACGACTATCTGCAGTGGAACAAGTCACGCGTCCAGGTCGAGGAGGCGGCAGAACGGCAGCGGAAACGCGCACGGAAACGATGGGACAAATGATGCCGCCGGCATTCCCGACGGCATTCCCTGCGGCATTCCCGTTGGCTTTACCGGACGCATTGCCGCCGGATATGCCGGCACACATGTCCTCCGGCAATGCCCACCCAACCCCACCCAATAAAAGAATGGCTGAGGTCCAAAACCAAGTTTCGGTCCCAACGCGAAGACTTGGACTTGGATCATGAACGAAACCGAACGAGACCGCATCGCCGCCGCCACCAACGCGCTCCGACCGGACTGGCCGCTCCGCAGCATCCGCACCTTCATCGACGACAACCTCAGGGCCCGCGGCTACCGCGACACCGCCATCGCCATGGCCTACATCGCCTGCGACCCCGAAACGAAAACCCCGAAACGTGTCCTCGAAGCCGGACCCTGGTGGACCGCCGCCACCACCAACCGCGCCACCTCGACACCCGACCCGTTCTGCCGCCGCTGCCGGTTCGTCCACGGCCCCGACCAGCCCTGCGAACAGCTCGAACCCGTCCCACCCGACGCGGACACACCCGGCGTCACCGACTACGCCGCCGCACGCGCCGCACTCAAGGAGACCGAATGACCGGAGCAACTCAACATGTCGGCAAGGCGCGCGTACGACGACACCGGTTCCCGCTCACTGGCGAGTGGCTGTGGCAGGCTGCCCGGCCGGGCGAGTGGTACTTCTTCGCCGGCGGATGGCACTTCGATGACTGGGCCGACGCCATCGCGTACGCCACGAAGCCACCCACCGCCGCACTCAAGGAGAACGACCATGGATGACCTGCTCGACTGGCTCGGATATCACCTGACCCGTCCGCTCTGCTGGCTCAACATCCACACACGCGGCTGCCGCGGGAAACAAGACCACCACCCGCACGTCGGCCGCTGGCTGTAGCCAAGAAGCACTCAAGGAGACCGACCATGGCTGAGCAACAACGCATCACCGAGCAAGAACTCGCCGTCTATGCCCACGGCCTCGGCATGGCCAGCGCATGCACCAGCCTCACCGATGAACAGGCCACCGAACGCATCAACGCCGTCCACCCCACCGGCATCCGCAACCCGTGGACCATCGTCAACGAACCATTCCGCGACGGCACACCCAACGGCGCACCCTGCCCCGACGCGCCCGACACCCGCCGCCACCTGCTCTTCGAATGCTGAGGACCGCCCCATGACCGCCTGCCCCATCACCGGCGAAGCGCTCGTCGTCCGAACCACCGTCGGCGACGCCGTCATCTGGGAACGCGCAGACCCCGAAATCCACGTCGAAGACAAACTCCTCACCAACCCCGCCGCCAGAGCTGCCATCGAAACCCAATACGTCATCGGCGAGTACTGCCCACACCGCATCGGCGTACGACACGCACGACTCAAGACCGAGGAGACCCCGTGATCAAGCTGACCCTCCCCGACGTCGTCCGCGTCCACACCGACACCGGCAGCCACATCGAACCGCCATGCGAAGACGACTGGGACGAGCCCACCAAACTCGCCTGGAACGCCGCCGTCGTCGCCCACGACACCGGACTACGAATCCGGGTCAGCGAGACCGACCGCGGCACCTACTGCGTCAACGTCGGCTCACACGGCCTCAGCGACCAGCCATACCACCGGGCGTGGTGCTGTCTCGCCGACATCAGCACCGGCGCGGAAGCCATGCGAGAAATGCTCAAGGAGACCGACCATGGCTGAACTGCAATCGACCGGCGCCGAATGGCCACCGCTCGGCCCACCGAGGAGACGGACCATGGCTGACCACCGCTGGGATTATCCCGATGGACATCCCGCCTGGGTTGGCTGGGGGAGCCAAACCCCGCCGCATCAGACGAGAGTCTGCGTCGACTGCCAACACGCGCAGTACCGGTTCGCCGGCGAGGTGACATGGCGCGACTACGACCGCGACGGAAACATGACCCCCGCCAAGGAGACCCCATGACTGTCGACCCGGCGTACATCCGCGACCTCGAACACGGCACCATCCGACCCGTCGGCGAGTACCCCAACCACTGCGGCAGCTGCTACCACGTCGCTGAAACCAGACGGCGGCAGGCCGCCTGCGACCACCCCGACGATCGGGTTGAGCAGGTGGAGATGCGCTGGTTTGCCCGCCGCGACCCCGTCATCCTCCGCAACTGCGGGATCTGCGGAAAGACATTCAAGGAGGACTAGTGACCGACCGATACGACACGCTCGCGCACTGGCTCGCGTTCGACCTCGAAACCATACGGCTACAGCGGCGAGCGAAGCTGATACGCGAGCTCACGGCCATTCGCCACGCGTTCGCTGGCGTGGGTGACACAGTCAAACGGACGCTACTGCCACTAATCCAAGCGTTCCCCCCGCCGAAGACCCGCGCCGACTATGTGCTCTGGCCACCCGAAAAGCGGCACCGATGACCCAGACATGCCAGTGCGGCCGGCCCGTCGCCGACGGATACGTGTGCTCGAGGTGCACCAACGACGCCAAACGCCACCTCGACCGCATCCCCGACCTAGCCACCGAACTTGACCGCGCCGTCACCCGACAGACCGGATTCGGGCCACAGTTCCGTGACTTCATCACCGGCACCAACGGCCAACCGCTACCCATCGACTGGGACGTGTCCATCATCGCCGGAGCGCTACGCCACACCCTCACCTCGTGGACCCTGCTCGTCATCCACGAAACCGAGCACCTGCAACCCGCCGACGAACAACCAGCCACCCTCGCACCCTGGCTGCGAGGCCACATCGACTGGTTCCGCGGCCAGCGCTACGGCGGTGAGTTCTTCGACGAGCTCGGCGCCATCACCGACCGCTGCCAACGCGCCATCGACGCACCACCCAACCGGGCAACCATCACCGTCGGACCCTGCCCACAGCTAGCCGAAACCGGCTACTGCCCCGGCTGGGTGCGCGCCATCATCCCCGAACAGCAACCCGCCTACATGGCCTGCATCGAATGCGACACCCGCTGGGAGACGTGGCAGTGGCGGCGTGCAGGGAAACGAATCCTCGACCGTAAACTGGAGGCGTGATGACCGATCCGAAGTGTCCCCACTGCGGTGCCGATGTGACCGGCGCAACCAACGAGCCGGCCGAGCAACACATGGACCTAGCTGGCTACCTGGTCACGGATAGCGTCGTAACGACTTACGAGCCGTGCGGGTGCAGTCGGTTCCGGTGGGTGAATCCGTGATCCTCGACAGCGCCACCGCCGCCCACGCGGCAGGCGTCACCGAACGCACCATCCGCCGATGGGTACGATCAGGTGTCCTCAGAAACCACGGCACCGACCGACGACTCCTCGTCCACCTCGACGACGTCGACACGGCTAGGACACGCCGAGCGATCCACCGCTCTGGAGTTCTTGACATGGTGTCCGCTACAGTTTGATGCGCTGGAGATCTATCGGCACAGCCCCCGACAACCGGGGGCATTCGCATTTCAAGGGGCACCGTCAACACAAACCCCACCCCCACAAATCAGGGCACCCCCGCGCAAACAGGGTGGGTATCAAATTAGACAGGCCCCCACAAATCAAGGTGGGTACCTCGCAAAGGTAGGGGCCATGGTCAACGGAGGACCCGGCCGGCAAGGTAGACCATGGCGCAGGCTCACCGCCGAGCTCCGATCACTCGGACTGCCCTGTTCGATCTGCGGTAAGCCCATCGACTACAACCTGCCCCCGAATCACAGGGACGGGTTCACAGTTGACCACCGGGTGCCGCTTTCAAAAGCACCGTGGCTAGCAAACGATCGGGCCAACCTTCGCGCCGCTCATCGCAGCTGCAACAGCAGCGAAGGCGCGAAGGCCAGACCGCGGCCCCGCACCCCCCGGCTACCCACCTCCCGGCAGTGGTGACCCCCACGCGCTGCTAGCCGCTCAGAGCTTCGTTGCGCGTCAGCGGTCACCCGGACCACCGGCCAGCGACGCCGAGCCGCGAGCGTGGTGCACAGAGCCAGCCAGCGCGAGCGGGCGGGGGAGGGGCGGGGTCAACACGGGTTGGTGTAGCGGCCGGGCGACCCCACTCACTGCTTTTACATACGGCGCCAAACCCCCGGAGTTGATCATGGACTCGTGGTCGTCGGTGCCGCATTCGGTGCGGGAGAAGTTGCGGAAGATCATCTTCGAGCGGGACGGCTTTCGGTGTCAGATCCGAGGACCGCACTGTTCGAGAGCGGCCGCAGATTTGGATCACATCCTGCCTCGCAACAGAGGCGGCGCCTTGTGTGATCCGGAGAACCTCCGGGCCTCGTGCGTGTCATGCAATCGGGGCCGTCGGCATCGGCGCCGGTTGGCGGACTCGTCTCGGGAGTGGTGAATGTCAACGAACGTGGGTGCGCTCCTGCGCACGCTCGAGGTGCTGCATGAGCAGGACCGCATTCGGGATATCGACGCGGCGAGGATGCAGGCTGCGATCTCAATGGCGAGTGCCCTTGATGAGAATCCGTCGAATGCGCGGTTGTGGCAGCAGTACCGGGAGGCGGTTAAGGAGTTGACGGCGGATGACTCTAACGCTTCCGTCGATGACGCCATTAAGGATCTGTTCGCCCAAGTGGGTGACTCGCCGCCGTCTTGAGCGGGAGACTTTCGGTCCGGAGCTTACGAAGGTCGCGGCTGGCTTGGGGCAGCCGTTTATGCCGTGGCAGCGGATGGTCGCTGACATCGGTTGCGAGATTGACCCGGATACCGGCGGGCCGGCGTACCGCGAGGTAGTCGTGACGGTCCCGCGCCAGTCGGGAAAGACGACGCTGTTCCTGTCGTGGCAGATTCATCGCTGTCTATCACCTCGGTGGCGGCATCCGCAGCGGTCGGTGTTCACCGCGCAGACGGGCAAGGACGCCCGTGATAAGTGGCTGGACGAGATCTATCCACTGATCGAGTCGTCGAAGCTTCACAAGCTGACGCGGCAAATGAACCGCGGCATGGGCAACGAGTCGATCTCATGGCGAACGGGGTCGCTGATCCGGCTGCTGTCGACGTCGGCGACGGCCGGCCACTCCAAGACGCTGCACCAGGCAGTTCTGGACGAGATCTGGCACGACGTCGACGACCGGCGCGAGCAGGGGATACGCCCTGCGATGGTCACGATCGGGGACGCGCAGATCCTGGTCTGCTCGACCGCGGGCACGGACCGCAGTCTCGTGCTGAATCGGAAGGTCCGGGCGGGCCGTAAGGCGGTCGAGGCCGACTCCGGCCGCGGCGTCGCCTACGTCGAGTTCTCGGCGCCGGACAACTGGAACCCCGACGATCTGGAGTCGTACTTCGGGTTTATGCCGGCGCTGTGCCCGGACCCGCCGTGCCGGTGCGGTGTCGACGATGGCGGCTGGCGGCACACTGTGACGCTGGCGGTCGTCGAGTCTGAGCGGCAGGGATTGGACGCGGCCGAGTTCGCGCGGGCGTACGGGAACATTCCGACGTCGAGCTCGGACCTGCTGTTCGCGGTCGATGTGATGGCGCGGGTGTTCAGCCCGACCGCGGCGGATGGCGACAAGGTCGAGCGGTTCGCCCTCGAGGTCGCCGAGGATCGCTCGTCCGCCGCGATCGTCGCCGCGACGGCCGGTGGCGCGTGCGAGCTGGTCGCGCACGGACCCGGTGTGCGGTGGGCTGTCGAGCGGGCTAACGCACTGACCGGAAAACACGGCGTGAGCGTGGCTATCGACGCCAAGGGACCGGCCGGCGTGCTCGAGGACTTGCTCGACGACTGCGATGCACTCGACTCAAACACTGTCGTCCAGTCGTGCGAGGACATGTTCGACGCGATCGTCGAGGCAACGGTGAGATTCCGGGCGATAGCCGAGCCGGGCGATCCGTTCTACGACGCAATGACCGGGGCGACGAAGAAACCCGTAGGAGACCGATTCGTGTGGTCCCGGAAGACCTCAGCTAACGATGTAACCCCACTCATGGCGGCATCGCTGGCCTGGCGGAAACCAAGCACTCTCACACCGTTCGCATCAAGGGGAGGATAGATGGGCTTCTGGTCCCGACTTTTCCCCGAACGCGAACGCGGCCGCCATCGGCTGGAGACGCGCGGCAGCACGCAGGACTGGGTCGAGGCGTTCCTCCACGCGCAGGAGTTCGGGGCCTTGCGAACGTCCATGTCGGCGCTGGACGAGGAAACGATCACCAACTCAGTCGCATCCGCAGTCAAGACGAACGGGCCGGTGTTCGCGTTGATGCTGGCGCGGCTGCAGGTGTTTTCGCAGGTGCGGTTCCAGTGGACGCAGCTCCGTCGCGGCGAGGTGACGGAGCTGTTCGGCACACGGGAGTTGGAACTGCTGGAGCGTCCGTGGCCGGGTGCGACGACGGCGGATCTGTTGGCGCGGATGGAGATGGACGTCACGACGGCGGGAAACTCCTACACGCGCCGGCTGCGCAGCGTCCGGTCGGGGGATCGGCTGGTTCGGCTCCGCCCGGACTGGATGTACATCGTGCTCGGATCGCAGGAGGACGCCGACCATCCATCGGAGGCCGCGGACCTGGATCTGCTCGGCTATGTCTACAAGCCGCCGCAGGGTCGGATGGTCGAGCTCGGCCCAGAAGAGGTCGCGCACTATGCACCGGTCCCCGACCCGGACATGTCATACATTGGGATGTCGTGGGTGACGCCGGTGTTCCGGGATTTGCAGGGCGACAACTTGCAGACCGAGCACAAGCGGGCGTTCCTGCGCAATGCGGCGACGCCGAACCTGGCGATCAAGTTCGACCCGCGGATTACCACGCAGCAGATTAGGGACTTCCGGGAGCTGTTCGAGGAGGATCACGAGGGCGCCCGGAACGCGTACCGAACGCTGTACCTCGGCGGCGGTGCTGACGCGGTTCCCCTGGGTAAGGACTTCAAAGAGCTCGACTTCGCGATAACGCAGGGCAAGGCCGAATCGCGTCTCGCGGCGGCCGCCGGTGTCCCGCCGTCCTGGGTGGGTTTCTCCGAAGGGTTGCAGGGGTCGGCGTTGAACGCCGGGAACTTCACTGCCGCTCGCCGCAGGTTCGGTGACGGCACCATGCAGCACCTGTGGGAGAACGCGTCCTCGTCTCTGGAGACGATCCTCGACCCACCCAACGGCGCGCACCTGTGGTTTTCGACCCGGGGCATCCCATTCCTGCGAATGGATGAAATCGACGCCGCGGAGATTCAGAACAAGGAAGCGAACACGATCCGGACGCTGCTCGACGCCGGCTATGACGGTGAGTCGGTGAAGGCGGCCGTACTGAACCAGGACTGGTCGCTGCTCATCCACTCCGGCGTGTTCTCGGTCCAGCTACAGCCGCCGGGGTCTGCGCAACCGACGGAGACCACGCCGAACGAAAACGGTGACCAGGAGGGCGCTCGTCAAGCGCTGCTCGGAGGTAATCAGGAATGACAGCCACGATGCACACCCGGTTGAAGCCGCCGAAGCTGTGCTATCGCGCCGTGGAGTTCCGCGCCAGCGATCCAGTCGGCGACGGGCGCACCCTGGAGGGCTACGCGGCCGTGTTCAACGAGCCGACCAGCATCGACTCGTGGGAGGGCTCGTTCGACGAGCAGATCGGTCGCGGCGCGTTCAGTAAGACGCTGTCCGAGCGGACGCCGGTGCTGCAATTCGACCACGGCCGCGACACCCGGACCGGTTCGCTCCCGATCGGCGCGATCCAGGACATCAAAGAGGACCAGCGTGGCCTGTTCGTGTCGGCCCGACTGTTCGAAAATGGCGTCGTCGAGCCGATCCGGCAGGCGATCGAGGCCGGCGCCATCGATGGGATGAGTTTCCGGTTCCGGGTCATCCAGGACGAGTGGCGCGACAAGGACGGCAAGAAGCTGCAGGGCGAGGAGTTGCTCGAACTGCTCTGGGACGGCGCCGGGGACCGCGGCCCGCTGGTGCGGACGATCAAAGAGGTCGAGCTGTTCGAGCTCGGTCCCGTGGTGTTTCCCGCCTATGACTCGACGAGCGTGGGCGTCCGGTCGCTGCTCGCGCAGCTGGACCCCGCACAGCAGGCAGCGCTCGTGCACGAGCTGGTGCGCACCGTCGACGAAGAGCCGGGCGACGACGACGCGGACAGTGAACCGGAGCCGTCCACCACCGAAGACGTTCCCGAGGCCGCCGAGCGCACCTCGGGTGAACCACCGAAAACCGAGCCGGCCGTCAGCCACTCGGTCTACCCCGGGGAGGCCGCCGACTGGTACCTCCCGGCAGCCGAGAAAGACATTCTGTAAGGAGAAAGCCGAAATGGCTGACGTAATGGAGCCACGCTCCATCGAAGACCGCGAAGAGCGGATCACCGAAATCGACGCGCGGGTCGCCGAACTCGACGAGGAGTTCGCGAACTCCCGCATGGACGACGAGGCCCGCGATGAGTGGAACCGGCTCAACGCCGAGCGTGACGAGCATGAGTCCACCGTCGCCGAGCTGAAGCGGCGCAAGGAGCGGCTGCGGAAGCTGTCCGGCGTTCCGGGCGCGACCGAGCGCGCTTCGACGGAGCCGCCAACGTTCGTCCGCAAGCGCGGCGAGGAGATCTACGACCTGACTCGGATTCGTGCCGAGGCTCGGTCGGAGGACGACCACCGCGACCAACTCCACGACAACGCGAAGCGGGCCATCGAACGGGCGGCGTTCCCCGGTCCGGCGGGTAGCCGCGCCAAGGTCGCCGAGCATGTCGAGCAGCTGCTTGAGCGTGTCGACGACAAGCACGGCACACTGGCCAAGCGCATCCTGGCGACCGGAAACCCGGTGTACGACCGGGCGTTCGGCAAGATCGTGCTGGGTGGCCAGCACATGCTGTCCAGTGAGGAGTCGCGGGCCGCGATGCAGGTCGGCACCGACACCGAGGGTGGTTTCGCGGTGCCGTTCCAGCTCGACCCGACGGTGATCTTGACCAGCGACGGATCGGTATCGCCGCTGCGGCAGATCTCCCGAGTCGAGCAGATCACGTCGAAAACGTGGCAGGGTGTCACCTCCAGCGGCATCACGGTTTCCCGTTCGGCAGAGGAGGACGAGGCCGACGACAACGGGTTCACGATCGCTCAGCCGGAGGTTACCCCGACGCGGGTCATCGCCGATGTCCGGTTCTCTGTCGAGTTGGACCAGGACTGGCCGCAGCTGCGGTCGGAAATCTCCCGACTCCTCGCCGACGCGAAGTCGGAAGAGGAAGACACGGCGTTTGTCACCGGCGATGGCACGGGCAACAACCCGTCCGGCGTGGTGGCAACCCTGGCAGCGTCCAGTGAGGTCGCCGCCAGCACGTCATTCGCGTCAGACGACCTGTATGCCTTGGAGGAGGCACTGCCGCCGCGGTTCCGCGGACGTGCCCGATTCCTCGCGAACAAGTCGGTGTACAACGCGGTCCGGCAGTTGGGTAGCGCCACTGACGGTGGTGACCTGTGGGTGCGTCTGGCCGCTGGCCAGCCGCCGGAGCTGATCGGCTACCCGGCGCATGAGGCGTCGGCTATGTCGTCCGACACGGCCACGGCTGGTTCCCGGTATCTGCTGTTCGGGGACTTTTCCCAGTTCCTGATCGTGGACCGCCTCGGTATGACCGTGGAGGTGAACCCGCACATCGTCGGAACAAACGGTCGCTGGACGGGTCAGCGGGCGGTCGTCGCTGTGTGGCGGAACAGCTCGAAGATCCTCGTCGACAACGCGTTCCGCGTCCTCGAGGCCTCCGTCTAGTCGGAGATGGCTGCCGGAACCCCAAACCGGGGTTCCGGCAGCATCCATCCCCTCTCAATGCTGCGGAGAAACGAGGAGATCACCATGGCGAACGGTCAGATCTATGTCGCGAAGAAGTCGGCCATCCTGCGATACGA
>WHSQ01000299.1 GCA_009380005.1 Actinomycetota bacterium | reverse complement strand
GAGAAGGTCAGAGAGCCGCGCTCGGTTGCGGTGTCGGTCGTCAAGGCGATCGGCGTCAACAAAGACGGCTTCCGCGAGGTGCTCGGCGTCGACGTGATCACGACCGAGGACGGAGCCGGGTGGCTCCAGTTCCTGCGCTCGCTCAAGGCACGCGGTCTGACCGGTGTGCAGCTCGCCGTCTCCGACGATCACTATGGCCTCGTCGACGCCATCGCATCGGTGTTGGGCTGCACGTGGCAACGATGCCGCACCCACTTCGCTCGCAACGTCCTCACCAGGGTGCCGAAGTCGGCCCAGGGGATGGTGGCGGCGCTGGTGCGTTCGATCTTCGCCCAGGCCTCGCCTGACGAGGTGTGGGCGCAGCACGCGCGCGTCGTCGATCAGCTCAGAGATCGGTTCCCCGAGGCAGCCCAACTGCTGGAGGATGCTCGAGAGGATGTGCTCGCATTCACCGGGTTCCCGCAGACGCATTGGCGTCAGATCTGGTCCAACAACCCGCTCGAGCGACTCAACAAGGAAGTTCGTCGACGCACTGATGTCGTCGGGATCTTCCCCAACCGCGCGTCGGTTATCCGCCTCGCCGGCGCGGTGCTCGCGGAGCAGCACGACGAGTGGATGGTGACCCGCCGTTACATGAGCATTGAGTCTCTGGCGAAGGCCAAGGTCGTCGTGATCGAGGGGGACGCGAAGGAGGTGATGAACGAACTCGAGGCCGCGAGCTAGAGTGCTCGCAACGAGGATGATGCGATCGTTCTCTTACACCACTTCAGTTGGCGCGACCTCGAGAATCTGTAAGGCCAGCAAGGTCCACCAATGGGGTTCCTCCCCAATGGCACCTCCAGTCACAAATTCTCAACTTGATCCGCTCCGCTGGCAGCAGCCTCTACCAAGGCCGCGTTCTCAGCCAGGCGTCTCGCGGATTTCTGGCCGAGATCGAAGGGAATTCGATTGCCGTCGATTTCCAGCTCGGCAGTGATGATGACGTACATATCCGCACGGCCGCCCGCGGCAAGATGAGTCCTCAA
>WHSQ01000298.1 GCA_009380005.1 Actinomycetota bacterium | reverse complement strand
CGCGCATGCTCATACCCGCCATACACCGCACCCAGCGCCACCCCAGCCTTGAGCAGCCGAATCGCCAGATCCGTGTCCTCCCCAGCGGTCTTCGGATACACCTCGGCGAACGCCAACCCCGGCAGCAACCGTCGCGAGAACAAGAATGAATTCCGGGGCGACCTGAAACCCGCGCCAAACCCCACCGGACGGGGCTCCACGTCTGCGGGATCCTCGGTCAGCATCAACATAGGAAACCGGGAAAGCAACCCCACCAACTCATCAAACCGATCCTCGACGTAGCAAACATCGGAATCGACCGAACACACGAAGTCACCCTCCGCCCGGCGAAACCCCAAGTTCGACGCCCTGGCCCGACTCCGATAACCCACCGTGAACACCCGCACCCGAGGGTCGTCGATCCCGGCCAGAACCACACCCGTACAATCACTGGAGGCATCATCGACCACCGTCACCCGCCAGGTCCGACCCAGCACCAGCAACGAACGCACACACGCCTCCACGGTCGCTTCCGCATTGTGCGCCGTGACAACAAACTCAAGCCGGCCCGGCGTCGCATCCCAGCCATTTGCTTGATCGTTGGCAACCATTTCCGGCTCTCCGCTATGAACCGTGGACGTGGGCTGACACGGGTTCCGCCGTGAATGCCTGAAGCCCCCTGAGACGACGGCAGGGTTAGAATGCCACACCGGTCAGCTCTGGAGGAAGCGCATGCGCATAGGTACGGCACGAGCCGAAGATCTTCCCGGACAAGCCTGCGAACCGGTACTGACATGCCTGAACCGAGCACGGGCACGGAGCGAGGCGCCATGCACGAGGACTGGAAGCGAGAAACTGCCAGAGTTGTCGCCTCGTTCAACCGGATCGCGCATCTTTGCCGAGGACCATTCGCCGACAAGGTCGACCGCGAGCCGTTTGATCGGGCACTGTTCGACGCGCTGCGGTTCCGACCGGCGGCCGGCACGCCCGAAATAGCCTCGATGTTTCGTCTGACGTGATCGCGGCTGGTTGTGAGGCTTGGTAGGGC
>WHSQ01000297.1 GCA_009380005.1 Actinomycetota bacterium | reverse complement strand
GGTTGGTCTTCCCGGACCGTCGCTTGCCGCCAGACTCGTTGTGCCCCGGGCACAGCCCGGCCCACGATGCGAGGTGCTGGTGTGTGGGGAAGCGGGACATGTCCGCGCCGGTCTCGGCGACGATGACCTCCGCCGTGCGCCGGGCGACGCCGGGGACGGTGCACAGCCGTTGGATGACGTCGGCGTGCGGTTGGACCATGGTCTCGATGCGATCGTTGAGGGTGTCGATGGTGGCGTCGAACCAGTCGATGTGGCCGAGGAGTTGGCGCAACTGAACGGCGTGGTGTTCGTCGAACTTGCCGTCGAGCGCGCGGATCAGCTCGGGGATCTTGTTGCGCAGTTTCGCCTTGGCCAGCTGCGCCAACGCCTCGGGGTCACGTTCGCCGGCGATCAGCGCTTCGATCATCGCCCGGCCCGACCTGGTCAGCGTCGAGGAGGCGACCGACCCGAGCTTGACCACGGCGTCCTCGAGAACCTTCTCCACCCGCTGGACCTCGCTGGTGCGCAGCTGGATCAGCCGCTTGCGGTAACGGGTCACCACCCGCAGCCGCCGTGTTTTGCTTCACAGTTCGCTGACCATTCCCGGGTTGAAATACCCAGCCATCTGAGGGCCGTGCGGTCCCTCTGGAGGTGAGGGTGGATGGCAGCGACGCAGAACCCGGGCAAGGGCGGCCGCCGACGGCGGCTGACCGTGCCGGAGCGCTATCAGGTGTTCCTCGATGTGGTGTCGGCGCAGGGCTCGCAGCGCGACGTCGCCGACAAGTGGCGGGTGGACCGCTCGACGGTGGTGCACGTGTGCAAGGTCGCCAAGCAGGGGGCGCTGGACGCGTTGGCGACCAGCCGTCCGGGGCGGCCCGGCAAGACCGCGGCGGAGCTGGCGCTGGAGGACGCGCTGGCGGACAACGCCAGGCTGCGCGACGCGCTGGCCGAGCAGGCGGTCGAGCTTCATCTCGTAAGGGGAAAAGAGCGTTGGGGCTGAGGTGAAAATACCTTGAGTGCAAGCATGATCGTCTCCCCGACGGGTCGGGT
>WHSQ01000296.1 GCA_009380005.1 Actinomycetota bacterium | reverse complement strand
AGCGCCCGGCCCCACGATGACGGACACGGTCGGCCACCTGCGTTCCTGGCGCGACG
Organism: Actinomycetota bacterium; assembly: GCA_009380005.1. Classification (GTDB taxonomy): domain Bacteria; phylum Actinomycetota; class CADDZG01; order CADDZG01; family WHSQ01; genus WHSQ01. The sequence goes on along the minus strand of WHSQ01000296.1, from coordinate 975 downwards.
GAGTCCTGGAGATCGAACGCCCCGACGGCTCCCTCCGCCGGATCGCGGAGTCCGACCTGGTTGCCGGACGCGTCATCCCGCCGGCGCCACCCCGCCGCAGACCACGCGCATGACCGACCGCATCCACCAACCACATCCGCTGGCTGCGGATGCAGCGCGGGCCGCGGACTCGGTCCGTCCTGCGCCTGGGCGTGGGCCTGGGCAGGCTCCCGCTCGGGTAAGCACCAACCCTCTCACGGAAGCACATCGAACGGCTGGGTCCGCCTGGCCCGCGATCGTGCTGTGGACGGGCGACAGGTCCTCATCTGGGGCGGTGAGGGGCCCGGGGGCGGGCCCATCAGTGGCCTGGCCTGGCGTCCTTGAACGCGCGGCCGTCCCGGCGCGGTCGGTCCGACTACTCGTGGCGCACGTCGCTTCTGGTGGTGCGCTTCGGGTTCACCCCGACGAGATGGCGGTACGACAACTCACCGCCGAGCCAGCCGGTGATGGTCAGCAGCGCGGCGATCACCACGGAGAGCACCAGGCCCCAGGGGGCGATGGCGCCTTCCATGTCGCCGACACGCAGGCGCAGGCTGACCACGGCGAGACCACGACTAACGACGGGGCCGCCGCTCACCTCCACGTGGAGCCCACCGGGCGTCACGTGACCGGTCATGTTCACACGGCTCCGCCGGCCATCTTCACGTGGAGCCCACCGGGCGTCCCGTGGCCGGTCACCTTCACGTGAAGGTGACCGCCGCAGGACGTACGGGGCGGCGCACGGACGGGCGCAGGGCCCTCGAGGGCGGGCGCACGGATAGCCGGGCCCGGAACCGAGACCGGCGCAAGGCGCTACAGGGCCGGGGACAGGCCGAGTTTGCGGGTGAGTTTGCGGGCGCCGACCTGCAGCAGGTCCCAGACGCCGCCGAAGGGCGGTGCGTAGGACAGGTCCAGGAACTGGGCCTGCTGGACGGTCACGCCGAGCTGGCACCAGGT
>WHSQ01000295.1 GCA_009380005.1 Actinomycetota bacterium | reverse complement strand
ACCGCCCTCATCACACCGTTTCGGGAGGACGGCGCATTAGACTGGAGCGCACTGGACGCCCAGATCGACTTCCAGCTTGAGTCACCTGTGACGGCTATCGTTCCCGGCGGCTCGATTGGTGAATTCACCGCGATGTCGCTCGACGAGCGTCGGAATATGATCGCGCGATGCGTGTCACGCATCGATGGCAAGCTCCTCGTTGTTGCGGGCACGGCGGACGAGAATCCGGCCACAGCTCTGGAACTGACCCGCGATGCCGCGAAGCTCGGAGTCGACGCGGTCATGGTCAAGCTGCCGCACTACTTCGGGCTCATGCCGGATGAAGCCTTCTGGTTCTTCCAAGCGTTAGACGACGTAGGTTGCCCCTTCGTCGTCTATAACAATCCCTCGACGACGCGCCACGACCTATCTGGGGACACACTCGAGCGAGTGTCCACACTGGAGCATTTTGTCGCTCTGAAGGAAGCAGCTGTTAGCACGACGCACTTTTACGAGCGACTGCACCGGTTCGGCGGCCGATTCCCGGTGATCGCGGGCGCCGAGGATTGTGTGTTCTTCGCGCTTCTTGCTGGAGCGCCAGCCTGTATGACCGCAACGGCCGCGTTCTCGCCGTCCTTCATGCGGGCGATGTATGAGGCAGTGCAACGGTCTGATCTGGGAAGGGCCCGCGAGCTTCATTGCCGACTCTGGGAGTTTCGAAGGCTGCTGCGGCGTCGCGCTGGCACCGGCCACCCCGCCTACGTGACCTACACCAAGGCGGCCATGGAGATCCTGGGCCTACCCGCCGGGCCGCCGCGTCCACCGCTCTTGCCACTCGACGAACCCGAGCGGCAGGTGTTGCGCCGGGTCCTCGTCGACACGATGGGACTGGGAGAGCGTGGATCGTTCAGCGACCACCTCCTCCCGAGAGAGCGCCGGATTGATTAATGGCCCCTTCTAAGGGCAAGCGAGCCTCGGATCTAGGTATGCGTTCTCGCCGGAGGCGTGGGAGCGTCCGGTCGGCACAGTCGCCGGACTATGGGTGCTGACCTTCAT
>WHSQ01000294.1 GCA_009380005.1 Actinomycetota bacterium | reverse complement strand
CCTATGCAACCACCCCCCGGCGCCCAAGCAGTCACACGAAACATCGAGGCTAGTACGTCCAGGTCTGGACTGTGACTCCAAGTGCGCTCTCCACATTGTAAATACCTGAGTAGTACGTCCGCGGAACATCGTCACACCTATAGGAACCATCATCATTAATGTGCGAGTTCGTCGCGGAGATGATCCCGTGTGCCCTGTTGCTGGCATAAACCGGTCCGCCGCTGTCACCCGGTCCAGTGCAGATGTTGTCAGACTTCATATCGGCAAGCGTTGGGCCGTCCTTGATAAACACCGTGACACTCGTACTGACGATGGAACCGCAGCCATACCCTCGCCTCCATCCCGAGTGGCAAATGGGATCTCCTACGTTCCCTGCGCTTTCCTCCTCGACGCTAGTGATAGGATAAGTCGTTTCGCTCTCTGTCTGCCATATCCACCGCGAAGGAAGGTGCGGCAGAGCAGCGTGCTGGACCATCCACTCTGAGTCCTGGTTGCCATTGAATCTGAATTCCCGTGCTCTGACTGTACCGATGAGATAGCCGTTATGGCCAACGATGCTGTCCGAATCTGCACAGTGCCCAGCGGAGAGGAATCCGGGCTCAGCGCCTCGTCTCGCACTGAAAGCGATAGTGCACACGCCTGTTGTGCCATTCTCCCTCGGGAAGTACATCAGAAGGCCGCCGCGGATTGGATAATCCGGGGCACAGGAAGTACGGGTGCATGTCGCGGCGTGGACCTCCGGCTGTTCCACGACGATGAGCTTGTCCGCACCGTAGCGGTCCTCCAGCGCCGCTACGATGTCCCCGTCCAGGTGAGTGACCGCGACCTCGACCCGATTGCTGGGCACGTCGACACCCACGGTAGAGATCCCGAGCCCTTGAAGTGCATCTGCTCGCAGATCACGGGTGATCCTGGCTACTGTGTCCTCAAGGTCGGATAGTGCGTGCTCAGCTGATACGGCGTCGACGAACTCCGGGCGAGGAAAACCGGGGCTCCTGAAGTAGTTGTGGCTGCCGGCGGTGCTGCCGGGGAGCGAA
>WHSQ01000293.1 GCA_009380005.1 Actinomycetota bacterium | reverse complement strand
ATGCGTTCGACGCCTGGATGGAACGCGAGTTCCCGTCTGTGCAGTTCGAACGCTAAGCCGACTTATGTTGAAGTCGCCATAAGTCGGCTTATGCCGAGGTCCGGATTATGCCGAGGGTGGGTGCAAACGTGCTGGTGAGCGGGCCGGCGGGCGGGTAGGGGTCGGCATAATCCGGCGGTTTCGGGCTGGGGTCAGAGGGTGTCAAGGAAGGCGAGGAGCGCGTCGGGTGCCCGGTATCGTCCGGGCTTGGTGTCGGGCGGGGTGACGCGGGCGAGGGCTCGTTGTTTGATGGTCATGTCGGCGTGCAGGTACGCCTGCGTGCTTTCTGGGGACTCGTGACCCATCCACAAAGCGATCACGGATGTGTCGATGCCGGCGTGCAGGAGCGCCATGGCTGCGGAGTGCCGCAGGGTGTGGGGGGTGACGTTTTTCGCCGTGATCGATGGGCAGGCGGTCGCGGCGGCCGTGGCGTGTTTGGCGACGAGGCGAGCGATGGCGTCGCGGCTGAGCCGGCCGCCGGCGCGGGTCGGGAACAGCGGGTCGCGGGGGTGGCCGTCGCGTTCGGCCAGCCAGACCCGTAGGACCTTCGCGGTGCGGCTGGTCAGCGGGGTGGCGCGGTTCTTGCGGCCCTTGCCGTGGCAGCGGACGTGCCCGCCGCCGGCGCCTGGGTGGGCGTCTTGGCAGTCCAGGCCGATGAGTTCGGACACGCGCAGCCCGCTTTGGCAGGTGAGCACGAGCAGGGCGTGGTCGCGGCGGCCGTGCCAGGTGGCCCGGTTCGGCGCGGCCAGCAGCGCGTCGATTTCTGTTGCCGTCAGGTAGGAGACGATCGCCCGGTCGCAGCGTTTGGGTGGGATGGCGAGCACCCTGCTGATGACTTCGGCGTGCTCGGGTGCGTGCACGGCGGCGTAGCCGAACAGGGAGTGCACCGCGGCGAGACGCGCGTTGCGAGTGGACACGGCGTTGCCACGCTCGGTTTCCAGATGTTCGAGGAAGGCGCCGATCATGGCGGCGTCGAGGTCGGACAGGTGCAGCCGGGCAGGGT
>WHSQ01000292.1 GCA_009380005.1 Actinomycetota bacterium | reverse complement strand
CGACGCGCTCTTCGAGCGAAAGGACCAGACATCATGAGCGAGCTCGTCACCGATCGCATCCGCACTCACGCCGAACGTCTGCGTCTGACCCACATCGCAGAGAGCGCCGACGCGCTCATCGAACGCGCCGAGAAATCCGAGATGGGCTACCGGGAGTTCTTGGACCTCGCGCTCGAGGACGAGGTCGGCCTACGGGAGGGCCGGCGCTTTCGCAACGCGCTAAAGCTCTCGGGGCTGCCGCACCACAAGGGGCTCGATGAGTTCGACTTTGCCTTCCAGCCAGAGCTCGACGCGAGGAAGGTCAAGGATCTCGCCACGCTCGCCTTCGTGGAACAGAAGGCCAACGTCTGCCTGCTGGGTTCACCCGGGGTCGGCAAGACGATGCTCGCGGTGGGGCTCTCGATCGCGGCGTGCCAGGCCGGATACTCGATCTACTTCACGACGCTCGACGACATGGTCCGCAACTTGAACGAGGCCGACGCCTCGGGGCGTTTCGCTAAGAAGCTGCGCACCTATCTCAAGCCGGCGGTCCTGGTGGTGGACGAGGTCGGCTATCTGCCGTTGTCGCGCGCCGAGGGCAACATGGTGTTCCAGCTCGTCTCGAGACGCTACGAGCGTGGCTCGATCATCCTGACGTCCAACAAGAGCTTCTCCGAGATGGGCCAGGTGTTCGGTGACGACATCCTCGCCACCGCCATTCTCGATCGGCTCCTCCACCACTCGGAGGTCGTCTCGATCAACGGTCCCAGCTACCGGCTCAAGGATCGGATGAAGCCCGAGGGAGGTGATGCCTCATGAGGGTCTGAAGGCCCTGGACCGTCCGACATGTTTCAGCGTACGCGGTCCGACATAACTACTTGACCCCGGACAGCCGCGGGCAAGACCCGCACCTTCTCCTACGACGACGGCGACTGGCTGAGGTCGCAGGTCAGCGAGCTCGACTCCGCCTGTGAGAAGGTCGTCAATACCTACACCCCGCTCGGACTCGAGGAGACCCGCCAGATCTCCCGGGCGGCGCAGGGGTGTAACGAAGATCCCAACTTCGC
>WHSQ01000291.1:295-1048 GCA_009380005.1 Actinomycetota bacterium | reverse complement strand
GATCCTGTCGGCCTCGTCGTTGAGCTTGGAGATGCGCGGAACCCACTGCTCGAGCTCGTCCTCGCTGTAGCGGTAGCGAAAGCGCTTGGACACGGATTTGCTCTCCCATTGCTCCTCGTTGTGGCCGTGAAAACGCAGGAGCGCGAGCTCAGACGTCGCCGCGATGATCGGAGGCATGGAGGAAGGGAACCCCTGTGGCATATCGACGCACACGAAGGGGAGACCGTGACCCTCCAGGAACTCGAGGGTCTCCCGTTCGTTGGCGCCCTCCATCCAGGTCTGGTTGCGAAACTCCACGGCGATCCTCAGCGGCGCGGCTCGCTTCGCGCACTCGAGGACGTAGTCCTTGTTCCTGCGGGCGATGGTGAACCACGGCGGAAACTGGAACAGCAGGATACCGAGCTTGCCGGCCTCCTCGAGCGGCTCGAGGGCCGACAGAAACCTGCCCCACACCGTGTCGATGACCTTCTTGTCGAGGTCCTTGGGGTAGACGTTTCGCTTGTCGCTCTTTACGTCCAGGTCCTTGTAGAGGGCGTCGATGCGAGTTGGGTGGCCCGTCAAGAGTGAGAACGCCTTGATATTGAAGGTGAAGTTGTCCGGTGTGCGTTCGACCCAGCGTTCCGAGTTGGCTTCGCTCGGCGGAAAGTAGTAGGTGGAATCGACCTCCACCAAGGGGAACCGCGACGCGTAGTACTGCAGCCGCTTCTCGGCCGTCTTGGCTCCAGCCGGGTACCAACCCGATTCGATAAGGGT
>WHSQ01000291.1:0-285 GCA_009380005.1 Actinomycetota bacterium | reverse complement strand
ACGGCTTCCCGATGGTCTTCGAAACACAGCTACGCAGCCCCCGGATAACGAACGGTCCCTCGCAACCGATGCAGGCCCTGATCCCGAAACCAATCGCTCGTCCAAGTCTCCCAGTGGCGGGGCCGTAGGTTGCGCCCATAGCGGTTGCGCAGAAGTCGTTGCAACCGATCCTCCACGTAATGATCGACCTGGTTGAACTTCTTGGCGGCGTTGCCCGTGCGGAAGTAGTTGCCCCAGCCTCGAAGCACGGGGTTGAGCTCCCGGATGATCACCCGGATGTCTCTG
>WHSQ01000290.1 GCA_009380005.1 Actinomycetota bacterium | reverse complement strand
AGTGCGCCGCCTGAACATCTCGGAGAAACCCGTCCACAACTCTTGACAATAACTCTGAACCACCGTGCTGACGGGTCATGGGCAGTAGCTAACGCGAGGCCAGGGAGATCGGTGAAGGCCATGTCAAGGCCGTGCGAGGCAGGGAGAGTGAGGCCGCGTCGACCCCCGTAAACTCATTTTGCAAGTCTGTGGGCGGTGGGCTCCGTCGGGTGTTCGGGATGGAGTTAACCGGGTACGGCTGGCCGAGGTCGAGAGGTCATTCGGTGGACGGTCGCTCGGGCGCGTCATGTACTGCTGGATGCGTGTGGTGGCACGCGTTGTGCAGTTCGGAGTTGCTGCCTGATCGAGTGTTGCGATGTTCGTCGAGGACGGGCCCGGGAGCTCGGAGAGCGCAGCGGGCCGCGGCGTCCGGTCGTGCACGGTGACCGGTCATGCCCGGGCTGGCTTGCCTAGCCTGGCCAGGTGGTTGACGACGATGGGGCCTGCCTGTGCGGCGGCGCGGAGGAGTTCTTCGCCGACCACATCGGTGAGGTCGAGAGCTCGATTTCCCTCGGTCTCCGCTGACGTTCGGAGTCAGTTCCGACCCAGCGAGGTCCCGCCGGTGAAGACGGGCAGGTCTGGGGGTGGCTTGTCGGTCTCGACATGGGGGGCGCTGACTGGGAGGACGAGTACCCGGCCCTGCCCAGAGTTGGCCGCGGACCGAACTCTGCTCCAGGAAGCCGAGTCCCAACGTAAAGCCGAGCGTAAAACTCCAGCGCATCCGGTGGTACGAGAGGGTAGAAACGGACAACGCCTCGGGGTCCGGGCGTGAGCCGCTGAGCCTGCTGGCCGGCGCGTCTGACCAGCGAAACGCCCCCTTGCGGGGGCGTTTCGTGTGGCGGACCTGACGGGATTTGAACCCGCGACCTTCACCTTGACAGGGTGACGAGCACTCCTAGCTGCTCCACAGGTCCATCGTGCAGGGGCCGAGTATGTCCGGCCCTGGTAGGCCGTGCAGGACTCGAACCCGCTCCGCCGGATTAAAAGTCCGGAGCTCTACCCGTTGAGCT
>WHSQ01000028.1 GCA_009380005.1 Actinomycetota bacterium | reverse complement strand
GCATAGAGCCGAGGTATGGAAGTCCTCCCGTCGAGATCGGTCGTGACGCCTCCGACGGCGTAGTGCGCCGCGAAGGTGATCGGTAGGAGGTCGGTCGACGGATCGAGACCGTGGCGGCGGCACCCGGCGACCACGGTCGGGAATTCCTTCTCCAGAAGGTCCTTGCCGAGGTGCCGGCAGTCCAGCCACGAGTGGCGCGACGCGACCGCTCGGGCGACGACGTCTCGCGGCGCGAGCTCCCCATCCGAATGGTGTTCGAACAGGAACCGGCGGCCCTCCGCGTCGATCACGTGGGCTCCCGCTCCACGGAGCGCTTCGGTCAGCAAGAGCCGCTGGTGCGAGGATCCCACCGCGAGAGCGGTGGGATGGAACTGGACGAACTCCAGATCCGCGAGCGCGGCCCCCGCCTCCCACGCGAGCGCGAGACCGTCTCCGGTCGCGCCGGCCGGGTTGGTGGTCGACGCGTACAGCGCTCCCACGCCGCCCGTGGCCAGAACCGTGGAGCGGGCTCGGATCTCCAGCAGATCGCCCCCCGCCACGACCCAGGCCCCGTGGCACCGTCCTTCCGCCACGGCCAGGCTGAGGCAGACCCCCTCGATCCTGCGGACCCTTTCGATCGCGTGTTCGCGCAGGGTCTTCATGATCGCCGACCCCGTCGCATCTCCCGCGTGCGCGTTCCGAGGGACGGACTGGCCTCCCTCACGACTCAGATGCAGGGAACCGTCGGGGTTCCGATCGAATGCACAGCCCAGCTCGGCGAGTTCGAGGACACACTCCACCGCCTCGGAGGCGAGGACGGCGATGGCCGAAGGATCGCCGTGACCCGCCGCCACCCGGGCCGTGTCCTGCGCGTGGAGCTCGGCGGAGTCGCCCGGGCCGAGGGCGGCGGCCACGCCACCCTGGGCCCACGGTGACGAGCCCTGGCCCATCCGGCCCTTGTCGACGACCAGGATCCCCGTGCCCGGCGGAAGATGGAGGGCGGCCGATAGCCCCGCCGCGCCGGCACCGACGATGAGGACGTCGGTTTCGAGTCGCGAGGTCATCGGCCCCGGAACTCCGGACGTCGCTTCTCGAGGAACGCTCGAACGCCTTCGAGATGGTCGGCGGTCCGACCGGCTCTGGTCTGGGCGTCGACCTCGATCTCCAGTTGCTCGGCAAGGGAACGGTCGAGGGCGGAGTAAACGAGTTCCTTCGCGATCGCGTAGGCGGCCGTAGGTCCTGCAGCCAGACGACTCGCGGCGTCGCGCCAGGCCCGTTCGAATCCCTCGACGGCCACTACCTCGTCGAAGAGTCCCAGGCTCCTGCCGGTCTCGGCATCGATCGATTCTGCCGTCGTCGCGTAATGGAGCGCTCGTGCCGTTCCGATCATCCTTGCCAGGAACCAGATCGCGCCGGAGTCGGCAACCAGTCCGGCCTCGATGAACGCGAGCACGAGTCTCGCCTTCTCTGAAGCGACCCTGTGATCGCACGCGAGAGCGATGCTCGCACCGGCGCCGGCGGCGACCCCGTTGACCGCGGCGATCACGGGCTTGGGGGCACTCGTGATGGCTTGGATGGTCGGGTTGTAGCGCCTGACCAGCGTGTCTCCCAAGGGAGGGGCTTCACCCCTCTCATACGTCGACTGCAGCGCGCTCAGATCCTCTCCGGCGGAGAACGCTCGCCCGGCTCCCGTGATCACGATGCAGCGGACCGCAACGTCCGCCGACGCGGCTTCGATGAGTTCCAGGAACTCGGTGCCGAGCTCATCGTCGAACGAGTTGAGACTCTCCTGGCGATCCAGGGTGATGACGGCGACGCCGTCAACGAGCGAGCTGTCTACCGGCATGCGGGAAGCGTACCGGTAAGCCCTCTACTCGATGACTGAGTCGGGCAGGGTCTCCTCGAGAACGTGCTTGCTGCGTAGCTCCTCGGCAGGGATGGGGATCGGATAGTTCGAGGTGAAACACGCCGTACAGAAGGCGTCGCTCGGTATCTGCGTGCTGTCGAGCATGCCCTCCACGCTCAGGTACGCCAACGAGTCGGCGTTCACATGCTTCTCGACGGCCGGGACGCCATCGGTAGCGGCGATCAGCTCGTCCTGGTCGGGCATGTCGATCCCGTAGAAGCACGGCCATTTGATAGGCGGCGACGAGATCCGGAGGTGCACCTCACGGGCGCCGGCTTCCTTCAGCATCGCCACTATCTGTCGCGTGGTGTTGCCACGCACTATGGAATCGTCGATCACCACGACCCGCCGGCCCTCGATCACCTCTCGGAGCGGGTTCAACTTCAATCTGATCCCCTGCTGACGCATCGACTGCGTGGGTTGGATGAAGGTGCGTCCGACGTAACGGTTCTTCACGAAGCCCTCGCCGTACGGGACGCCCGAGCCCTCCGCGAAACCCTGAGCGGCGGGAACACCACTGTCGGGAACGGGGATGATGAGATCCGCGTTCGGCACCGGTGCTTCGGCAGCGAGACGCTGACCCATCCGGTAGCGCGTTGCATAGACGTTCTGACCCATCAGCGTCGAGTCGGGTCTTGCGAAATAGACGTGTTCGAAGACACACGTGGAGTACCGCGCCTCGGCGAAACGTTCGCTACTGATCCCGTTCTCGTCGATGGTCACGAGCTCACCGGGCTCGATGTCTCGGATGAAACGCGCCCCCAGCAGGTCCAGCGCGCAGGTCTCGGACGCAAGGACCCAACCGCCCCCCTCCAGGCGGCCGAGCGAGAGCGGCCTGAAACCGTTGGGATCCCTCGCGCCGAACACGCGCTTCTCGTCCATGATCGTGAAGGAGAAGGCGCCCGAGAGTTGCGGTAGGACCTGGGCGATCGCTTCTCGCATCTCTCCCGTGTTCGCGCGTGCGATGAGCCCGGCGACGATATCGGTATCCGAAGTGGATGGAAGTTGGCCCATCCTCGGCGTGGGATCGCCTCCAGAACGCTCGAGCGAAGCCTTTAGGTGCGGCGCGTTGACCAGATTGCCGTTGTGTGCCAGCGCGATCTGTCCCACCGGCGAGCTCTTGTAGGAAGGCTGAGCGTTCTCCCACGACGTCGATCCCGTCGTCGAGTAGCGGGTGTGACCGATAGCCAGGTGACCCTTTAGAGAGTTGAGGACGGTCTCGTCGAAGACCTGGGCCACCAAGCCGAGTTCCTTGTACACAACCATGGTCTGGCCGTCGGACGAAGCGATCCCCGCCGACTCTTGGCCGCGGTGTTGCAGTGCATACAGCGCGTAATAGGTGAGCCTGGCTACGTCCTCACCGGGCGCATAGATCCCAACGACGCCGCAGGCGTCTCGAGCTTCCCCGCTCACAGGCTCATGCTAGCGGCTAGACGTTCCGGAAGGGCGTTCTCGAACACATCCGTCGCCTCGGTCTTGGCGACCGAGAAGGAGCCGAAGTCGAACCGGTCCCCACCCACCAGGCCGGTTCGAGCGAGGGGGACGCCGTGCCGCTCCGCGAGTCCCTCCAGCTCGACCTCCCGCTCGGGAGCGCACGTCACGACGGCCCGAGAGGGGCTCTCGGAGAACAGGATGCGGTGGTCGAAGGACGCTTCGAGCTCGAAGCCGAGGTCGGAAGCGAGGCCACTCTCGGCGATGGCGATGACCAGCCCTCCGAGACTCGGGTCGTGGGCGGAGTGCAGCAGCCCCGAAGCCGCCCCCTCCTGGAGGAAGCCGATCAGGGCTCGCTCGGCATCCAGATCGAGCCCCGGGGGCTTGCCCGCGACCACGCCGTTCACGACCTTCGCGTACTCGCTGCCGCCGAGATCGTCCGGCGACGTCGCACCCGCGGTCATGATCACGTCGCCCTCCGACCGGAAGCCCAGCCCTACCGACGCCGACGGTCGTTCGAGGATCCCCAACATCCCGATGATCGGCGTTGGATAGATCGCCCGGCCTTTCGTTTCGTTGTAGAAGCTCACGTTCCCGCCGGTTACGGGGGTACCCAGTGCCGAACATGCGTCGCCGATGCCACGTACCGCCTCGACGAACTGCCACATCACGTCGCTCTTCTCGGGATTGCCGAAGTTCAGGCAGTTCGTGATCGCGACGGGGCGGGCACCGGTACAGGCGACGTTACGAGCCGCTTCCGCAACGGCCAGGCGCGCGCCCTCATAGGGATCCAGATAGCAGTAGCGGCCGTTGCCGTCCGTGGTCAGGGCGACCGCGACATCACCCTTCGGCAGGCGGATCACGGCGGCGTCGGCGCCCGGCCCCTGAACCGTGCCGAGGAACAGCATGTGGTCGTACTGTTCCCAGATCCAGCGTTTCGACGAGACGTTCGGCGACCTCAGCACCGACAGGAAGGCACCGGCCAGGTCCTCGGGAGGATCATCGCCGGAGGTCGCAACCTGGAGCTCATCGATCCACGATGGCCTTTCGAAGCGCCGCTCGTAGACCGGTCCCTCCTCGGCGAGCGCCTCGGCCGGCACGTCGGCTATGAGCTCGTCCCCCTTCAGCACCTCGAGACGGCCGCTCTTGGTGACTTCGGAGACGACGCGAGCTTCGAGGCCCCACTTGGCGCACACGTCGAGGACCGCCTCGACATCGTCGGGCTCGACCACGGCAAGCATCCGCTCCTGCGACTCCGAGATCATGACCTCGAACGGCTCCATATCGGCCTCACGCAGGTGGATACGGTCGAGCCACACCTTCATCCCGGTGCCCGCCTTGGACGTCATCTCCGATGCGGGGCAGGAGATGCCGCCGGCGCCGAGATCCTGGAAGCCGACGACCAGGCCACGGCGGACGAGCTCGAGGGAGGCCTCGATCAGGAGCTTCTCCGAGAACGGGTCGCCCACCTGGACGGAGGGCCGCTTCTCGAGCGAGGTCTCGTCGAACTCCGCAGAAGCCAGGACGCTGGCGCCGCCGATGCCGTCCCGGCCGGTCGAGGAACCGAAGAGCACGCCGGCGTTGCCCGGGCCTTCGGCGCGTCCGTGCATCAGGCGATCCTCGATGACGCCGAGACATGCCACGTTGACGAGGGGGTTCTCCGCATAGCACTCCTCGAAGACGGCCTCTCCGCCCACGGTCGGTACGCCGATCGAGTTCCCGTAGGCGGAGATCCCGTGGACCACCTCCTCGACGATGTACCGGGTGCGGGCGTCGTCGAGGGGGCCGAAGCGCAGGGGGTCAAGCAGGGCGATGGGACGCGCTCCCATCGAAAGGATGTCGCGGACGATGCCACCGATCCCGGTCGCGGCACCGTTGAAGGGTTCGACGAAGGAGGGATGGTTGTGCGATTCGATCTTCCACGCCACCGCGATGCCGGGCGCTACTTCGATCACGCCCGCTCCCTCGCCGGGACCTACCAGGATCTCCGGGCCGTCGGTCGGCAGGTTCCGGAGATGGACCCGGCTCGACTTGTAGGAGCAATGCTCGCTCCACATGACCGAGAACATCGCCAGCTCGGTGTGTGTCGGTTCGCGCCCGAGACGATGCTCGATGGCCTCGAACTCCTCTTCGGTGAGACCGAGCGCGCGGTACGGGGCGGGGTCGGTCCGGGTCATACGGCGGCGCGTGCGTCCGATGCCACGTGATCGAGGGTCGAGCCGAGGATCAAAGCCCCATCCTCCGATCCGAGTAGCAGGTCGCACGCTCGCTCGGGGTGAGGCATGAGGCCGAACACGTTGAAGGTCGCGTTGGAGATACCGGCCGCGTCGTCGAGCGAACCGTTCGGGTTGGACGTGTAGCGCAGCACGATCTGGCCGTTCTCCTTCATCGAGCGCAAGGTCTCGTCATCGACGTACCAATTGCCCTCGAAGTGGTTGATGGGGATGCGGAGACGTCGGCCGGCGTGGGCGCGGTTCGTGAAGGGCGTATCGGCGTTGTCGACGCGGAGCTCCGTCCATTTGCAGAGGAACTTGAGACCCACGTTCTTCTTCAAAGCACCCGGTAGCAGCCCGGCCTCGCAGAGGATCTGGAAGCCGTTGCAGATCCCGAGGACCAGGCCCCCACCTGCCGCGTGAGCCGCTACCGCGTCCATGATGGGAGAGAAACGTGCCAGCGCTCCGGTGCGCAGATAGTCACCGTGAGCGAACCCGCCCGGCAGGACCACGAGATCGACATCCGGCAGCGCTACATCGCCGTGCCAGATCATCTCGACCTCAGCGCCCAGGGCATCGAAGGACCGCCGGCAATCGAGCTCGCAGTTGCTACCCGGGAAAAGGATCACCCCGACGCGCGCGCTCATCGGATGGTCACCTCGTACACCTCGATGACGGGATTGGCCAGCAGTCGCTCGCACATCTCCAGGACGCGTTCACGTGCCTCATCGGGGCCGGCAGCTTCGAGCTGGAGCTCGATGCGCTTGCCGACCCTGATCTCGGCGACCCCACCGTAACCAAGCGCAGGCAACGCCTTCTCGATCGTCTGGCCCTGGGGGTCGGCGATGCCCTCCTTGGGCATGACGTCGACGACCGCCGCGTACCTCACGGTCCGGTTCCCAACACGAAGCCCAGGCCTCGTAGAGCCATCACGAGGCCGAGCGTACTCAGCAGAGCGACGAGCAACGACGGAAGAGAGCGCCCGAAGCTGAAAGCGGTAGTGGCCGAGAACCCTCGCGTCAGTAGATACATCCACCAGATCACGAGAGCTGCACCCATAGCTATTGATATCGCAGCCCAGCCGGTCGACAGCGGATCTCCGAGGCGTTCGGTCGTGAACGAAGCGGGGCCGACCAGCGCCACGTCCAGCAAGAGCAGCGGGAACAGCGCGAACGTCAGTGGGAACGACGCTGCTCCCCAGACCGTGCGCAACTCGGCTTGATCCACCCTGCGTCCCAACCTGCGCGCCACGAGGCCGGCAAGCACGGACCACATCAGCTGCGCCAGGACGCCCACCACCGCACCGATCAGAAGGGACGCGAGCAGGTACGCCCAGCGGAAATCGGCGGAGGCGAACGTCCGCACCCCCAAGAGCCCACCGAGCTTGAGCCACACCGACATAAGAGCGGCTCCACCGAGCGCGGCCAGCACGGACGGTGCCGCACCCTCCGGCGTCCGGTAACCCTGGTCGCGCCGCTCCTCGGTGACGCCGAGCACCTGAGCGAACCCATCGCGGGGACGGAGCATCACGGCTCGAAGGGTGGAGCCGAGATGTGCGGAACGGTTCGACCTGCGACCACGTTGAGCGTCCATCAAGGAAGCAGTGGCTTCCCGGCTCAACCAGACACTTCCTTCTTCCAGGCCTCGAAGGGGCGGCCCGACACCCGTTCGTACGCCTCGACGTAGCGGTCGCGCGTTGCCGCCACTACCTCGGCCGGGAGCTCCGGAGGCGGCGGGTTGTGGTCCCAGCCGCTCTGATCGAGCCAGTCGCGGACGTACTGCTTGTCGAAGGAAGGCTGGGGGCCGCCCGGCGAATAGCGGTCCTCCGGCCAGAACCGGCTCGAATCCGGCGTCAGTACCTCATCGATGAGAACGACGTCTCCGTCTATCAGGCCAAATTCGAACTTCGTGTCCGCGATGATCACGCCCCGTTCACGCGCAAGTTCGGCCCCCTTGGCGTAGATCTTCAGCGCATACTCTCGAGCCTTCGCGTAAACGTCCTCGCCCGCGATCTTCGCGGCCTGCTCTTCGGTGATGTTCTCGTCGTGTCCCGACGTGGCCTTCGTCGCCGGAGTGAGGATCGGATGTGGCAACTGCGAGGATTCCACGAGACCCTCCGGCAGCTTGTGACCACACACCTCGCCCGAGGCCACGTATTCCTTCCATCCGGAGCCCGACAGGTATCCCCGAACGACGAACTCGATAGCGATCGGATCGGCGCGCCTGCACAACATCGCGCGTCCGGGTAGATCCGATAGACCGACATCGGGAAGATCTTCCTCTCGAACCGAGATCAAGTGGTTCGGACAGAAGGAACCGGTGATCTCGAACCAGTAGTGCGACAGTCCCGTGAGGACCCTTCCCTTGTCCGGGATCTCCTGCGGCAGGACGACGTCGTAAGCACTGATCCGGTTCGACGCCACCAGCAGCAATCGATCGTCGCCGACCTGGAACAGTTCACGCACCTTTCCCGATCCGATGTGTTGCGGTTGACTCACTACAGCTCCTCCAAGCGTTCGAAGACGATCTTCACGTTCTCGAGGTATCGGGCCGGATCGAAGCATGATTCGATCTCGTCCGCCGCCAGATGAGACGTGACCTCGGGATCGCCCAGCAGCAGTTCCTTCAGGTGGATCCCTTCATCCCAGGCCCGCATCGCATGGCGCTGTATCAGCTCGTAGGCCTGTTCTCGCTGAAGCGTTGACCTGGATAACAGGGCGGTGAGGACGGTCTGCGAATGGACGAGCCCCATCGAGCTCTCGAGGTTGTACGTCATGCGGTCCTCATCCACGATCATCCCGTCGACCACCCAGCGCATCTTGTCCAGCATGTAATCGAGCAAGGCGCAGGCGTCTGCGAGCGAGACCCGCTCGACCGACGAGTGTGAGATGTCACGCTCGTGCCACAGGGCGACGTTCTCGAATCCGGTCTGCGCGTATCCTCGGAGCAGTCGAGCGAGACCACAGATGCGTTCGCAGATGATCGGGTTGCGCTTGTGCGGCATCGCCGACGAACCCTTCTGGCCCTCGGCGAAGGGCTCCTGGACCTCCCGCACCTCGGTCCTCTGCAGGTGCCGTATCTCCTGAGCGAAGCGCTCGAGCGACGCACCCGTCGTCGCTATCGCCGCCAGGAACTCCGCGTACCTATCGCGCGATACGACCTGGGTGGAGGCTTCCTCGATGGCCAGGCCGAGACGATCGCACACGTAGCTCTCGACCTCGGGCGACAGCTGAGAGTAGGTCCCCACCGCACCCGACAGCTTGCCCACCGAGACGCCGTCGCGGGCCGCCCGCAGGCGGTCGCGGTCCCGGGAGAGCTCGAAAACCCAGCCGGCCAGCTTCATCCCGAACGTCGTAGGTTCCGCGTGCACGCCGTGCGTCCGACCGGCCATCAGGGTGTCCCGATGTTCCAGAGCTCGTCGCCGGACGGTCTCCGTGAGTCGACCCACCTCTTCAACGAGCAGATCTCCCGCGTCGCGTAACGCGAGACCGTTGGCGGTATCGACGACATCCGAGGAAGTGAGGCCGTAGTGGAGGTGGCGCCCCGCTTCACCCACGTTCTCGCGCAGGTTCTCCACGAACGCGACAACATCGTGGTGACGTACCGACTCGATCTCGGCGATCCGGTCGACATCGAACGCCGCACGCTCCCTGATCTCGGAAAGGTCCTCGACGGCAACATCACCCATACGGACCCGCGCTTCCAGGGCGAGGATCTCGATCTCCAGCCAGCGCGAGAACTTCGCTCGGTCGGAGAAGATGGACGACATCTCCTCACGGCTGTATCGGGGGATCACCCAACCATCCTATCGGCGGCCTTCACCGAGGTGACGTCATAGCCCTCGGGCGGAGTGAACTGCTGGTCGACATCCATGGGTAACGCGCGGCACGGTCACCCGCCGGGCATACCTAGTAGCCCACGGGGGTCGGGCGCTCGATGTCGAGGTCGGTAGGCACGACGAGCGTGTCGACTATCTTGTCGTGCCACGTCTGACGCTTCGGATCCCAGAGGGCCCAGAGGTAACCGAGGAAACAGGGCAACGCGGACACGAATCGGAGCAGGTTGCGGCCTAGCGCTCTTCCGAACCCGATCGGGCCGCCCGTCTTCTCGTGGACGACGCGGATGTGCAGCGCCATCTTCCCAAGCGTCTGCCCTCGGCTGCCTTCCATGAGCGTGAAGTAGAGAACGCTCAAGATGACTCCGAGCAGGGACAGGAGCGTCTCGGCTTGCGACTGCTGTTCCGGGGTGGGCTGGAGGGTGGCCGAGTACAGGGCAATACCTACGAAGAAACCGACGAAGAAACCGACCACGGCCGTGATGAGTGAATCGATCATGAAAGCCACCAGCCGCTTCCACCACTCCGCAGCACGTGGGACGGTCGTGCTGGGCGGCGGTCCGCCCGTGAGCGGGGGGCCCCGGTAGGGCGGTGGTGGCGGGCCGGGGGGTCCCGGAAAAGAGCCGCCGGCGGGGGGCTCTTGAGGACCGCTCGTCATCTACTCGACGTCGAGCACGACGCTGTTAGCAGCTTTGTCATGCAGCGTCTGCCTCTTCGGATCCCACAGCGGGAAAAGCAGGTCGATCAGCAGACCGATCCCACAGGTGAAGGTCCCCAGCGCCCAACCGACCAGCCACCGCAGGAAGGCCTTGCCGTATCCGATCGGTCCACCGGTCCCGTCGTCGCGGACCCGGATCCTCATCGCCATCTTGCCCACGGTCTGACCCTTCTCACCGCCGTTGAAGTAGACCTGGTAACCGATGGCGATAGCCGCGTACACAAGCATCGACACCAGGAAACCGATGAAGATGCCGGGTCCTGCGTCGGTCGTGCAGACACCCGTGTTCGGGTCGCAGGTGATCTCGGCCCCCGCGAACGTGCCGAGCCCCAGCAACGCCAGCAGGATCGAGCCCGGGATGGTGATGATCAGGCCGTCGATGATGGCGGCCACAACGCGCTTCCACCACTGGGAGTAGGGCGGCCCCCCCACCGGAGGACCTCCGTACGACGCGGGCGGCGGGCCGCTCGGCTGAGGCGTGATCGGCGGACCACCCGGAGCCGGAGGGGGTTGCGTAGGAGGTTGCGTCATGGTGCTCCTCTCGTCTGCCTACAAGATCCCGGATCGGGTGAACTCAAACAACCACAGGGGCACAACCACAAGAGGGATTACGCACAACCGCCGGAGACGGCCGGCCGAACGACGCTCCACACCGCTTTTCAGGCCGGGAACCTAGAGCTTGAGGCCCTCGCCCAGGTCTCTCTTGTACGCCTCGAGGCGCTCCGCTATCTCTTCATCGTCCACACCGATGATCTGGGTCGCCAGGACCGCAGCGTTCTTCGCGCCCCCGATCGCAACCGTCGCCACGGGAACGCCGGGGGGCATCTGGACGCAGGAATAGAGGGCATCGGCTCCGCCCAGCGCATCGTTGTACAAGGGGACCCCGATCACGGGCAGGATGGTGTGCGCGGCGATGACGCCGGGCAAGTGAGCAGCTAGACCCGCCCCCGCGATGATGACCTTGAGGCCTCGCTCCACCGCTCCGACGGCGTACTCCGTCACGCGCTCGGGCTTGCGATGCGCCGACATCACCTCTATCTCCCAAGAGATCTGGAACCGATCCAGGACCGCGCCGGCTTTCTCCATCACGGCCATATCCGAGTCGCTTCCCATCACGATCCCGACCTGAGCCGTCATCCAACCTCCTCGCTCGCGTCCTGTGCCTTGAGGGCGATGTCCCGCCGCAGATGTTTCCCTTCGAACCGGATCCTGTCCGCAGCCTCGTATGCGCGAGCCCGCGCTCGACCGTAGTCCTCGCCGAGAGCGCTCACCGCGAGCACCCGACCGCCTGCGGTCAGGAGCCGGTCGCCGTCTATGGCCGTCCCGGCATGGAACACCTGGACCCTCGGGTCGGCCTCAACCTCGTCGAGACCGGAGATCTGTCGTCCGGTTGCGTGGGCACCCGGATACCCGCCGCTGGCGAGCACGACGGACACACAAGCATCCGAGGACCACGTCAGCTCGTAGCCCTCGATGGAACCCGCGGCGCAGGCGGCGCAGACCTCCGCAAGATCCGAATCCAATCGCGGGATCAGAGCCTGGGTCTCCGGATCACCGAAACGCGCATTGAACTCCACGACCCGGGGCCCGCGGCTGGTCAGCGCAAGCCCGGCGTAGAGGGCGCCCACGAAGGGAGCCTCTCGCCCTGCCGTCGCCCGGACCATCGGACGGATCACCGATTCGACGATGTCATCGGCGAGTCCCGGCGGGCAGGCCGGCACCGGACTGTACGAACCCATACCTCCGGTGTTCGGACCCCGATCGCCGTCGGATACCCGCTTGTAGTCCTGTGCCGGCTCACACGCCACCAAGTTCGACCCATCGCTGAACGCGATCAAGGACACTTCCTCTCCGTCCAGGAACTCTTCGATCACCACCGTCCGTCCGGCATCACCGAAACGTTCCCCACTCAATCGCTCGCGCACGGCTTCGATGGCTTCGTCGCGGTCGCTCGTGACGACGACGCCTTTCCCCGCGGCCAGGCCATCGGCCTTGACGACGTACGGGGGCCCGAACTCATCGAGCTTGACGATCGCTCCATCCACGGTCTCGAACGCTTCCCATCCCGCGGTGCCGATCGAGGCATCGTCCATCAGCTCTTTGCAGTAGGCCTTGGAGCCTTCGATGCGGGCCGCCGCCGCATCGGGACCGAAGACGGAGAACCCCTCGCCGCGCAGCGCGTCGCCGACGCCTGCGACCAAGGGGGCCTCGGGACCGACGACCACGAGGTCGGGTTTCAGCCGTCGAGCCTCAGTGACCACGGCCCCGACGTCGACGGGATCGCCCTGGATCGTCTCCGCGTGTCTCGCGATCCCGGGATTGCCGGGCATCGCTATCAATTCATCCGCCGAAGACGACCGCGCCAGTCCCCAGACGAGCGCGCTCTCCCGCCCTCCCGAACCGAGTACGAAGATCCTCACGTGGTGACCCTCACGATCTGCTCGCGACCCGGACCGACCGAGGTCCAGGAGATCGGAACTCCGACCAGTTCCTCGATCCTCTCGATATATCCACGAGCTTCCTTCGGAAGATCCTCGATCCGACGCGCTCCGGTGATGTCCTCCATCCAGCCGTCCAACTCTTCGTACACCGGGACGCACTTGTTGAAGATGGTCTGGTTCGGAGGGAATGCGTCGAAGCGCTGATCTTCGTAGTCGTACGCGACGCAGATCCGGATGGGATCGAACGCGGAGAGAACGTCGAGTTTCGTTATCACCAGCTCGGTGAGGGTGTTCAGACGAGCCGCGTAGCGGCCCACGACCGCGTCGAACCACCCACATCTCCTCTTGCGACCCGTCGTGGTTCCGTACTCGGCGCCGGCCTCGACGAGGATCTCCGCATCCGCGGGATCTGCCTCGGAGGGGAACGGGCCCGAGCCGACGCGCGTGCAGTAGGCCTTCGAGATACCGATGATGCGTTGGATGTCCCGGGGACCGACTCCGGTCCCCGCACAGGCGCCCCCGGCGACCGGGTTCGACGACGTGACGAAGGGATAGGTCCCGTGGTCGAGGTCGAGCATCGTTGCCTGCGCACCCTCGAACAGAACGGTCTTGCCGCCGTCCAGGGCGGCCTGGACCACCGAGCTCGTATCGGTAATGTGGGGTCGGAGCCTTTCCCCGTAGTCCAGGTAGGCACGCTCGATGTCGGCCTGCTCCAGGGGCAGGCGACCGTAGACCCTGGTCAGGAGGAGGTTCTTCTCCTTCAGCGCCACCGTGAGCTTCTCGGAGAAGATCTTGGGGTCCAGCAGATCCTGGGCCCGGAGCCCGATACGTGCAGCTTTGTCCGCGTACGCCGGCCCGATCCCACGCTTGGTCGTGCCCAGTCGGTTCTTGCCCAACCTCCTCTCGCTCACCCGGTCGAGCTCGAGGTGGTACGGCATTATCAAGTGGGCATTCCCGGAGAGCAACAGTCGCTTGGTGTCGACCCCGCGGCCCGCGAGCGTTTCCATCTCTTCCAGCAACACTTGCGGGTCGACGACCACACCCGAGCCGATGACCGGAACGCAATCGGGATAGAGAACACCGGTAGGAACGAGATGGAGCGCGTAACGCTCGCCGTCGACGACGATCGTATGACCGGCGTTGTTCCCACCTTGATATCGAACGACGAGATCCGTCTTCTCCGCCAGCAGATCGGTGACCTTGCCCTTGCCTTCGTCACCCCACTGGATGCCTACGAGCGCTATACCGGGCATCTAGATCCTTCGGTGTTCGGTCTCGATCTCGATGGGGGCGTGAGGAGCCGCTCCCGCCCGCTCCGACGGAGCGATGCTACCCGCATCGGGGTGTCGCACGACGGCAGCCGTCTTATCTCCTAGAGTTAGGGCCGCACAGGGTTCTGACTGGATCAACCGGGAGTGACCATGGACATGGAACGTCCGACCCGCGGCGAGAAGATCATCGTTGCGTGCGGCGCCGTGTTGTTGATCACTTCGTGGCTCCCACTGTGGGCCAAGTATGAGTACCGCGATGGTGCCGACCGGATCTTCGGCCCCTCGCGCACCAACGCCTGGTCCGACGCGTTCACGGTCGTGCCGAAGTCGGCTCTCGTTCTCGTGTTGCTGGTCCTGGGAGCGGTCCTCGTCCGCGTCGTCGTGCGCGCGTCTCTGCCGTGGCCTCCGGGTCGCATCTACGTTCTCGGTGGCGCGGTCGCAGCTGCCCTGCTGTTGTTAACGGCTCTCGTCGGTCCTAACGAGTTCGGCTATGCGAGCCTGCCGGGCTTCGACATCAGCCGCGGGCCGATGCTCTTGGTCGCATGGGCACTGGGGGCCGGGATCGCCTACGGAGGGTGGCTCCACGTCCGGGAGAGCGATCCGCACGGGGTGGGATCGGCCTACCCACCCCGGGGACCGGTAGTGCTTCGGTAGCTCCGTGTGCCGCGGCTGGATTTCCGCGACAATCAGCCACACCGTCATGATCAGAGGAGCGATGCCGTGATCGATACCGACATATTCCAGATCGTCACTCTGGTGCTCCTTTTGCTCGCTCTACTCGTGTCCCTCGTCGGCCTCTCGAGCCTGGGGAAGATCCGCAAACGGCTGGAGGAGGCGGGGGCGGCCCCGGGCGCCCCCCGTGAACCGGCGACCCCGGCGGAGGAGCCCATGGCGGCGAGCGCGCCGGTTGCGGCTCAGGCACGACCGGCCGCCACGGCCCATCCGCTGGAGGAGGCCTCCTACGGGGGGGCAGCTCAGCCTGCTGCGGCGCAACCGGGGGCCGCACAACCGGCGGCACGGTCCGCCGCCCCGGTCGCCGCCGAGGAACGTCAGGACGAGCCGTTCGAGAAAGACGGACGGTGGTGGTTCCGCCGGGGCGACGAGCTCCTGGTCTACGAAGAGTCGACGGGTCAGTGGCAGCCCGCGGGCACGGCCGGGGGTGACACGGCGGGCGGTACGACGCAGATGCCGGCCGTAGACGAGACCGCCGCCGGGACCGAGGGCGGCGCCCACTGGAAGTGCCCGACGTGCGGAGCCGTCAACGGATCGACGGCCGCGAGTTGCCGTATGTGCTTCACCGCTCGCCCGTAGGCTCCGTACCCTCGATCCTCCGGACGAGCCCCGTCGCCACGAGGCCGCTTCCGAGCGCGGCCGAGAGGATCAGCGTCAGCCACGCGACGGCAAAGAGCACGCCGATCGCCTGCGTGGCCCCGGGCGTGATCCAGGATCCCACGTAGAGCCCCACCGGCCAGAGCGTGCCCAGCACGATCGATTGGAACCCGTGCGCCTTGGCGCGAGCGTCCGTCCCGCACGTGAACGCCCAGAGCCCAGTCAGCGGGGGCACGAGGTAGGCGAGAGCGGCCATCGCGGCAGCCTACGGCGGGTAATGATGGAGGTATGTCGAACAGGTTGGCTTCGGAGACGAGTCCCTATCTCCTCCAACACAAGGACAACCCCGTCGACTGGTTCCCCTGGGGGGATGAGGCCCTGCGTCGCGCGCGGGCCGAGGACAAGCCCATCCTTCTGTCGGTGGGGTACGCCGCCTGTCATTGGTGTCACGTCATGGAACGAGAGTCCTTCGAATCTCCGGACATCGCCCGGATCATGAACGACAACTTCGTCTCGGTGAAGGTCGACCGTGAAGAACGGCCCGACATCGACGCGATCTACATGGAGGCCGTTCAAGCGATGACCGGGCAAGGCGGATGGCCGATGACGGTGTTCCTCACACCCGACGGCGTCCCCTTCTACGGAGGTACCTACTTCCCCCCCGACGACCGTCACGGCATGCCCTCGTTCACGCGAGTGCTCACCGGGGTGGCCGAGGCTTGGCGCTCCAAACGCTCCGACGTGCAGGAACAGGGCAAGAGACTGCTCGACCACATCGATGTGGCCTCCAAGATCCTCCCGTCCAGCGACGTGATCGGTGAAGACATCCTTCGCAGCGCGTTCCGGTCGTTGGCCGGCGGTTTCGATCGTGAGCACGGAGGCTTCGGCAACGCACCGAAGTTCCCTCAGCCGATGACCATCGACCTGCTCCACCGGCTGCACGCGAGGGGATACTCGCGGGCGGGCGCCATGGCGCGACTGACCCTCGACGCGATGGCCAAAGGCGGGATCTACGACCAGATCGGCGGCGGATTCGCTCGCTACTCCGTCGATCGTCAGTGGCTCGTCCCGCACTTCGAAAAGATGCTCTACGACAACGCCCAACTGATCCGCACGTACACCCATTCCTGGCTGTCGACAGGGTCCGAACTCCACCGCGAGGTCGTAGAGCGCACCGTCGAGTGGTTGTTCCGCGAGATGCGCGACGCGGCCGGCGGCTTCTACTCCTCGCTCGACGCTGATTCGGAAGGCGAGGAAGGCAGGTTCTACGTCTGGACGATCGAGCAGGTGCGCCGAGCGCTCGACGAACGCGCCGAAGACGCGATAGGGGCCTTCGGCATGACGGAGCAGGGAAATTTCGAAGGTGCGAACATCCTCGTGCGCGCACACGCGCGGGCGGATCCCAAGATCGATGAGTTGCGGCAGGCGCTGTTGGAAGCGCGCTCCACAAGGGTCCGGCCGGCAACCGACGACAAGATCCTCACGGCATGGAACGCGCTGACCATCTCGGCCCTGGCGGAGGCGGGGGCGACGTTCGAACGGGAGGACTGGATAGCGAGTGCCGCCGCCGCCATGCGTTTCTTGATGACTTCCATGCGCCGTGACGGACGCCTCATGCGCGCTTACCGCGACGGACGCGTGCGTCATCTCGGGTTCGCGGAAGACTACGCGTTCTATCTAGAAGCGAGCCTGTCCCTGTTCGAGGCAACCTTCGACCAAGAGTGGGTCGACGAGGCTCGCTGGGTTGCGGACGAAGCGATACTGCTCTTCCATGACTCCGACCGGGGCGGATTCTTCACCACCGGAGCAGATGCCGAACGGTTGATCACGAGATCGAAGGATCTGATCGACAACGCGGTGCCTTCCGCGAACTCGGTGATGGCTATGGAGCTGCAGCGACTGAGCATGCTCACCGGAGGATCTTCGTACGAGCGGCACGCCATCGATGCGATCCGGTCCATCCTCGACGCTGCCAAGCGGTCGCCGCAAGGTTTCGGTCACCTGCTTGGTGCGGTCGATCTGTACACGGGAGATCCCAAAGAAGTGGTTATCGTGGGTTCCCCGGCGCGTGCCGATTGGCACGAGATGAAAGAAGCGATGCGACACACCTACCTGCCGAACAAGGTCTTGGTCATCGCACAGCAACCGGACGCCGAGGATGCCAGGAGGATCCCACTCCTGGCGGATCGCGTCGCCGTGGACGGACGCGCGACCGCGTACGTGTGCAGGCGAGGGATCTGCGATCTCCCCGTTCACTCTGCAGCCGAGTTGCTGGCTCAACTCAGATGAGCATCCGGGTCAACCGGTCGCTGGTGATACCCGACGACGAGTTGGAACTCGCCTTCTCGGCCTCCGGTGGTCCCGGCGGTCAACATGCGAACAGATCGGCCACCCGGGTCGAACTCACCTGGAACGTTGAGAACTCGCGCGTGCTGGGCCCCCGGCAGCGCGAGCGGATCCTTCGCAAACTTGCCGGCAGGATCGATGGCTCGGGTTCGCTACGTGTGCAGAGCGGCCGACGGCGTTCTCAGCTGCGTAACCGCGAGGAAGCCGAAGCGCGGCTGGCGGATATCGTGGCCGGTGCGCTGCGATCAACCAAGCGCCGGATCCCGACCAAACGGTCCGCCTCCGCGAACGAGGCCCGCCTCGCCGGCAAGAAGCACCGCTCGCAGAAGAAGGCGCGTCGGCGCATAATCGTTGACGAGTAGACGGATCGGGAGGCTCGATGATGGCAGAGCCCGTACAGCACAACGGAGCTTGGTGGCAGCAACAGCCCGATGGCAGCTGGCTACGCTGGAACGAAGATACGGAGGTCTGGGAACCGTGGGCCGGTAACGCGACCGCCGGCGCACAGCAGGCGGGCCGGACGCAGAACGCGCAGCCCGTCCACCACAATGGGGCTTGGTGGCAGCAACAGCCCGATGGCGCGTGGTTGCGCTGGAACGAACAGGGCCAGGCGTGGGAAGCGTGGGGAGGATCCGCACAACCCGGCCGGGCGGAAAACCGAGGATCGGACGATGTCTTCGACCAGATCCGCAAGCTGGCGGAACTGAGAGATCAGGGCATCCTGTCGGAAGAGGAGTACACCACCAAGAAGCAGGCACTCCTCGACAAGCTGGGTTGAAGCCGGGCGGGCTGGGGGCCTGGCCCCGGCCTCACAGCGTCACCGGCGATCCTTCGAAGGGACTGCGTCGCCCGAACTCGAGATGAGCACCGCGGATCGAGATGAGGCTGCGTACGTGCCGCCACCCGCTCGGAGACGAGCGGTAGAGCTCGATAGCCAGATCGGCGATCTCGGAATTCGCGCAGAACCGTTCGGAACCATCGGGATCCTCGTAACGGACCTGAACCGCGCGGTCGTGCGTGGCGCGCGCGCCGCCGATGATCTTCCAGGACTCGTTGCGAGCATGGAACGCCCACGTCGGCATCTCGTATCGGCTCTTGGCCGACAAAGCCCACCGGAGCTCGTTGAAAGGGATGTCTTCACCTTCGTGCCGCAGATACAGAAGAGATGTCGTCGGTAGCGGGATGCGAACGATGTCCGTGCGCGCCGCCACCCCCTCGAAGACCGTGTCTGAGGTTCCTTCGAAGGACTCGCAATGCGCCCACGCCCAGGTCACCGGATGCCGCGCGCCCCAACGGTGGGTCTGACAGCCCCTTTCACGTTCGAACTCGAAAGCTGCGCCCCCCAGCTTGACCATCCCCTGGAACGGAACCGAGAGGTTCGGCGAGCACAACGCCGACACCCTGCGCTCGAGGCGGTCGCGCAGCGGGGCGGGGATGTGCTGGAACGTGGCGGGCGCAGGTTCCAGGTCCAGCGACCAGGCGAGTGCTCGATCCCCCGACGTGACCTCACCCTCGAGGTGCGATTCCGACATCCACGCGTCCCCGATCCTGACGAGTGCTCCATCATCACGGCCGTTCGCGGATCCGAGATGATCGATCGAGTAACGGTGCTTGCCGGCGAAGGAACGTGCGCCGGTGGGATCGAACCAGAACGCCCACAGCTCGCAGTACGGCTCGGCCTTCTTGGGCGCTGTGAGGGTGTAACGCAGCCATAGACCGCTGCCCGTCGGCCCGTGGTTCAGCGTCGCGAACCAGACCTCCATGAACCCGCGCTTCGTACGATCCCAGCGCATGCGGTTCTCGTTGCCGTAAGAGGTGAAGACGGACATGGCGCCCAGACTAGCCCTCGCTCGCAAACGCCAGCAGGTCACGAGCGCAGTGTTCCCATGACCAGCGTTCCCGGGCGACCCTCGCCGCTCGGAGGCCCAGTTCCCTCAGATCCGACCGAGGCAGAGCCATGAGCTCGTTCAGCCGAGCGGCGATCCCGGCTGTTCGCTCCTGCGGGTCGTAGCTGAGCGCGCCCGGTCGAGCAAGGGCCTCCTCGAGGACGCGGCCGACCTCGCCGATGCCCGAGTGATCGGGCACGACGGGCACGACGCCGCATGCGGCTCCCTCAGCGGCGACCATCCCGAAGGCTTCTCCCAGGATCGACGGCACCACCAAGGCGTCGAACGTCGGGAGCACTCGGGAGAGCGGCTCGTGCTCGAGTCGGCCCGTGAACCGGATCCGAGAACGGGAGGCTCGCTGCACGATGGCAGGCCCTGCGCCACCCTGCAACAGCTCGCGCGTCGGGGCCTCGCGCGGATCGTCGGAGCGAAGGGCGTCGATAGCGGCGCGAACGTCACCGTGGGATAGGGCCGCCGCAAGCGTGCGGAGCCGATCCTCCATGTCCCCGAAACCAACGACGACGAGATCGACCGGGTCGTCCAGGAGACCGAGAGCAACCAGCAGCTCGTGCGCACCCTTGTTCGCGATCAGCTTGCCGACGAAGCCGACGACGGGACGGGGCCCGGGTCGTCGATCGGCGGGCTTGAACAGGTCAATGTCGACGCCGGGGTTCACCACCCGACCGCGATCGTGCCACCCCGGGATGACGGCCGCCGCCTCTCTCAGTATGTACTCGCTACCGCCGACGACCGCTCGCGCTTTGCCCAATCCCTCCACCGCGTAAGGAAGGAACCGGCCGGGATCTTCTTTGACCGCGTATTCGAGTGCGCTTCCGTGGAGCTTCACCAGATAGCTCCGGTCTCCGCAGGCGTTCGCCGCTATGTGCGGGCCCATGACCTCGTGACCCGTGATGATTGCATCCGGATCGAACGATCCGATCACGGCCTTCATGGCGTCGACGTTCAACCGGTTGTATTCGGCGAGCTCCCCGTCGGTGACGTCCACGAAACGCTTCGCCGTGAGCGTCTCGTACTCGTCGTACACGTAGACGGGGAGAACCTCTCCGATGTAGGGCCGGACCAACTCGCACGCGCTCGACCCGATGGAGGGTTGGAACTCTTGACCGGGGCGCAACTCGACCTCTTCGTCTATCCAGTCGAATCCTTCCGGATGTCTCTCCTGGCACATCACCACGACGTGATGGCCCTCCTCGCGCCAGCGATGGGCGATCGCCCGCGTGTAGATATTCGAACCCGAACCCGACAGGAGATAGCCGTGCCAGAGCAAGATGCGCATGGGCCGAAAGATATAGCCGGGCTCGGTGCCACAATTACGCCCCATTCATCCCTATCTCGCGCCGAGCGAAGTCACGGATCTCCGCCGGCGCGCTAAGGGCATCGGCCCGGCGAGGTCGAACGTGGGGGGTAGGAATAGCCCCACCGCGAGTGGCACACTGTTCGTTGGGCGCCGCGGCCAGAGGGGGGAAGCACGTGGATAGGAACGAGATCTCATCGAAGCGGTCCCCGGAGGAGTCGCTGAAGACGCTCGCGGAGACGTACAAGGCGGACGTCAAGCTCATAAGAGAGCGGAATCGTCAGAGGCGGCTACGCTATCTCCTCTACTTGAACATCCTCATCTTCGCCTACCTGCTGCGGCGAGTCATCGAGGACAGGCCCCTGGAGTTCGGCCTCCCGAGCCTCGATGCCGGATCGATGATCTGGATCTTTCCGATAGCGATGCTTCTGATCATCGCTCTCGCGGTGCTAGGACCGATGCTCATCAACGGGCGCTCTCCCGCGGTTCGGTTCAGTCCCGAAGAGATCGACGTCCATTTCGACGATGTCAAGGGATTGGATGCGGTGTTGGACGAGGTCAAACGCACGCTCCAGATCTTCCTGGCGTACAAGTCGTTCCAAGAAGAGCTCGGCGGTAAGCCACGCAGGGGCGTCCTGTTCGAGGGATCCCCGGGGACCGGCAAGACCCACCTGGCCAAAGCGATGGCCGCCGAAGCAGGCGTGCCGTTCTATTTCGTATCGGCAACGTCCTTCCAGAGCATGTGGTTCGGGATGACCGCCTACCGGATCCGTTCTTTCTTCAAGAAGCTGCGTAAGGCCGCTCGCAAGGAGGGTGGGGCGATCGGATTCATCGAAGAGATCGATGCGATCGGGGCCGATCGCGGTGGCGTGACCGGGTTCGCTCCGCTGCAGACCTCCACGGCCGTCGGGCGAGGGATGCGAGTCGATCGCTTCGGGACAGGCTCTACCGATGCCATGGTGAACGAGCTGCTGATCCAGATGCAGTCCTTCGACACGCAGCCGTTCGGAGCCAGGTTGAAGAACTCGCTCAAGACGCTGATCAACTTGTTCCTCCCTGCCGAGCATCAGTTGAAGAAGAAGTCACCGCCGTACAGCAACGTCCTCGTGATCGCTGCGACGAACCGGGCGGACGTTCTCGATCCCGCACTGACACGACCCGGACGCTTCGACCGCGCCCTGTTCTTCGACGTACCTACGCGCACGGGTCGCCGGGAACTGATCGATCACTTCCTGGTCAGGAGACTCCACGCCGAGGAGATGGACCGGCAGGACCTGCGCGAAGAACTCGCTTCCATGACGCTCGGGTATACCCCGGCGATGCTCGAGCACATCATCGACGAAGCTCTCGTCTGGGCCCTGCGTGACGGCCGACGCGAGCTGACGTGGCGTGACATCATGCGTGCACGTCTGTCGGAAGAGATCGGACTCGCACAACCGACGACTTACACCGAGAGGGAGCGAGATCTGATCGCCACGCATGAAGCGGGACACGCTGTCGTCGCCTACCTGTGCGCCAAGGACCACAGGAAGCTCGAGGTCCTATCGATAATCAAGCGACGCTACGCGTTGGGCCTGCTCGCTCACTCCGACGCCGAGGAACGATTCACGAAGACCAAATCGGAGCTCGAAGCAACGCTGAAGATCGCATTCGGTGGCATGTGTGCGGAGAAGCTCTTCTTCGGTGAATCGGGAACCGGTCCCTCCTCCGATCTCCGAACCGCGACGATGCTGGCCTGTCAGATGATCGGTTCGTTCGGCATGGGCGACTCTTACATCTCCCTCGAAGCCGTCCAGCATTCCGCCTATTCCGCGGCCAACCTCGTCGCGAAAGTGCTCTCGATGGACGAGACGAAGCGCGAGGTAGACGAGATGCTCAAGCGGCAGCACCAGGAGGTCCTGGATCTACTGGCCGATAACCGCGACCTGGTCGAAGCGCTTCGAGACGAGTTGCTAACGCACGAAGAGATCATGGGCGACGAGATAGCCACGGTGATCGAGAAGACGCTTGTTGGCCGGAACGGGAACTACAGACCGGCGAAGAGATCGGATTCGGGCGTCGTGGTATCGACGACCGACGAGACCAACGAGACCAACGTGTAGTCCTCCCAAGGGTAGAACTTCCGCACGATCTCATCGGGGATCGCGAACCAGAAGCTTTCGGGATCGATCTGCGTCGCGTGGGCCAGCAGGGCCTTCGACCGGATCTCGATGAAGCCGCCGACGTCGACCTGGGTAGTGACCTCGGGATCCTCGAAACCCATCGCGTCCCAGTTCTCGAGCCAACCGGCGTAGGGACTCTCGATCCCCTCCGCGGAGGCAGCGTCATGCAGGATCTGCATCCGTCGCTTCGTGAACGTGGCGAAGTAATAGAGCTTCGAGGGGACCCAAGGCTCCCCGCGGTCGGTGTACAGGGACGGGTCGCCGGCCGCTTCGAACGCCTGGCGGCCCCACTGGTGAACGCGGACGTGATCCGGGTGCTCGTAGCCCCGCGATTCGTCGTAGGACAGGACCACCTGCGGTCTCTCCCGCCTGATGATCTCCACGAGTTTGCCCACGGCTTCCTCGGGATCGGCGTTCCAGAAAGCATCCGGGTGCTTGTTGGCGTCGCTCTCGGGCATCCCCGAGTCCCGGTAGCCGAGATGGTAGATCTTCGCTACACCCAGCAGGTCGCACGCCGTCTCGAGCTCGGCCTTGCGAAGTTCGACCATCCGTTCCGTTATCCCCGGCTTGTCCATGTGGGGATTGAGGATCTCGCCTTCGGCTCCGTCGGTCGCGCATGCCAGAACGACGCGCACGCCCTCATCCGCGTAGCGCGCCATCGTTCCGGCACCCTTGGATGATTCATCGTCGGGATGAGCGTGTATGGCCAGCACACAACGTCGTTCGGTCACGCCGATAGGCTAACCGTGATGGCGATATCTGCACGCGGCGACTACTTCGATCGCGCTCGCGGTGTGGCGGCGTCCTTCTGTCTCGCCGCCGCGGCTGCCGCTATCATCGGCGCGTTGCTGCCCTGGGTGAAGATCACGCCGGCTCCGGAAGCGGTCCCGGGAGTCCGAAACGTGAGTCAACCGTTCACGGGGCTCGAAGCCCGCGATGGCTGGTACGTAGTTGCAGCTGCGGTCGCGATCGCCGTGACGACAACGCTCTCCGTCTCAACCCGCCGTCGTGGCTTCGTCTGGTTCTCGATCCTGGCTTCGATCCTGATCGGTGCCATCGCGATCGCGGACCTGCGCGCCATCGAGGACACCGCCTCGGGCATCTCGCGGCGGATGGACATCATCGGGGACGCCGACCCGGCCTTCGGGTTGTGGATGGTCGCCGCGGCAGGCGTGATCTCGTTACTCGGATCCGTGGGTCTTCTGACGGCGACCCCGCGACCGAGAACTAACGGAATCGAGACCTAAGTCCCTGGACCGTGCGCGCGTACCAGCGTTGACGTCTGTCGAGTCTGCGCTTGACGTTGCCGGGGCCCGAGTAATACGCGGCGAGCGCCTTGTTCTGCGTCGGCATGATCGCCAGCATGTGCCTTAGGTACATCACTCCGAGGTGGACGTTGTCGTCCATGTCTCGCAGGCGCAGGGGTCGGTGTCCACCGCCGCCGAGAACCCGGTTGATGTAGCGGGCGGTACCGGGCATGACCTGCATGACCCCTCGAGCGCCGGCGCTCGAAACCGCCTTCTGATTCCAGCCGCTCTCCAACCGCGCCAGCGCCTTGACCAGCGAGACGTCCAATCCGTGCGACCGAGCGTGATGCGTGAGCGAGTTGGAAACGGAGCCCGAGGGCGAGCCGGTCGCGCCCCGGTTCGCCACGGATCCTCCGGGAACCTTGAGTTTCTGACCGATCGAGATGAAGTTGACGTTCGAGATCCTGTTCATCCTGGCTATGCGCCCGACGGAGGTCTTGTAGCGCCCGGCGATCGACGACAGCGTCTCGCCGGCACGCACCGAGTGAGTGCGGGTCCCCGGTCCACCTCCGGGAACCCGCAAACGCCGGCCCACGACGATCAAGTTGGGATCGCTGATGTTGTTCATCCGCACCAGCCGGGTGACGGTGGTCTTGTAGCGAGACGCGATCGAGGACAACGTGTCGCCGGCACGCACGCGGTACGAGCCCGCGCTTGCGCTGGTGCCGCCGGTGCCGACCAACACGGCGGCTGCGGTGCCCACGACCACGGGCCCACGCTTCTTGGACCGCGCCCTCAGATGCCGACCTCTATAGCGGCCAAAGCTCATCAATCATGCCTCCGATTAACAATAGGCACAGTAGTTAACAGAGCTTCCAGGCCGAGGTCAAGCAGAGAGAGCATCCAACCCTCCCGGTCCCGCTCCCGCGGCCACCGGCCTCCCAAGCCCCCAGGCGGCGGTGGTGCTCGTCCGGGGGACCTCGGGAGGGGCGCCGCCGCAGGCCGCGACCCGGACGGAGCGAAGTTCCGCACGGCGGAGCCGTGCGGCACGTGGCGTGTCCAACCGGGCGAGGACCGCCGCCGCGGGAGAGCCAGGCCGGGGCGCCCGGCGGTGGGAGCGGGGCTGCGCGGGGTCTAGCCGACGGCGATCATGCGCTCGATCGGGAGGCGGGCGCGTTCGGCGATGTCGGGCGGGACGGTGACCTCGTGGGTGCCGGTCTCCAGGGTGCGAAGGAGCTTCATCGGCGTGATCATCTTCATGTAGCCGCAGACCGCGCCCTCGTTGGCGGGGATGAAGTCCACGGCCGGCGCTTCCTTCTTGAGGCGATGGAGCATCCCTGTCTCCGTTGCGACGATGACCCTCTCCGCCTTCGTCTCGTTGACACGGCGAACCATGCCGCCGGTACCGAGGACGAAGGTACGGTCCTCCGGGAGATCACCCGTCGACACGAGATACATGCATGCAGATGAGCATCCGCATTCAGGATGGATGTGGAGCTCGGCATCGGGATAGGTCTCCATCGTCGACCTGATGTGGCGCGGTTCGATCCCGGCATGGACGTGACACTCCCCCATCCACACGTGCATCTTGCGACCCGTCATCCTCTCGACGTGCGCGCCGAGGAACATATCTGGACCGAACAGGATCTCTTTATCCTCAGGGATCGACTGCACGACCTTGACCGCGTTGGCCGAGGTACAGCAATAATCGACCTCAGCCTTCACCTCTGCAGTCGTATTCACGTAGAAGACGGACACGGCACCGGGATGCTCCGCCTTCCACGCCCGCAACTGTTCCGCGGTGATAGATGCGGCGAGCGAGCATCCGGCTTCGGGATCCGGGATCAGCACGCGCTTGTCGTACGCCAGGATCTTCGCCGACTCGGCCATGAAGTGAACCCCGCAGAACACGATCGTCGATTCATCCGCCTCGGCGGCAAGGCGAGACAGCTCGAGCGAATCGCCGACATGGTGCGCCACGTCTTGGATCGAGGGCACCTGGTAGTTGTGGGCGAGGATCACCGCATCCTGTTGTTCGGCGAGCTCCCGAACGCGTTGCATCCACTCGTCGTGGTCGAGCGGTTGACGTAGATCCTGCGGACGGACGGCCATCACTCGAGCTCCAAGGCGACGTCGATGGTTCTAACGCTATGCGTAAGCGCACCGACCGAGATCAGATCGACGCCCGTTTCGGCGTAAGCGCCGACGTTTTCCAAGGTGATGCCGCCCGACGACTCCAGCAACACCTTGCCCCCCGCCTGCTGTACGGCCTCGGTGGTGGTTCGTACGTCCATATTGTCGAGCAAGACGGCGTCGGCACCGGCCGACAAGGCCTCGTCCAACTGGGCCAGGTCGGTAACCTCTACCTCGACCTTGAGGCCGTGGGGAGCTCCGGCGCGGGCTCTGCGAACGGCTTCGGACACGCCTCCAGCCGCGGCGATGTGATTGTCCTTGATCAAGATGCCGTCATCGAGACCGAACCGGTGGTTGGACGCCCCGCCCACGCGCACTGCGTATCTCTCGAACATGCGAAGCCCCGGCGTGGTCTTGCGCGTGTCCACGATCCGAGCGGGGGTTGCGGCGACGGCTGCAACGTAGCGACGCGCCTGGGTAGCGATCGCCGACATCCGTCCCAGCAGGTTCAACGCGGTGCGTTCGATCGTCAGGATCGAGCCCAGATCGGTGGAGAGCCGGGTGAGGATCCCGGGAGCCCGGAGCTCGTCGCCGTCGACCACCTCGGGTCGCCACTCCAGGTCCCCCTCGAGCTCCTCGAAACACCACCGAGCGACCTCGATGCCCGCGACTACGCACCCTTCTCGAGCCTCGATGCGAGCCGTCCCGGGGCGGCCGGTGGGAACGGTGAGCTCGGTGGTGATATCACCACGACCAACGTCTTCGGCCAGGAATCGACGGATCTCGGACCGTGCGGCTGCCTCGTCCATGCACCTAGGTTAGGCGAGCGGGGTGAGTTAGGTTCTCTCGACCTCGTAGCCCGCACGTTCCAGGCGGTCCACCAACTCCTTGATGTGGTCGCGGCCGCGGGTTTCGACCTGGAGCGCAACCTCCACCTGCCCGAGGGACATCGACATGCCGACACGGTGATGATCGACCCCGAGGATGTTGGCACCCTGCTCGGCGATGAGCCCGAGCAACCGGTAGAGCTCGCCGGGCCGATCGGGCATGCGGGTATGGAAGGCGAAATAGCGGCCCGCCGAGCTCAGTCCGAAGCGGATCACGCGCAGCAGCAACAGGGGATCGATGTTGCCGCCGGAAAGTACGATCACCACCGGCGGCTTCAGCTCGGTGACGCCCGCAAGGAGTGCCGCTATGCCGGCGGCTCCCGCCGGCTCGAGCACGAGCTTCATGCGCTCGATCGAGAAGACCAACGCCTCGGCGATGGTCTCGTCCGTGACCGTGACGATCTCGTCCACCTGGTCGCGTACGTGTCGGAACGTGAGCTCGCCGGGGAAGTTCGAGGCGATCCCATCTGCGATCGTGCTCATGGAATCCAGCGTCACCGGTTCGCCCTTGTCGAGCGAGGGTGGGAACGCAGCCGCGTCCTTCGCTTGAACGCCAACGATCCTGGCGCCGTCGTACGACGCCCGGATCGCGGCGGCGATCCCCGAGATCAGTCCGCCACCGCCCACCGGTACGACCACGGTCCCCACATCGTCCATCTGCTCCACGATCTCGAGGCCGATCGTGCCCTGGCCCGCGATCACGTCGGGATGGTCGAACGCGTGCACGAAAACCGCGTCCTGATCGTCCGCCCACGCCTTAGCGGCCGCGAACGCCTCGCCCACGTCCTTACCGGTGAGCACGACGCTTCCTCCGTAGCGTTTCGTGGCTTCGATCTTGGGAAGCGGAGCCGCCTCGGGCATGAACACGGTCGAACGCGTGTCCAAAAGACTGGCCGCCAAGGCGACGCCCTGAGCGTGGTTGCCGGCGGACGCGGCGACGACCCCGGCCGTCTTCTCGTCATCGGTGAGACGGCTGATGCGGTTGTAAGCGCCACGGATCTTGAACGAGCCCGTGCGTTGCAGGTTCTCGCACTTGACGAAGGCCAGACCCCCGATCCGGTCCGAGAGGGCGCGGGAACGGTCGAGAGGAGTGGCCACCGCCACGCCCTCCAAGCGCTTCCTCGCGTCCTGGATGTCGGCGAGAGTCACCAGGCCTTGTTCGCTCACCGGCTGCATGCTGCCACGAAGTGCAGGAAACTAGAAGCGTGAGCGAGACCTGGGCGCCATCGTCATGGCGAGATCGACCGGCCGAGCAGCAGCCCGACTGGCCGGATCCAGCCGCGCTCGAAGCCGTCCTCCAGGACATCCGCCGGCTGCCGCCCTTGGTGTTCGCGGGCGAGGCCCGCGCTCTCAAGAAGTCGCTGGGCCGGGTGGCGGGCGGGGAAGCCTTCCTCCTCCAAGCGGGCGATTGTGCGGAGGCCTTCGGTGACTTCTCGGCCGACTCCATCCGGGACAAGCTGAAGATCATCCTCCAGATGGCCGTCGTCCTGACCTACGGGGCCGGCCTCCCGGTCGTGAAGGTGGGACGGATCGCCGGCCAGTTCGCGAAGCCTCGCTCCTCCCCCCAAGAGTCGGTCGGAGAGGTGGAGTTGCCCTCGTTCCGCGGACACGCCGTTAACGACATCGTTTTCGACGAGACCTCCAGGAGAGCCGATCCGACACGTCTGGTCCGGGCGTATCACCAGAGCGCCGCAACCTTGAACCTGATCCGAGCGTTCACCAAGGGTGGTTTCGCCGACCTGCGACGGATACACGTTTGGAACCAGGAGTTCGTGGCGCAGAGCAGCCAGGGGCAACGCTACGAGGCGATAGCGCGCCAGATCGACCGAGCGCTTCGGTTCATGGAGGCGTGCGGCGTTGATCTCGGTTCGGACTCCTCCATCCACGAGGTGGACTTCTACACGTCGCACGAGGCGCTACTGCTCAATTACGAGGAGGCGCTGACGCGCGAAGACAGCCTGACGGGCGAGTGGTACGACTGCTCGGCTCACATGCTGTGGGTCGGAGAACGCACGCGCGACCTCGATCACGCCCACGTCGAGTTCCTGTCCGGCATCCACAATCCGGTCGCGGTCAAGCTCGGTCCGGCCGTGACCCCGGACCAGGTCCTCGAGCTGTGCGACAGGTTGGATCCGCATCGAGAGCCCGGACGCCTGACGCTGATCACGCGCCTGGGCTCCCAGGCCATCGAAGAGGTATTGCCTCCCCTGGTTCGCGCCGTACGAGACGCGGAGCGAAGTCTCGTGTGGGCGTGCGATCCCATGCACGCCAACACGTTCGCGACGAAGTCTGGACTGAAGACCCGTCGCTTTGACGACATCCTGTCGGAGATCAAGAGCTTCTTCCTCGTGCATCAGAACGAAGGCACGGTCCCGGGCGGCGTGCACCTCGAGCTCACTCACGAAGACGTCACGGAATGCCTAGGTGGAGGCGACGAGATCCTGGACGAACACCTCACCAGGAGCTATCAGGCTCTGTGCGATCCGCGGCTGAACGCGCGACAGTCCGTCGATCTCGCCTTCCTCCTGGGAGAGATGCTGCAGAGCTAGATCAGGCCGAGCGCCCTGATCTGCTCGAGTATCTCGTCGTGCTCCGCGTGACGTCCAGTCTGCTTCTTCGAATAGACCAGCTTGTCGTCGACCACGACCTCGAAGACGCCGCCGCGCGACGGGATGAGGACCAGATCCTGGATCTTGTGTTCGAACTCTTCCAATATCCGTTCCGTCAGACCGACGGCTCTAGGCGCGTACCCTCACTGCGCGCAATATTCGATCGAGATCTTCATGCAGCGAGTCTAGGCCGGACCGCTTGCTTAGGGCGCGTTCGTGGCTCAATCTAGACGCTCGACGTATCGAAGCATCGGGAGGAAACGATGGAATGGATGGTCTGGATCGTCCTGGGCCTCGTGGTCTTGCTCATCTTGTGGCTGATCACCGGCTACAACCGGCTGGTGAGGCTGCGGAACCGCGTGGAAGCCGCGTGGTCGCAGATCGAGGTCCAGCTCAAGAGGCGTCACGACCTGATCCCCAACCTGGTCGAGACGGTCAAGGGATATGCCGCTCACGAGCGAGAGACCCTCGAGCGGGTCATCCAGGCTCGAAACCAGGCCGTGCAGGCGACGGGCGTGGAGGATCAGGCCCAGGCCGAGAACTTCCTGACGTCGGCGCTGCGCCAGGTCTTCGCGCTCGCGGAGGCGTATCCCGACTTGAAGGCCAACCAGAACTTCCTGGCCCTGCAGGAGGAGCTGACGGCGACCGAAGGACGGATAGCGTTCTCGCGGCAGTTCTACAACGAGCAAACGTTGGCCTACGACAACGCGCTCGAGTCCTTCCCATCCAATTTGATCGCGTCCGCCTTCAACTTTGCGCCGAAGCCGTACTTCGAGGCCGAGGAAACGGCGCGGGAACCGGTGCGCGTCGACTTCGGCCAAGGCAACGCGCCCGGCGGTGGACCTCCTGCGGCGACGCCGGGCTCCAGGCCGCCGGCCGGCACGCCGCCGACGGCCTGACACCGACGGATACGGGCGCGAGCATCAGGCGGTAGGACATGTACGAACGGATCGCGTCCAACGTCCGCAAGACGTGGTTGCTCATCGGCGGCTTCGTCCTGCTGGTCGTCGCGGTGGGATGGGTCTTCGGCGAGTACATCGGAGTCGGTTATTGGGGCGTCGGCGGTGCCTCCGTGCTGGCGATCCTTATGACGTGGGGTTCCTACTTCCGAGCCGACAAGATCGCCCTGGCGATGTCGCGCGCCAAGCCTGCCGACGAAACGCGCTTCAAACAGCTGCACAACATCGTCGAATCCCTATCCCTCGCGGCCGGGATGCCTAAGCCTCGGGTATACGTCGTAGAGGACACCGCGCCGAATGCCTTCGCCACCGGCCGTAATCCAGAGCACGCAGCGATCGCCGTGACCACGGGATTGATGGAAAAGCTGACGCGGGACGAACTCGAGGGCGTCATCGCGCACGAGCTCTCACACATCAAGAACCGAGACACCCTCGTGATGACGATCGCGGTCACCTTGGTAGGGGTGATCGTCCTGCTGGCCGACTGGTTCCTGCGAGCGATGTGGTGGGGCGGGGGTCGGGGCCGCGATCGTGGCGGCGGAGCCGGGCCCATCCTGGCCATCGTCGGGTTGGTGCTGATGATCTTCGCTCCGATCATCGCTCAGCTCATGCAGATGGCCGTGTCCCGTCGCCGGGAGTTCTTGGCCGACATGGACGGGGCCTTCCTCACTCGATACCCGCAGGGACTAATCGGAGCGCTGGAGAAGCTGAAGGAGGACCAGACGGTGGTGCGCTCGGCGAGCCGGGCGACGGCACACCTCTGGATCGAGGAACCCACGGCTCAACGCGCCGGAGAGCGCGGTGCCCGGAGGTCGGGAGCATGGCTGAACCGGTTGTTCGCGACCCATCCCCCGCTCGACGAGCGCATCGCCGCTCTACGATCCGTCGGGTTCGGCGCGGGGGCCGGCTCTCCGGACTCCATCTCCACCGCCGGAGCGATGCCTCCGGATGCGGTCAACCCACAACCTCCACCCCCGCCGCCTCCGGCGCCGTGAGCTCGGTCTCCTCTTCGTCGGCAAGGCGGACCAGGTTGGCGTCGTCGGGGATGTGTTTCTCGAGGTTGTAGGCCATCCAGCCGGCCCCGATACATGCCGCGATCAGCAGAGTGAACAGGGCACCCGGCTTGTCGATGTCGAGGAAGAACCCGGCGATCGCCGGCCCGATCACGGAGCCGACCATCCAGGTCATGGAGAACACCGCCGAGTACCGGCCCCGGGTCTGATCGGTGGCAAGGTCCTGGACCATCGGTGACAACGTGGGCGAAACGATCGTCTCGCCGAACGCGAAGAGCACCGCGGCGAAGGCGAACACCACGGTGGCGTCCATCCCCGATCCCAACGTTCCTCCGAACAGCACCGTGCCCCAGCACGCCGCCCACAACAGCGCGAGGACGACGATCGCTCTCGTTCGCCGGCGACCGTCCAGCCACCGCAGCACCAAGAGTTGGGCGACGACGATGAAGAACGTGTTGGCCGCGAACGTGGCCCCGAGGGCTCGGGTACTGATGCCACCGGGTCGCGTCGCGAAAGCAGGGAACGACGCCTCGAGCTGTCCGTAGCCGATGGTGACCAACAACGTCATGAGCATCAGGACGCGCAGGAACCGCTTGTCCCGGAGCACCGAGAGGTAGGACGGCGCCACGATGCCCGTTGGCTCCGCGTCGGACCGAACGGTGTCAGGCCGAACGGCACCCCCCACGTTCCGGACGAAGAAGACGAGCATGAAGATGAAGGGAACGAACGTGAGGGCGTCGAGGTAGTAGACGAGCTCGAACGTAGAAGCATCCGCCGTGTCGACCATGAAACCCCCGAGCAGACCGCCGATCCCGATGCCGAGGTTGATCGCGGCGTAGTGCACCGAGAACACGGCCGAGCGTTGGTGTTTGGCCACGATCGTCGTCACCAGAGCGTGGACGCTGGGCCAGAAGAGCGTTATGCCCGAGCCGAAAAATCCGGCCGCGGCGAAAGCGTGCCAGGTCTCCCGCACCAACGCGATGGAGATAGATCCGAGGGCCGAGATGACCAGCGACAGGATCACGATGCGTCGCGCCCCGAAGCGATCCGACATCCATCCACCTATCGGTCCGACGACGAACCCGACCAGCGCCGTCGTCGCCAAGGCGTACGCCGCCGTGTCGATGTCGAGGCCGCGGACGCGGTTGAGATAGATGATGAAGAAGGGCAGTACGAGGCCGTTCCCGACCGCCGACAGCGCGTCGCCACCCAGGATGATCCACGCCTGGCGCGGCAGGTCCGGGATCAGTCCCCGTCTACCAGTCCCCGCGCGTTCAGCCACTTCTTGATCTCCTCAACAGCTTCGGCCCAAGCGGTGGGCGTGTCACGCCCCGAACTCTTCCGCACCTTGAAAGAATGATCGCCGTCCTCGACCACGGCTACATCCGTCGGGGCGTCCAAGCCCGAGCGGACGCGCTCCAAGGTGTCTAACGGGCAGAAGGGGTCTCTCGTTCCCTCGACGAAGAGCATGGGGGCCGATATCTCGCGGAGATGAGCGTCCCGGATGCGATCGGGGCGGCCGGGCGGGTGAAGGGGATAGCCGAGGAAGACCAGGGCATCGGCGTCGTATCCCGAAGCGACGACCAGGGATGCGATACGGCCGCCGAGCGACTTGCCCCCGAGGATGCAACGATCGTGGTCCGCGCGCGCGACGTCGGCGACCTCCCGGAATGCCTTCTCCAGAACCGGCTGACGATCCGGAGTCTTGCGTCCCGCGGCCAAGTAGGGGAAATCGAACCGGCACACGCGCAGCGACTCACCCGCGAGGCCGGTGGCGAAACGCTCCATGAACTGGTGCTCGGAACCCGCACCGGCGCCGTGGCCCAGCACCAACAACGTCGACGCTCGCTTCGCTCCGTCGAGACGGACCGGCAGTTCGCCGGCGCTCGTGCGTATGTGCATGTGGCCTCCTTGCGACGAGGTTGCTCCGTATACTCCCGAACGTCACGAAGTCGCGCGGTCCGGCAACCCTAGAGGGAGGACAGGGTGCTCGAGAAGGTCGTCATGACGATCCTGCTGCTGATCACGCTGGCTGCGTTCGCACGGCGGGTTAACGATCTCGTGGGTTTCGTGCGCCTGGGGCAAGGCGAAGATCGCAGACCTCGTGACTGGGGACGGAAACTCAAGGACCAGCTGGTGGTCGTTGGGCTCCAGCGCAAGCTCCTGCAGTGGACGGTTCCCGGCGTCATGCACTTCTTCATCTTCTGGGGCTTCAACATCCTCTTCACCACGATCGTCGAGGCCTTCGGAGCCGTCTACCAGGAGGGGTTCCATCTCCCGGTGATCGGCAAGTGGGGACCGTTGGGAGCCATGCAGGACTTCTTCGTGGTCGCGGTCTTGGCCGGCCTCGCGACCGCCTTGGTGATCCGCAAGATCCAGCGGCCCGGCCGGTTCCGCGGCTCGCACCTGAAGGAAGCCGATTACATCCTGTATCTGATCGCCGGGATCATGATCACGATCCTGTTGACGCGGGGGGCCGAGATCTCGCTGGGGCACTTCCCCTACGACACCCGTTGGACGCCGGTATCCAACTTCGCCGCCCAACTGTTCACGGGGATGTCGGTAGCGGCTCGCGATGCGCTCGACACGATCTTCCTGTGGTGGCACTCCCTGATCATCCTCGGCTTCCTCGTCTACATCACGTACTCGAAGCACCTTCACATCGCCACCTCCCCGATCAACGTGCTCTTCACGTCGGAACGCCCGAAGGGCGCGCTCAAGCCGATGCACATCGACGTGGAGAACATGTCGGAGGACGACACCTTCGGCGTCGGCAAGCTCACGGACCTCACCTGGAAGCAGATGCTCGATGGGATGACGTGCACCGAGTGCGGGCGATGTCAGTCGCAGTGTCCGGCGTGGAGCACGGGCAAACCTCTATCTCCCAAGCTCTTGATCATGGACATGCGCGACCACATGTTCGAGTACGGGGATCAACTACTGGCCGCGAAGCGCGAGAGCGACGAGAAGTTCCAGGAGGCTATCTCGCAGCTACCGCCGATGAACCCGGACATCATCGAGGACGAGGTGATCTGGGATTGCACGACGTGCGGCGCGTGCGTACAGGCGTGTCCGGTGAACATCGAGCACATCGACACCATCATCGACATGCGACGCAACCTGGTGATGACCGAGTCCCGGTTCCCCCGAGAGATGCAGAGCGCGCTACAGAACCTGGAGACGACGGGGAACCCGTGGGGTCAGCCCCCGGCGGCACGCGAGGAGTGGATGAAGGGTGGGCGACGCCAGGAGGAGCTGAAGATCCCTCGTATCTCCGAGGCGCCCGATGCCGAGGTGCTGTTCTGGGTCGGGTGCGCGGGAGCCTTCGACGACCGCAACAAGAAGGTCGTTTACGACTTCGCCCGGTTGATGCAGATCGCCGGCGTGAAGTTCGCGGTCCTTGGCGGGGAGGAGAACTGCAACGGTGACCCCGCTCGGCGGATGGGGGCCGAATACATCTACCAGATGCTGGCCGAGCAGAACATCGAGACGCTGAACGGTTACAACGTGAAGAAGATCGTCACCGTCTGCCCCCACTGCTTCAACACCATGTTCAACGAGTACCCACAGTTCGGCGGCAACTTCGAGGTCGTGCACCACACCGAGTACCTGGCGCAGCTGGTGGCCGAGGGCCGGCTCGAGCCGCAAGGCGAGCTGGCCAAGACCGTCACCTATCACGACCCCTGCTACAACTCGCGCCACAACGATGTGTTCCAGGGCGCTCGAAACGTCATCGAGTCGATCCCCGGCACGGAGTACAAGGAGATGCACCGGCACGGCCACTCGACGTTCTGTTGTGGCGCGGGCGGGGGCCGGATGTGGATGGAAGAACGTATGGGGAAGAAGGTGAACACCGAGCGCACGGACGAGGCTCTCGCGTCGGCCTCGGACACCGTCGCGGTGGGCTGCCCGTTCTGCAACATCATGCTCTCCGATGGAATACAGGAACGTAAGGCCGACGACCGCGTGGCCGTTCGCGACGTCGCCCAGTTGCTCCTCGAGTCGATCGAATTCCATCCCGACTCGGACGCGGCGAAGGCCACGAACGGGATCGGCGGCGGATACCCACCGACCAAGGAGCCCGAAGAGATGACGGGCACGCCCGCCGGACCGGGAGATGCGCAGACGACGTGACGCCATCTCTGGCCGAGTACATGGGCTCACTACAACGCGACTGCGCGGAGATGGCCCAGGTAGCGGCGGGGAACCTGGAAGCGCGCGTGCCCGGGTGCCCCGACTGGAACGTGCGGAAGCTGCTGCAGCACACCGGCCTGGTCTTGCACTTCTGGACCGAGATCGCGGATAACCGGCTCCAGGATCCTGAAGATGTCCAACGGGCGCGAGCTCCGGACGAGGAAGTGATGCTCTTGACGTGGTTCAACGAAGTCTCGAACCATTCGGCCCAGGTGTTGGGGGCCGCCGACCCGGCGATCCGGGTCTGGACCTGGGCGCCCCGCAAGGACATCGGTTTCATCCAGCGCCGCATGCCCCAGGAGCTCGCGGTTCACAGCTGGGATGCGCGCTCGGCCGTCTCCGATTCACCGCGTCGGATCGATCCCGACATGGCGGCCGACGGGGTGGACGAATTCTTCGACACCTTCGTCCTCGGTTATCGGGGCGAAGAGGGCCCGGTCGGCCCGGCGAAGTCGGGCACGCTCCACCTGCACCAGACCGACGGCGACGGCGAATGGTTCGTGCGCTACGGCCCGGACGGGGTGACGTCTTCGAAGGAGCACGCCAAGGGCGACGCGGCCGTTCGAGGGACGGCGAGCGATCTGCTCCTGATGCTGTGGCGCCGCGTCCCGACCGATTCACCGTCGTTGGAGATCCACGGCGACGACACCAAGCTCGACGAGTTCGTGAGCTGGATGGACCTGACTTAGCGGTCGAAGTTCTCGAAGTATCTCGACGCGGTCGGGCCGCGCTGGCCCTGGTACTTGGAGCCGATCTTCTGGGAGCCGTACGGGTTCTCGGCCTCGGAGGTGAGCTGGAAGAAGCTGATCTGACCGATCTTCATCTCCGGATAGATCGTGATCGGAAGGTTGGCAACATTGCTGAGCTCGAGCGTGAGGTGACCCTCGAAGCCGGGGTCGACGTAGCCCGCGGTGGAGTGGATCAGGAGACCGAGGCGGCCGAGCGAGCTCTTGCCCTCGAGCCGGGCAACGAGGTCGTTCGGCAGCCTGACGTACTCCAAGGTCGAACCCAGGACGAACTCACCGGGGTGCAGGATGAACGGCTCGCCCGGCTTGACATCGACGAGCTCGGTGAGCTCGCTCATCTCATCCCTCACGTCGATGTGCGCGTAGCGGTGGTTGTGGAAGGTGCGGAAGTAGCGGTCGACGTGGAGATCGATGGACGAGG
This sequence comes from Actinomycetota bacterium, assembly GCA_009380005.1. GTDB lineage: Bacteria > Actinomycetota > CADDZG01 > CADDZG01 > WHSQ01 > WHSQ01. The sequence continues at coordinate 2,570 of WHSQ01000028.1, read as the reverse complement.
GCTGGATGTCGACCTCGTCGAACGGATCGAGGCTGATACGCCGGGCCCGAATGGCGGCCCGGATGTCACGGTCCGAGAGGATCATCTGCGCTCCTGTGTTCGCCTTGTCGGAAGTGTAGTTGCGGCATCGCCGGGATCGGAGGCATCCCGGCCGCAAGAGACGGTCGCTTCTATAATCCGAGGCCTTGCGGGTGTAGCTCAATGGCAGAGCACTGGCTTCCCAAGCCAGCTACGGGGGTTCGATTCCCCTCACCCGCTCCATCCGGCCCCCGAGCCTTCCGGGCCGGGCCCTGTTCGATGCACGGCTTCCCCATACGGCACGCCATGCGACGAACGTCGACCTAGCGTGCCTCGCCGGTCGCCAGGAGCTGGGGACCGGCCTCGCACAGATCGAAGATGGGACAGTCCGAACACCGCGGCCTCCGGGCGACGCATACCTCACGGCCGTGGCGGATGAAGGCCAGGTGGAGGTCGTAGCGGATGTCGGGAGGGATCCGGGGCGTCAACTCGGCCTGAACCTTCTCGGCGGAGAGCGTGCGCTCGACCCAGCCCAGTCGCCGCACGATCCGGACGACGTGCGTGTCGACGGGAAAGGCCGCGCGACCCATCGAGAAGACCAGCACGCAGGCGGCCGTCTTGGGACCCACACCCGGCAGCGAGCGGAGGTAATCGTCCACCTCCTCGTCCGAGAGCCGGTTCAAGCGGTCGAGGTCCACCGAGCCCTCACGTGTCTCGATCTCCCGCAGGATCGTCTTGATACGGCCGGCCTTCACGTCGGCGATGCCGCCGGAGCGGATCGCGTCGGCGACCTTCGCGACCGGCGCCGAGAGAACCTCGTCCCATGAATCGAACCTCGCCTGCAGCGTGGAGAACGCTCGCTCGCTGTTCAGGTCGGAGGTCGCCTGGGAGAGCACCGTGAGGATCAGCTCGTCGACGATCGGACGACGTGGCTTCGGCACGAACTCGCCTTGCGCGGCCCGCAAGCGTCGCTGGACGGCACGCACCCGGCGCGTGGTGACTCCGGCTATCAGATGCCCTTCGCGATCGAGGCGAACTTCGTGTACTGGTTCATGAACGCTAGCCGCACCACGCCCGTGGGCCCGTTCCGGTGCTTGCCGATGATGAGCTCGGCCTCTCCCCTAGCGTCGGTGTCGGGGTTGTAGACCTCATCCCGGTAAAGGAACATGACTACATCACTATCCTGCTCGATGCTGCCGGATTCGCGGAGGTCGGCCAGTAGCGGGCGCTTGTCGGCGCGGGCGCGTCTCCCGCACGATACGGACCGCGCCCTCACGGAACTCCTGATCGAACCTTCGTCGTGTCTCTGGCATGGCTACTCCTTAAAGCTCATGCCTCCACGGTCCCAGGGGAGCCCCACATCACCCCGAGGGCCGGTTAATCGAGCGGTGGTTCGCCGAACTCACGACCAAGTGGCTGCGCCGCGGCACCCACCGCTCGGTCAAACAGCTCGTCGCCTCGATCCGCACCTGGATCACCAACTGGAACGACGACCCCAAACCGTTCGTTTGGCGCAAGACCGCCGACGAGATCCTCGACAACCTCGCCGCATATTGTCATCGGATCTCCGACTCAGGACACTAGACGAGTGATTCCAAGGGGTCAGCCGTGGTCGTAGGCGATCAGGGAGCGGAGGACGGGCTGGTTGGCGCGCTCGTTGTGCCAGATGGCGGCGGTGAGCGCGAGCAGGCGTTGGAGGACCCGGACGACGACGCCCTGGTGGGTGCGGCCACCGTGGCGTTCCAGGTCGAGCTGGCCTTTCAGGGTGTCGTTGACGGATTCGATGAGCTGGCGCAGAGGTTTGAGGAACCGGGCGCCGGGGCGCGGCCTCTCGCCCTTGCGGGCGGGGCGGATCAGTGTTGCTGCGTGTCCGTTCAGGAAGGTCTCGAACTCCGCGCTGGCGTAGCCCTTGTCGGCGAGCACGACCTGGCCAGGGCGGGAGCCCAGCAGGGCGTGGTCGATCTCGAACAGGTCGCGGGCGACCTCGCGTTCGTCGATCTTGGGGTTGGCGAGGGCGAACGCGATCGGGAGGCCGGCGGGGGTGGCGACCAGGTGCAAGCGCAGCCCCCAGAAGTAGCGGGAGTGGCTGGCGCAGTAGCCGTAGCCGGCGAAGCCGGCCAGGTTGGAGCGCTTGGCGGTGGGACGAGACCGGCCGCACTCGACCGGGGTGGAGTCGATCACCCAGACATCGTCGAAGAACGCGCTGGTGTCGGCCGCGAGAACGCGGATCAACGCGTTGAGCTGGGTTACCGCCGCCCGCAGCCGCTTGTTGTAGCCGGACTGGCCGGGCAGATAGGGAAACAGGTGAGCCAGATGACGCCGGGCGTGGCGCAGCCAGCGGGCCTGGGAGACGAAGCCAAGCAGGGACTGCAAGACCGCGAGCGTGCACAGCTCGGCGTCGGACAGCTTCGTGTCGATTCCCACCTCCGGCCGCCATCGAGCCAGGCCAGGATCGTTCTTCAACGCATCGTCAATCCTGACGTACAGTGCCGTCGCGAGGGTGTCCAGGTCGGCGTCCACGAGGCCTCCACGGGTCAACGTTGGGTTAGCAA
>WHSQ01000289.1:747-1055 GCA_009380005.1 Actinomycetota bacterium | reverse complement strand
AGGAGCGGGCGATCTCGCGCCCGGCGAAGAGCAACGCGCCCACCGGAGCAGTGAGGGACCACAGGATCACTCCGCTCGATGCGACGAATCCGCCCAGGCTAACCTGGAGAAGAGCAGGAAGGAGCAGCATCAGGAGGATCTGCGTGAAGCGGAACGCTCGGTAGCGCTTCGTCCGGACGAAGAAGACCAGGCTGGTGAGCGAGACGAGCTGATACGCCAAGGGGATCGACGCCGAGCGTGGCAACCCGAACGCCCAATAAGTGACCACCCAGATACTCGCCAGCGTCGTGATGGACACAGCCGCCAGG
>WHSQ01000289.1:0-737 GCA_009380005.1 Actinomycetota bacterium | reverse complement strand
GTTCCGGCTCGCGCCAAGCGCTCGAGAGCGCCTGGGATCCCACGCAGAGCGGCTCCCCCGGACATCGGCTCATGCTAGTGCGAGATGCTTTGCGGGAGCCGACCTGCTTAGAGAGCCGGGAAGGGGGATCGAACCCCTGACCTGCTCACCACGAGTTATCCGCTTAGTGTTCGGGATCTCTGACGCTTAGCCTGCATTCGCCTGGCTTCGGCCAACTCGGACTTATCGATCATGGGTTCCGTCGAGAGTTCGACTAGCTCTCGCTGCACTCCGCGACTCGGACGGTTACAAGGACACTGATGACGGCGCGCCTCACCGTGTGCTGACGAAGACCCAGACCTGGCCTGTCCTGTCGTCCTTCTTCCCTAGCATCTTCCCCAGGCTGGCTCCTGACACGTCGGCGTTCCCTCCGCCAGAGGTACTGTCGGCGAGTCCTGCGGCGTAGCCCGGACGTGCACCCGTTGTCAGCAGGGTGCCAGGTCTAAGGGTCGCCACCTCCGCGGTGGCGTTGACCCGTGCGGGCCCGAACACCGTCACCAGGAGATAAGAGCCCGGCCGGACAACCCCGTCCGGCGTTGCGTCGGCGGCTGCCGTCTGTCCCGCATCGGCCGGGTCGAGCGCGGCCGCCTGCGGGTCGAATCCGCTCAGCACGACGCCGGCCACGGCGGGGTCACCCGTCCTGGATGCGCGGGTCACGGCCGGCACGGGGCTGCTGTCTCGGGACGGCGGATCTGCCA
>WHSQ01000288.1 GCA_009380005.1 Actinomycetota bacterium | reverse complement strand
AGCTTCCAGACGGGGATCATAGTGGTCCCTGTCCGGAAACCTCGGGGCCCCCTAGGGCGACGCCGGGTGTGGTGTTTCTGACTCTTTGATAGAGCGGGCGTGAGTTCTAACCCAACTCATCGGCTGCTCCCGGGGCGGTGCTTGCGGTTGTGCTGTGTGCGTTCTTGTCGTGCTCGTTTGAGTCCTGCGGATCGGGCGCGGCGGATGGCTGGGCCGCGGCCGTGGTGCTCGTCGTCGGGCGTGACGTAGCCGATGCCGGCGTGGAGTCTGACGGTGTTGTGTTCGATCCGCACGCGGGCCAGTTCGGCGTCGAGGACAGCTGGGTCGCGGATCTGGGTAAGGTGCGGCCAGTCGGCCTTGAGATGGCTGTAGAAGCTCTCGATGTGCGCTTGGTCAGTCGGCGTGCCGGGACGTCCGTGGTGCTGGGCGATGGCCATCAACGCCATGAACTGTTTGAGGCGTATCTGACTCTTTGATAGAGCTGGCCGGATCTCTAACCCAACTCATGGGCTGTTCTCGAGCGGGTGGTTTCGGTTGTAGTCGATGCGGTCGTGGCGTGCACGTTTCATGCCGGCGGCACGTGCCCGGCGGATGCCGGGACCGCGGCCGTGGTGTTCATCGTCGGGGGTCACATACCCGATCGCCTCGTGCAGCCTCACGGTGTTGCAGTCGATCTGCACGCGGGCGAGCTCGGTGTCGAGCACGGCCGGATCGGCGATGCGTTCGAGGTGGGGCCACTCGCGTTTGAGGTGGCCGAAGAAGCTCTCGATGTGCGCTTGGTCGGTGGGTTATCTGGCTAATCTCCCGTGAGGCTGCGCCGCTGTTTGGCGCTGTCGCGGGTCAGGCGGCGGAGGGTTTCCTCGTGTCGGCGGACCTTGTCGGCGACGGCTTCCAGTCCGGTGCGCAGGTGGCGGATCTCGGCGGCAAGGCCGGACAGGGTGTGCGCGTCGCGGGCGCGGGTGCGGTGCTCCTCGACCAAGGCGCGGAGTTCGGGGCGGCGGTTGGTCGGCCCCGCAGTTTCCGGACAGTCGATCAGCAGCTGTGATTACCTGCTCT
>WHSQ01000287.1:422-1064 GCA_009380005.1 Actinomycetota bacterium | reverse complement strand
CGTGACAGTCGCCCGTCACACGGCTCTTACCATCCTGTCGGGAGGAAGTCTCGGGTCCAGGCCCACTGGGCGAACCCTCGCGGGTAGCGAGCACACAACGCCCGCCACCAGGCCTTGGCCTTGTTGAACCCGTGCAACGCTCGATACTTCTTGCGAGCCCACCGCACCAGGTAGGTGTTGATGCGGCACAGCAGGGGATACAGCGCGGAGCGATTGAACGCCCCGTAGTACTGCATCCATCCCCGCACGATGGGATTCATCCACCGGGCGAGGTCCGCGAGGCTGGCACCGACCCGCAGGTGCAGACGCCACCTGCGAACCTGCCGGCCCATCGCCACCAGGGCGTCCCGGCTGACCGCGGGCAGGAACGAGGCGAACATCCGCCCGTGCTTGTTCCGCGCCGACCGGGTACGGAAGGTGTAACCCAAGAACGTGAACGACATGTGCTCATGCACACCTCGCCGGTTGTCGTCCTTGCAGTACACGATCTTGGTCTTGTCGGGGTGAAGTTCCAGCCCGACCTCGACCATCCTGGCCGCGATCGCCGAGCGAAGCCGCTCAGCCTGGCCGTACGTGGCAGCGTGCACCACCACGTCATCGACATAGCGTTCGAACCGAACGGCCGGGAACTCCCGGGCCATC
>WHSQ01000287.1:0-412 GCA_009380005.1 Actinomycetota bacterium | reverse complement strand
GGAAGCCTCAACACACTACGTACTTCGATGACTTGGCCGCCGCGCTTTGGGCGTGGGCGAGGGGTCTGTTCAGGGCCGAGGCGGCCGTTGAGCTGCTGATCGGGCACGGGTTTTGGCTTTGCCGCAACGATTTCTTGGATGTGGCGGTGGAGTTCGGCCGTGGGGTTGTCGATGGGTCGCCGATGGCGGCGGTGGACTGGGAGAGGGCGGCTGCGGCGTTGGAGGCGGGCCGGCTGCCGTGCTCGGACAGTGAGGCTCAGATGCTGCGGCTGGCGGTGAGTATCGCCGATGGGGTGCCGCTGGACCTCGGGAGGGCGGTGTCTGGCCTGGACGAGCACAACATCGTCTTGGTCGCAGCCGCGATGGCTCAGGCTGCGGGTCATCGAGAGATCGGCGTCCCGCACGGCACGTT
>WHSQ01000286.1 GCA_009380005.1 Actinomycetota bacterium | reverse complement strand
TGTACCACCCGGTGCAGGTCGTGGACGCCTCCATCCGCGGCAAGGACCTGTTCGCCGCGCCGTCCAGAGGTTGAACTCGCCGTCGCGCACGCCGGTTGTGAAGGCTTCCCCACGATACGGGTGGAGACGACGATGGGAGCCATGGGGACAGTCCGTCTAACCGAGGTCAGTAGCCTGACGCCGTGGATGGCCGCACCGATTACGGAGCGCACGCATGGCCTTGAATGCAAAGGGCGTCACGAAGGAATACGGCCACCGCGTCGTCCTTGCGGCCGTTGACGTCGGGCTGAATCCAGGGGACAAGATCGCCCTGATCGGCGCCAACGGCAGCGGCAAGTCGACATTGCTGCGCATCCTCGCGGGCGAGGAAGAGCCCGATGACGGGATCGTCGCGCGCTCGCGTCATGACGATCTCGGGTTCCTTTCTCAGTACGTCCGGGCCGTCGAGGGCGAGACGATCCAGGATGTGATCACGTCCTCGGTCGCGGGGTTGAGGTTCCTTGAGCAGCGGATGCGTGATCTGGAGCGTCGCATGAGCGACTCGCCGGGCGAGGAGGTGCTAACCGAGTACGCGGAGGTCTCGGAGCGCTTCGAGACCCGGGGCGGTTACGAGATCGACGCCCGGACCGACGAGGTGCTCGCCAACCTTGGCGTGTCCTACCTGACTCGCGACCGCTCGATTACTGGACTCTCGGGCGGCGAGAAGGCGAGGGTTGCGCTTGCTGCGCTGCTGCTTGCCGCGCCGGATGTCTTGCTTCTCGATGAGCCCACCAATGACCTCGATGACCGGGCATTGACCTGGTTAGAGGGCTACCTGAAGGGCTACCGAGGCGGGGTCCTGTTCGTCACCCACGATCGCGACCTCATCGACGCGGTTGCCACGGCCATCCTCGAATTGGACGAGCAGGCCCACCGGGTGACCCGCTACGAGGGGAACTATGGCCGCTACCTCGACGCGAAACGGGCTGCTCGTATCCGTGCCCAGCAGGCGTACGACGCCCAGCAGGACGAGATCGCAGGACTCCGTGAGAGGGCCGCCGCGACCGCCCGAATGGTGGGCTTCGGCCGAGC
>WHSQ01000285.1 GCA_009380005.1 Actinomycetota bacterium | reverse complement strand
GTCTTGAGAGGGAACCTACGCCCGTCCTCATTTACACCGAGGCTGCGACGCGACCCGCGTTGGTCGTCGACCTTGGCATAGACGCTGGTGGCGAGCTGGCTGCGGTGCCGCAGCACCTGCCCCACCTCGGGAAGTGACGCGCCCGCGCGCAGCATCTCGGTCGCCAGCGAATGCCGCAGGCGGTGGGCGCCGATCCGGGCCAGGCCGGCCCGGTGACACGCCTGCCTCATGATCCCGCGCACTGCCGAGGCTGAGAGTCGTTGATAGGGCGCGCGAACAGTGCAAAACACGGTTGCGGCGCCGCAGTGGGGCCGGCCTGTGGTCACATAGGCGGCCAGCGCTTCACCGACATCCGCAGGGAGCGGGAGTCGTTCGATCCGGTTGCCCTTGCCGCGGACGGCAACCTCACCACCGCGCCAGTCCACGTCCCGCATTTCCAGGTCGGCGGCCTCGCCGCCGCGCAGTCCCAGCCGTGCGAGCAGAAGCAGGAGCGCGTAGTCGCGGCGACCCACGACGTTGTCGCGATCGCAGCTGTCCAGCAACCGCTGCACCACCGCGGCGTCCAGGCCGCGGGGTAGCGACGCCAGCCGCCAACCCGCCACCGCGGGCACCGCCGCCGCCAACGGCACCGGCACGTACCCGGCCACGTGCAAGTACCGCAGCAACGCCCGCACCGCGGTGACTGTCGCCTTGGCCGAGGCCGGTTGCTGGTCGCGGCAGTAATCGAGCATGAATCCGGTGACCTGCGCGGCGTTCAGCTGCCGCAACGCGACGTCCAGCGGCTCGGGCAGATGTGCCAGGAGCTTGCGGGCCTGCTTGCCATAACAGAGCACCGTCATCTCCGACAGGCCCCGCTCCCGCCTCAACCAAGCCCGAAACTCCGTCACCAGCGACTCGACCGGTGACGCGTTCATCGCGCTCTCCGCGGTCGGCACCACGCCGACCTCGCGCAGGAACCGCAGCACCGGCCCGAACTGGGCGATCCGCACCCCGGCGAGTACTGCCGGAGTCAACGCACCCGGCGGCAACGACCTGACCTCGAGCCAACTGCTCAACCGAGCCATCGCCGCGACAACC
>WHSQ01000284.1 GCA_009380005.1 Actinomycetota bacterium | reverse complement strand
GCACCTTACCGGTCCCTCCCGGAAATCCCTGAGATCTTAGGGACATTCCGGAGTTCGCAGGGGCGGCCCCGGACCTACGATCCTCGTATGAATGAATCGAAGCAGGGCCCCGAAGAGCCCGAACAGCAGCCCAGCTCGGACCAGCATGCTCCGTATCCGGGGGCCGGTCCGACCGGCGAGTCCCGCAACTGGGGACTCGCCGCCCACCTGACCGCCCTGGCCGGCGCGGTGATGGGCGGCCTCCCGGCGTTTCTGGGACCCCTGATCATCTGGCTCCTCCGGCGCGACCAGGGTGATGCGTTCGCCGCCGAGCACGCTCGCAACGCGCTGAACTTCAACCTGTCGGTGCTGGTCTACGTCATCGCCGGGGTGGTGCTGACCGTCGTGACGCTGGGCCTGGCGCTCCTCGTGCTCCTGCCCGCGCTGGCGATCGCCTTCGTCGCGTACTTCGTCGTCACCGTGAAGGCCGCCGTCGCGGCGTCACAGGGCCGACCCTTCCGCTACCCACTGGCGATCCCGTTCGTGGGCTAGGTGTGCTGCCTGCGGCGCCGGGCCTCATGGACTGGTCGCTGGTCACGAGGGACAGGCCCCGACGACCAAAGGCGTACGTTCGTCCGGGGCCGTCGGGGTGGGGCAGCGGAATGCCGACGGGTTGATCTCCGACGGCGGTTGCCACACCTGGGCGGCCTGCTCGTAGGCGTAGGCGAAGGCGAGCAGGGTCGGCTCGGACCAGGCCGTGCCGACGAAGACCAGAAGAAAGGGCCCTGTCATCAGGGCCCTCGTGTGGAGCGGACGACGGGATTCGAACCCGCGACCCCCACCTTGGCAAGTACGCGGAACGTGTAGGGCGACTGACAGCGGACAGACTGGCCAACCGGGGGCGATCGTGATCATCCGTCGTGGTCCGGGCCTACGGGTCCAGGAGTGGGTCCAGCGCAAGCGGCGATCAGGCGAGCCCAGTCGTTAGCAATCAGGGGGGCCTTGTTGCTCCGCATCGGGTCTCGGTAGGTGCGGCGTCCACAGGAGGGGTCGGTGGGCCGAGGGCGGCGCGCTTGCGCGCCGCCCGCAGTGCCCGCCCTCTTCTCTCT
>WHSQ01000283.1 GCA_009380005.1 Actinomycetota bacterium | reverse complement strand
ACGCTGGGATCTGTGCGGGGGGCCGCCCGCAAGGGCGGTCCCTACCGCGACAACCATCCCGGCGGCTCCCTCTCCGGCCAGCAGCCCGCTGGCCGGTGGGAAGGTCCGTTGCCGGCCGATGCCGCCGGGGTGGGGCGTAGGACTCGTAGTAGTCGCAGGAGTCGCGACCTGCCGTGGAGATCGGGAAAGCCGGTTACAGGGCGAAGTTGCGCCGTTTAACTCGGCGCTGGATCGCTCCCAACAGGGAGCAGAGGTACGGAAGGAGGTGACCTCTGGACCGCCCGCCTGACCTGAACGCGAAAGCGCGATGGGACAACAGCATGGCGGGAAAGCATGGAACGCAGAGAAGGCGTTGAAGGCGTTGCTGTGCAAGGTCCGCGTGATATGGCGAAGGACGGATTGTCTAAAGCCTAGTCCCCAGCGATGGAAATGTGCATCCTCTGACATACAACGCCTAGAGCGGAGCCATCAGCATCAGACGAATCCCCTTTGCTTCGTCCCAACCCTTCCGGCTGATGGGCGGTGGGCAGCGAGTTCACTTAAGGGGACGGACAGGCCGCCTAAGTCACGCTCGACACGTCTAGCGCAAGAGGAATGCGGGATTGCCTAAGGGGCGCGAGCCCTAGGGTGACGGAGTGCCAATAGTAGTCGTGGGAGTGACGTCCCACCAGGGAGAGCGGGAAATCCGTTTACAGGGCGAAGTGGCACAGGTGTCTTAGATCATCTGGAACGGCGAGGTATGCGTAATGCAGAGAGCCGAAGCCTTACTGGAGATCATCCACGATGCGGAAAAAGACACCGGAGAGCCGGGTGCAGTGAAAATTGCATGCCCGGTTCGGTGGGGGGCCGTCGGAAAAGGACCCGATTCCGGGTACCTCGCCGGCGGCCTACCCAGCGCCAGGTCCAGACCGGCCAGGATCGTGCCCCAGGTAGCCCGCGACGCGGTGGCCGTGGGCGCCGGGGGGATGCTGGTGCACAGCTCCGACTTCGCGGAGATCGGTGAGGACGGCGAGAAGCTCCAAACCGTTGGCCGGGATCCTGCAGGAAGGTGGCGCTCTCGCTCGCTCAGTCCGCGTTCGACCGAGCCGT
>WHSQ01000282.1 GCA_009380005.1 Actinomycetota bacterium | reverse complement strand
CCGATGGGACTCCCTGCGCTTGTTCACCCCCAACCGATACAACTCGCTGCCGGGCATGACCATCCCCGGTGAGGATTGGGGCTTTCCCACCAAAGACGAGCTTGCCGACTACCTCGAGTCGTACGCCGAGCACTTCGAGCTGCCCATCCGTCATGGGGTGAGGGTGGACCATCTCACCCACGACGGCAATCGTTTCTCGGCCACCTCCGGTGACACGTCTTTCGAAGCCGACAACGTGATCGTGGCCATGGCGTCATACCAGGTACCGAAGAGACCTGGCTTCGCCAATGAACTGGACTCGCGGATCGTCCAACTCCATGTCGAGGACTACAAGAACCCGGGCCAGCTCGAGGAAGGTGATGTTCTCGTCGTTGGTCTGGGCAACTCAGGCGCCGAAATCGCCAAGGAGTTGGCCAAGGAGCGACGGGTTTGGCTCTCGGGCAAACCCAGCGCGGTGCAGCCTTTCCGACCGGAACGTCTCTCCGGGAGGATCCTCATGCCGTTCGTCGGGCGGGTGATCCTCAACCGCGTGCTCACCAGCAGCACGCCGATGGGCAGGAGGTTCCACTCCAAGATGCGTCACAAAGCGATGCCCCTGGTTCGAGTGAAGCCGAAGGACCTGGTCGCCGTCGGAGTGCAGCGAGTAGGTCGGACAACGGGTGTCGTCGACGGCTACCCGCAGCTGGAGGATGGGACTGTTCTCGAGGTGCCCAACGTGGTTTGGAGCACCGGCTTCGCTCCCGGCTTCTCGTGGATCGATCTCCCCGTGTTCGATGAGGCAGGTGACGTCATCCACAACCGGGGCGTGATCGACCAGGCACCCGGTCTCTACTTCGTGAGTTTGAAGTTCCTCTACTCGGTGCTGTCAGACACGTTGTTCGCCGTCCGCCGAGACGCCGGCTACGTAGTCGATCACCTCGTCGAGCGGCAACAGGAGAACGAGCGGTCTCAGCTGGGGTCCTGAGGCGAAGGTGTGGGGCATGATCTCCTCAAGCCACTGCTACTTCCAGATCATCTCGCCCTCGTCGTCGAGCTCGCCCGTCGGATAGAGCCCGAGCTTGGCGGCAACCGCATTTGATGCAGTGTGATCA
>WHSQ01000281.1 GCA_009380005.1 Actinomycetota bacterium | reverse complement strand
ACAACGGCCCCGGCGGCGTCGCCCAGCCCAAGCCCGAGGACGATATCTCCGACTGGGTCAGACGGAACCTCAAACTCCGCCTCACCCGCGACATCATCATCGACCGGGAAGTGCAGGTCTCGCGTCCAAAGTCAGCCGGTATCGGAACTCGCGTAGACCTCCTAGCCACGACGACCACCAATACCCAGCCAGCCGAAGTGGCCCGCGTCACCATCGAAGCCAAGCTGATTAACAACCGCGAGTTGCTGATCGCCCTCACCGATCAGCTTGCCCACCGGTACCTCGAACCCAGCGGCCGACGACACGGCGTCTACCTTGTCTACTGGATCGCTCCCGACCAACGCCCGAGCGACTGGTTACGACCGGGACCAAGCGATCGCGGCGAGCTGCAAAAGGTGCTGAAAGGCCAGGCGGCCAAACTACACCCCGACTTCGACATCCGGCCCTTCATGATGGACATCAGTCAACCTACAGGCCATTAATAACTATGAGGCGGCAGCATGACGGAACTGAGTCCGTTGCTCGGGTGTTTTCGGCGTTTCTCAACGTCTGTCGCTGAGCGCGTTTTGCCTGCTCAGGGGCACGTTTCGGACAGCGTCAAGTTGAGTGTTGCTGACCTCGGGCCAAAATCCCTGGTCGGAGGCCGCATCCCTGCTACTTATCCGGTAAACGACCGGATAAGGGGGGCACGCGTGGGGAAAACGCCGGGTCCGGTGCCCGAAGTGCGGGAGTCTCGATACCAAGCGCAACGGCAGGACAGCAGCCGCGCCTGTCGGTCTGGACCGCTCTCTTCGACCGCTCCAGCGCTTCTGGTGCAGCTCCTGTCGAAGCACCTTCACCCATGCGCGCAAGACCGCACGGCCGCGGGCGCGCTTTGGCGATGACGTTGTCGAAGAGGCGGTGCGGATCTACGTCCAGGGACTGTCTTCCTATCGGGTGCTGGCCACCGTGCTCGAACCTCGTCTCGGAAGACCGGTGTCGCGCTTCGCTATCAACGGCTGGGTCCAGGAGCTGGGGGCTCGCTCCAAGACTCCTCTCGAGGTCTCCGCCCAGCTCGCTCCGAAGTGGGGAGGGTTCCTCGGTGTGGACGGG
>WHSQ01000280.1 GCA_009380005.1 Actinomycetota bacterium | reverse complement strand
GTCGACCGCGCGGACGACACCCTGTCTGCGCCTGAGCACGCCACGTTTGATCGGGAAGTGCTTGACGAGTCCTTCGATGCGCAGGACAGGCTCGTCCCGGGGGAGCTCCACACCTTCGGTGCCCGGCACTACCTGGTTCTGGGCCTCAGTCATCGAGTATCCGCTCGGCGAAGTGGCATGCACTCTTCCGCCCCGTCGCGACCCACCGCAGCTCCGGCATCTCGCTGCGGCACTTGTCCTCCCGGTAGTCGCAACGGGGATGAAACGGGCAACCGACTGGGATCGCGCCGAGATTCGGCGGTGCGCCTCGGATCGGGTGCAGCTGCTCGACCTTGCGTTTCGCGCTGGGGATCGACTGCAGGAGCCCGAGGGTATAGGGGTGGGCGGGAGCGGAGAACACCTGCTCGATCGGCCCCGACTCGACTACCTCGGCGACCACGCCCAGGTCGTGGGTGATCAGGACGACGCTCATCCCGGTCTCGTTCTGCAACTCCTTCAACAGCTCCATGACCTGCGCCTGGACTGTTACGTCGAGTGCCGTGGTCGGCTCGTCGGCGATAAGGATCTCCGGGTCAAGCGCGATCGCTACGGCGATCATCACCCGCTGGCGCATGCCTCCCGAAAACTGGTGAGGGTAGTCGTTGAACCGCTTGGTTGCTGAGGGAATGTGCACTCGCTCGAGCATCTCGAGCGCCCGTTTCTTCGCCTCCGACCTGCCGAGACCGCGGTGCATGCGGTACATCTCCGCGATCTGCTCACCGACCGGGTAGACCGGGTTCAGTGAGCTGAGGGCATCCTGGAAGATCATCGCGATCTTCTCGCCGCGGATCTCCCGCCACTTCCGTGCGGAGATCTCGAGGAGGTTGAGATCGCGGTAGAGGATCCGGCCCGAGGTGATCTTCGCGGGAGGGCTCTCCAGCAGACCTAGGGTCGCGAGGCTGCTCACCGTCTTTCCCGATCCTGACTCACCGAGGATGGCGAGGGTCTGACCAGACGCGAGGCTATAGGAGATTCCGTTTACCGCCTTCACCACGTCGGTAAAGGTCCGGAACTCCACACTGAGGTTCTCGATCTGCAGGAGGGACTCACCCGGG
>WHSQ01000027.1:17014-40451 GCA_009380005.1 Actinomycetota bacterium | reverse complement strand
ACGACACAGACGGAGTCCTGCAAGATGTTAAGGAATTAACGAATCAGGACACTAGACCTGATCGGGCGAAACGCGGAGTTCCTGGTCGCTCACGATACGCCGACATGGGAGATCGTCGCGATCGCGCTGATCCTGACGGTCTTCATCCCGACGGCAGTGGTAGCACCTATCATCCTCATCGCGCGTCGATCGCCTCGCGCTGGTCGCGTGCTCGTGGTCTCGGTCGGGGGCCTTCTCCTCGGATGCCTGGCCGTGCAGATCTTGAAACGGATGCCGGGGATCGCGAACCTAGGGGGCTGGCTGCTACTGTCCGCCGCCTTTGCTATGGGCGCCTCCATCACCTGGGTTTATCTGAAGCGCGGCGTGCCCGGCTTCCTGATCGATTGGGCCGCTCTCATACCAGTTGTGGTACTGGCGCTCTTCCTCGGGTTCACTCCGGCATCCGACCTCGTTTTCACCTCTGCCCTTCAGGTTCCTGGTGACGTAACGATCGGGAATCCTGTCCCTGTGGTCTTGGTCATCTTCGACGAGTTCCCAGTGACGACTCTGATGGATCGCTCGGGATCGATAGATGGAACCCTCTTCCCACACTTCGCGCGCTTGGCGAAAGACGCTCGGTGGTTCCGCGACACCGCGACGACCCAGTGGCAGACGGAGCGCGCGATACCCGCCATCCTGACTGGTGAAGATCAACCGACCGGCCTGCCGATCGCTCAGAATCATCCCGACAACGTGTTCACTCTGCTTGATGGGGCGTACGAGGTCGTTGCACAGGAGTCGTTCACGGCGCTGTGTCCCACCGATGTCTGCGAGGAGAGCGTCGGCGCGCCAAGCCTTCTTGAGCGCTGGTCTGCGTTGGCATCCGACATGAAAGTCATCACCGGCCATCTCATCTTGCCGCCGGATCTAGCCGAGTCGCTTCCTCGCACAGATGAGGCGTGGGCGGGATTCGGTCAGGACGCACACGGGGGGCCGGACGCAGCCGCCGAGCCGGTGCACCACAGGAACCCGCGGACCTTCTTCCAGCGTTTCCTCTCCAGCATCCGCTCCCGGGCCCAACCGGGCTCACGGCAAGCCTTCATCATCCATTCCCTGCTTCCTCACGTCCCGTGGAATTACTTGCCGACCGGCGCCCACTATGAAGGTGGGATCCCCGGCCGTTCCACGACGAAGCCCGTGAAATGGACGAAGGATGAATGGCCGGTCCTCCAGGGCTACCAGCGTCATCTCTTGCAGGCGCAATACACGGACAAGCTCTTGGGGGACCTCGTCGGTGCATTGAAGGCAGAAGGGATCTACAGCGAGTCCCTCGTCGTGGTGGTCGCGGATCACGGCGTGGCCTTCGATCCCGGCGGTTTGCAACGGATACCGGTCACCAGGACCGTCGCCGATATCGGTCTAGTTCCGTTCTTCGTCAAGCTGCCGGGCGAACGGCGTGCCGGCATCTCCGACCAACCGGTCCAGACGATCGATGTGCTGCCCACGATCGCCGATGTGCTCGAACTGCGTGCGCCGAACTACCGCTGGGATGGAAGCTCTGCCTTCGAAAGGACCGGTCCGTCCACGCGTCTCATCTACACGCACGGTCCTAGCTATCGGGTGCCTACCCGTGGCTGGGGGCCAGGCGTACAACGCAAGTACGAGATCTTCGGGGCTGGCGAGTCCCTCGACCTTTACGGGATCGCTCCCGCGGGACTCGAGGAGTTGCTCGGGATGCCCACGGATCGGTTGCCTGTGACCGGCGAAGTTGACGCCACTGCCGCGATCGACCGCCTAGATGCCTATCGGCGACAAGACCCGGCTGCGGACGACTTCCCGTGGCTCTTCCTGGCCTCTTTGGATGGACCCGACGTCGGCGCGGCCCCGTTGAGGATCGGCATATCGATTGGAGGCCGGATGAGAGCGATCACTCGTACGTACGCTCACGAAGGCCAGACAGCGAGCGTCTACGCAATGCTTCCACCCGATTCGTTCGCGCGTTCTCGTGAGATCCGCCTGTTCGTGATCGGCACCGACCGATCGATGCGCGCGCTTCCCTACGACCGCAGCTAGACCACGGCTCTGTCTTAGTGCATGTAGCGGGCGAGGCCCTCGGCCAGCGGTACCGGGTCCACGCCCAGCACCGCCTTCATCTCGGTTGTGTCGGCGAGGCCGTTCTGCACGGCGAAGTCGATGCCCAGTGGAGTCATCGGAGGCTCCGGTAAGAGCCGCAGCGGGGCGGTCCCAAGCTTCGCCAGCGCCACGGGGATGGGGAGGAGCAGCCTCTTCTTGTTCATCACCGACAGCAAAGTGCGAACCACCTGCCTCATGGTCAGCACCTCGTCGCTCCCGATCTCCAGGACACGTCCCCACGCACCGTCGCGCTCGAACGCACGAGCCACGGCTAGGGCGATGTCGTCGACGTGGACCGGTTGGATCAACTGAGGCCGCACCCCCGGGATCGGGATCACGGGCGATACGCGCGCGAAGAACGCGAACTTGTTCAGTGCCTTGTCCTCGGGACCGTAGCCCCACGACGGGCGCAGGATGACGAAGTCGATGCCGCTGCGCTTCACGGCGTCCTCGGCGAAGCCCTTCGCCCGGTACCAGATCTTGTCGCTCGCGACGTCGGCTCCGGCCCCGCTCAGGTAGACGAACCGCCGCACCCCGGCGTTCACCGCCTCGGTCACCAGGTTCTCCGTGCCCCGCCGGTCATAGCGATCGAAGGTCAGCCCCTTGCGAGGCACCTCCATCGGGTAGTTCGGCAGCTGCACGGCGTTCACGACGGCCTCGTAGCCGTCGAGCGCTCCCCGCAGTGAGGCCGGGTCGGTGACGTCGGCGCGAGCCGCCCCGGCGCCCCTGAGGGCCTCGATCGTGCCGACCTTGTCCGGGGTGCGGCCGAGCACCGTGACCTCGTGCCCGGCGTCCAGCAACGCCCGGCCGATGTGACGGCCGACGAAGCCCGTACCCCCCACCAGTGCGATCCGCACGCTGCCTCCCTGTTTGAGCAACTGCTCAAACAGTAGCACGCGGTCCAGTGCCCGCCTGCCCCCTTTGCGCCGCGGATCCCCGCTTTTGGCTTGACATACGAACATATGTTCGCTATCGTGGCAGTTGTATCGGTTTCCGCCCTGGAGGAGGGGAAGGGATGCCAACTAGGTGGACGAAGGACCTCCGCGATACCAGGAACTGACCGCTCGCATCGGCAGCGATCACGTCTCGGTCTGCGCCTCGCAGCGTGACCTGTTGGCGGCGATAGCCGAGGCCGAGACGTTCTGCCGCTGGGAGGACGACGGCTGTCGCGACATGGCCCACTGGGTCTCGACCCGCCTCGGGATCACCGTGACCCAGGCCGGCCGCTGGGTGCGAGCCGCCCGGGCGCTGGGCCTGCTGCCCCACATCGATCGTGCCTTCGCCGCCGGCGAGCTGTGCCTCGACAAGGTCCTCGAGCTCGCCCGCTTCGCGACGCCGGCCACCGACGCCGCCCTGGCGCGATGGGCCAGGCGTTCGTCGGTGACCGTGATCCGAAACCGCGCCGATAAGGAGAACCGCGCCTCCGTGGACGAGACCAAAGACATCCACGCCCGGCGCTGCGTGTCGTGGTGGCGCGCCGACGAGGGCAAGGCGATGGGCCTCTCCGCCTACCTGCCGGCAGAGTCCGGTGCGGAGGTCGTCCGGGCGCTCGACCTCATCGCCGCCGACCTGCCCGAGTGTCCCGACGACGAGCCGTCCGACGACGACGTCTTCGGTGGCATCGGCGATCCCACCCGGGCCGAGCGCCGGCGGGCCGATGCGCTCGTGATGCTTGCCTCGCAGACGCTCGCAGCCGATGCCGACAAGGGCCGGGCCATGGTGGTGATCCACGCGCCCCTCGCCGACCTCTTGTCCCCTGACGGGCGAGGGATCGGCGTGGACGGCGGTGGCGTCGTGCACCCCGAGGTCGCCCGGCGCATGTGTTGTGACGCCCGCATCCAGACCGTGATCGAGAACGGCGACGGCCTACCCGTCGGCATCGGAAGGGTGTCGCGCACGATCCCGGGTTGGCTGCGCCGTCTCTTGATCGAACGCGATGGGGGCTGCACGTTCCCCGGCTGCTCCGCCACCCGCTACCTCGACGGCCATCACATCCAGTGGTGGACCGACGGCGGGCCTACTTGCCTCGACAATCTGACCTTGACCTGCGGCTTCCATCACCGGCTCGTGCACGAGGGCAACTGGACGGTGCGCCTCGACGAGCGTCAAAGGGCCGAATGGTTCCGCCCCGACGGCACCCGCTACGAGGCCGGCAGCGCCACGACCCGCGGCCCGACCCGAAGTCCACCGCCCGATGCGGCGGGATCCGAGGGATCCGAACGTGACGATCCCTCCGAGGAAGTCCTCACCGAGGAAGCGGGCTCGTTGGAAGCGCTCGGCTTGACCCTGTTCGTGCCCAGCGACCCTTCCGAACGGAACGGCGACGTCCGGGATGAAGAACCTCGTGCCTTCGCGGGGGCCGCGTTCTAGACGCGCGGCATTGCAGAGTTGAGTTCCGGACGGCGCTTGCTAGGAGAGAAGCGCGTCCACGAAGGTCTTGGGGTCGAAGGGCTCGAGGTCCTGGAGTCCCTCCCCCACCCCTACGAGCTTGATCGGGATCCCCAGCGTCCGTTCGATCGCCAGCGCGATGCCGCCCTTGGCCGTGCCGTCCAGCTTGGTCAGGACCACGCCGGTCACCCCGGCGGCCTCGGCGAACTCCCGAGCCTGGACGAGACCGTTCTGTCCCGCGGTCGCGTCGATCACGAGCAGAGCCTCGGTGACCTTTCCCTCCTTCTCGATGACGCGCCTGATCTTCGCCAGCTCGTCCATCAACGGGGTCTTCGTATGCAAGCGACCGGCGGTGTCCACGATGAGGACGTCCATCTCGCGCGCTCGAGCGTGCTGCAGGGCGTCGTAGGCGACCGCACCTGGGTCCGCGCCCGGCTGGTGCTTCACGAGCTCGGCGCCCGCACGATCGGCCCAGATCTGGAGCTGCTCGTCGGCCGCCGCCCTGAACGTGTCGGCGGCGGCCAGGGATACCTTGCGGTCGCGACCGGTGAGGTCCGCGGCCAGCTTGCCGATGGTCGTCGTCTTTCCGGTTCCGTTGACGCCCAGCACCATCCAGACCGTGGGCTTCTGCGGGGCGAACGTCAAAGCACGATCGGTCTCGGTGTCGAACAGCGATACGAGTTCCTCCGCCAATAACCCGCGTACCTCGCCCGCCGTCGTTATCCGTCGTTCGCGCGCCTCGCTCTTCAGGTCCTCGGTGATCTTGGTCGCGGCTTCGACGCCGACGTCGGCTTGGATCAGAGCAGCTTCGACGTCCTCCCACGTCTCTTCGTCCGGGGCCCGACCGAAGGCGTTCGCCAGGCGGTCGGACAGGAAGCGCCGGCTCTTGGTCAGCCGGTCGCGCAGCGACGGCTTCGGAGCTTCGACCTCGACCGGGGGTGCCGCGACCGGCGGCGCCTCGGCCCCGGGAGCCTCTGCCGTGGTGGCTCGAGGTTCGGGCTCGACCTTCGGGATCGGGCCGGTGTCGACGTCGGTCCGTTCCGGAGGCTTGCGCCGCCGTCCGACGAATCCGATGAGCGCGATCAGAACGACCACGGCGATCGCGATGTAGATCTCGGGGGCTATCCCGGCAGGCACGAGGAGAAACTAAACGACGGGAGCCGAACCTCCGGCGCGATCCCGCGCCCCGGCGGCCGCCGGCGAGCGGCGTCAGCTGGTGACTTCCTCCATGCGCTTGGCCACGACGTTCGTGACTCCGTCCTTGCCCATCGTCACCCCGTAGAGGACGTCGGCGGCCTCCATCGTGCGCTTCTGGTGCGTGACGATGAGGATCTGGGCTCGCTCCTCGAGTTCGTCCACGAGGCCGATGAACCGCGCCAGGTTCCAGTCGTCGAGAGCGGCCTCGACCTCGTCGAGGAGATAGAACGGCGACGGCTTGGAGCGGAAGATCGAGAAGAGGAACGCCAGCGCGACCAACGACCGCTCGCCGCCCGATAGCAATGAAAGCTTCTTCACGTTCTTGCCGGGTGGTTGCGCTTCGATCTCGATACCCGTCGTCAAGAGATCGTCGGGGTTCGTCAGCTTGAGTCGTCCGCGTCCGCCGGGGAACAGCCGCTCGAAGACTCCCTCGAACTCCGTAGCCACGCCCTGGAAGGCTTCGCCGAACACCTGGATGATCGTGTCGTCGACCTCGCGCACGATCTTCATCAGGTCCCCGCGCGACCTCTTCAGGTCTTCGATCTGGTCGACCAGGAACGTCTCGCGCTCGGCGAGCTCTTCGTACTCCTCGGACGCGCGCGGGTTGACGGCGCCCAGGCGGCGCATCTCTCGGTCGAGCTTCTCCGCTCGTTCCCGAGCCTCCGTCTCTTCCTCGGGTCTGAACGACTCCAGGACCTTGAGCGCGTCGAGTCCCATCCCCCACTCGTCCATGGCCCGCTCGACGAGAGCCTCGATCCGGGCCTGGGTCTGAGCGCGCCGGACCTCGGCGTCGTTCCGGAGCCTGATCAACTCTTCGAGCTTGTCGTCCAGCTCGCGCTCGCGGGCGCGCATCTGACCGAGGCGACGTTCCGCCTCCCGGGCATCCTCGCGGGCGCTCTGGGCGCGGGCCTCCGCCTGTTGCGCCCACACGGCCGCGGAACCATGAGCGGCATATGCGATCTCGGCGACCCGCTCGGCGCGGCGACGGGCAGCCTGCAGCGCGGCTCGCCGTCCGGCCAGTCCCTCGAGCGCGGCCTGCGCGTCGGCGATGCCGGCGTGTGCCTCCTCGACCCGGAGCTGCGCGGCCAGCCCCCGCTCTTCGAGACCCCGGGCCGCGATCTCCGCGTCCGACGCCTGCCGCTGGGCCTGGTCGACCCGTTGCCGAACGCGCCGGAGCTCGGCCTCCGACCCCTCACGCACGCGCTGCGCTTCCTCCAAGGCCGCACGTTGCTGCGGGAGGCGGGCACGCTCCTCGGCGGCCGCCCGCTCGGCCGCTGCGAGGGCCTCCTGGGCGCGCGACAACTCCTCGTCGCGGGCCGCGAGCTCCGACTCGCGGCTCTCGTACCGGCGCCGGGCCCCCGCCAGGCGTTCTGCGGCTCCGGCCATCAGCGCGTCGAGCCGGCGCAGCTCGTCATCGTGCTTGCCGACCTCGATCCAGATCTGCTCCACGCGTTCCTCGGCCGCGGCGAGGATCCGGTGCGCTTCCTCTTCGCCGACCGTCGCGATCCGCACGTGCTCGCCGGCGTGCGCGATCAACGGCGTCAGCTGCCGGCCGACCTCGTGCACGTTGGGGAACATCTCCACGACCTGGCAGAGGGTGTCCAGACGAGCCTGCGCGGCGGCCTTGTGCGAATGCGTGGCATCCATCTGCCGGCGGAGGTCGTCGGTCCTCTCGCGCGCCTCTTCGAGGCGGGCCTCCGCCTCGGCGGCGGCGGTTGCGATCGTGTCGAGCTCGGCCTCGAGCGAACGGACCTCGTTCTCGGAGCTCCTGATGCCTTCGAGGTCTTCGTGCAGACCCCGGCCGGTGACGTCGCGGCGTTCCTGTGCGGCGTGGACCCGCGCCTCGATCGAACCGATCGTCGCCTTCCCGGCGGCCTCGGAACCCTCCGCTCGAACGAGCGTCTGCGCGGCTGCGGTCTCGGCCGCACGAGCCTCGGCCAGGCTCCGCTCTGCGTCCTCCAAGCGCTCCCGTTCGACCCCGGAAGCCTCCAGCGCCGCGGTCGCGGCGGTGCGTGCCGTCTCCGCCTCGCCGGACAACCGGGTCAGGTCGCCGGACCAGCGCTGGTTCTCGGATTCCAACAGCCGGATCCGTTCCCGATAGCCCTCTTCGGTCTCGGCCGACAGGCGCGCCGCGTAGGTGGCGGCTCGCTCCTCCGCCAGCCGGTGCAACGACGCGAGACGGTCTGCCCCGCGACCGATGCCGTTGGCTACGCGCTGTGCCTTCTCGGCCGCGCCCGTTAGCCGCTCGCGCTCGGCGTTCGAGGATTCGAGGCGCGCCCGGATCGTCGAGAGCTCCTCCGTCAGCAGGTTCACGCGATGGGACTCGGTCTCCGGGTCGAAGCGCGCCCCCTCGGCTTCCAGTCTGTGGATCTCGGTCGCGGTCAGCTTCCGGCGCAGCTGGGTGTGCTCCGACAGCAACTCGGAGAAATGGGCCGCAGCCGATGCCTGCCGTTTGAGGGGACGGATCGCTCGCCGCAGCTCCACGAGGACGTCGTTGAGTCGGACCAGGTTCTCGTCGACGCGCTCGATCTTGCGCAGGGACCGGTCCTTCCTGCGCCGGTACTTCCCGATCTGGGCCGCCTCTTCGATGAAGCTCCGACGATCCTCGGCCCGGGAGTGGAGAACGGCATCGAGCTGGCCCTGGCCGACGACCGTATGGAGGCTCCGGCCGATGCCCGTGTCGGACAGCAGCTCGGTGATGTCCAGGAGACGGCAGGGAGCGCCGTTGATCCGGTACTCGGAGGCTCCCGTGCGGTCCGTGGAGCGGGTGATCGTCACCTCGGACACGTCGATGGGGAGCAATCCCGACGAGTTATCCAGCGTGAGGCGGACCTCTGCGATCCCCAGGCGGGGGCGATTCTGGGACCCGGCGAAGATCACGTCCTCCATGGACCCGCCCCGGAGGCTGCTGGGGGCTTGCGAACCCAGCACCCAGGCCAGGGCGTCGGCGATGTTGGACTTCCCGGAGCCGTTCGGGCCCACTACGACGTTCACCCCCGGTTCGAACTCGAGGATGGTGGGGTCGGCGAAGGACTTGAAGCCCGCCAGGCGCAGGCTCTTCACGAACATGGGCTCAACCTAGCAGCGGGGGCGCACCGGGCAGCGGCAATCCGGGGCCCGGACCGCTATCGCTTCTTGATCCTGAAGGACTTCTCGTTCTTGGGGGGCTCGCGGTCGACCTGCACGCCCGACACGTGCGCTCCGTTCGGTCCGGCGCGGCACAGACCGACGACCCGGTAGACCTCGTCGCGCGGACCCTCGAGCACGGCCTCGATGCGGCCGTCGGTCAGCGCCTTGACCCAGCCGACCACGCTCTGCTCGTCCGCCTTCTCTTTGATCGCGGTGCAGAAGACGTTCAGGTCGCCAAGTGTTCCGTTCACGAAAACGTGGACGCGGGTCCGATCTTCCACTTCCGTTCTCCTCCTAGACCGAGTTCGTCACGACTGACATTGCGCGCACAGGTAGGTGAACGCGTCCCCCCACGGCTCCCGAACTATCGTCGAGCGGCACCGGCGGCACGCCTCGCCCTCTTGTTCCCAAACCTTGAGCTCCAGCTGGAACTGTCCGGGGTTCCCGAGGAGGTCGACGAATGCGTCGTCGCCCCACGAAGTACCCCGCGCCTTCACCACGTCCTGCAGCAACTCCATCAGGGCCCGGTACAGGCGTCTGACGTCCTGCGACGACAGATGCCTGCTGGAGCGGTCGAAGCGGAGCCCGGCTTGCCACAGGATCTCGTCCGAGTAGAGATGGCCGAGACCGACGATGAAGGACTCGTCCTCGAGGATGTCTTTCAGCCCCGTGTCCTTGCTCTCGAGGATCGCCGAGAAGGAATTCCACGTGAAGTGGTCCTCGAGCGGGTCGATGTCGAAGTCGCGCAGCTCCTTCCGCAGCGTCTCCGGCTCCACGTCCGACGTGATCCGTACCTCGGAGGTCAACCTCGGATCGATGATGCGGAGCTGCCCGCCGATCGTGAAGTTCGCCACGATGTGCGTGTGCGGAAGGATCGTCTGAGACGCGCTCGTCTTGACCACCCGGCCGGAGTGGCCGAGGTTGATGATCAGGACGTGAGCGTTGTCCAGGTCCAGCAGCAGCCGCTTGCCGATGCGTTCAACCTTCTCGATCTTGGCGCCGGCCAGCATGTCCTGGAACTCCCTGCGCCGGCCGTGCTTGGGGATGATCTTCATGGCGTTGGTGCCCGGC
The DNA here is from genome assembly GCA_009380005.1 of Actinomycetota bacterium. Lineage (GTDB taxonomy): Bacteria > Actinomycetota > CADDZG01 > CADDZG01 > WHSQ01 > WHSQ01. The sequence goes on along the minus strand of WHSQ01000027.1, from coordinate 30,554 downwards.
CGCACCACGATGTCCTTGATGCGCTTGCCGACGACCTCCTGTTCGAGGTCGCGACGCAACACCTCGACCTCAGGAAGCTCTGGCACTGGTATTCCCCGCGTCTGCGACACCGTGAGCGAGGTCGGCCACGTTGTCGAGGGCTTCCCGCGCAGCTTCCTGCTCGGCCTCCTTCTTGCTGCGGCCTCGACCGACTCCAAGCAGCTGCTCGCCCTTGTACACGTGGGCGATGAACCGCTTGTCGTGCTCCGGTCCCGAGGAGGCCAGTCGATAGGACGGCAATTCGCCGTTGATCTTGACGATCAGCTCTTGTAGCTGGGTCTTCGGATCGAACCCTCCTCCGCTGTCATGCACGTCTCCGATCAGCGGGGTGAAGATCCCGAGGATGAAGTCCCGGACCGCGTCGAGCCCTTGCTCGATGTATGCCGCCCCGAGGAGCGCCTCGAACGTGTCCGCCAGCAACGAAGGCTTGTCGCTGCCGCCCGAAGCTTCCTCGCCTCGCCCGAGGCGGATGTGGGGGCCCAATCCGAGGTCGCGGGCGATGCGAGCGAGGGCGCCCGTGTTGACGACGGAGGCGCGCAAGCGCGCCAGCTCGCCTTCGGTCAGATCCGGGAACCGCTTGTAGATGTGATCGGTCACGACGGCGCCCAGGATGGCGTCGCCGAGGAACTCGAGCCGCTCATTGTGAGGGGGCGGCTCCGTCTGTTCGTAGGCGAAGGACCGATGCGTGAGCGCAACCTCTACGAGGTCGGAAGGGTCCGCCGTGACGCCCAACGCTTCGAGGGTCGGTGACTGGCTATTCGGTTTCGACAACCTGGCGACCCGCGTAGAAACCACAGTTGGGGCACACATGGTGCGGTAGCTTCGGCTGGCGGCACTGTGGACATGCCGAGTACGTCGGCGCGTCGACCTTCCAGTGAGCGCGCCGCATGCGCATCTTGGAGCGCGTCTTGCGCCTCTTGGGTACCGGCATGTCTCCTCCTCAGCCCGACAGTCGGTCGCGCAGAGCATCGAGCTCGGCCCAGCGCGGATCGGTGGTGTCCTCGGTGCAGTCGCAGGCACCAAGGTTGAGATCGCGCCCGCAGCGAGCGCACATCCCCTTGCAGTCCTCTTCGCACAGAGGGTTGAGCGGCAGGCTCAAAGTCACCGCGTCCCGCAGCATCGGTTCGAGGTCGATGTCCGTACCCGAGATCCGGTACGCCTCCTGATCCTCGGGCTCGGCCCCCGGCGCCAGGAACAGCTCGCACACATCGAGGTCGACGGAGGCGCGGAACTCCTTCAGACAACGGGCGCATTCGAGGATGGTCGAACCCTCGAGGTTCCCGGTGATCAAGATCCCCTCGACCACGCTCTCCGCCCTCAGGTCGGCACGCAGGGGCTTCTCCTCCAAGTGGGCGAGCGTGGTCCCCACCCCATTCAGGGGCGCCTCCAGATGAAGGTCGCGGTGATGTCCGGGTTGTCCCAGGATCTCGGCGACGGAGATGTTGAAGTCGTGCACGCGCGTGGTCATCAGCCTTCTTGGTCCATCCAGCGGAGGAGGTCTACCTACGGGCCCTTGGGGCCCGGGGCCTGACGATGATAGCAGATTGGTCTATTTGCCCTGGTCAGGGGCCCATTCGGGGCGGGACGGGCGCCCCGCGGGCGGCGGCTAGAAGCCGGGCTCGACGTACTCCGACTCGGCGTCGAAGGGCGCCTGCTGATCGCCCGGGACGACGGCCTGTTCGCCCGAGATCATGGCGGCCGTGGGGTTCGAGGTCGTCCGGCCCCGCAGCTGCTCGCGCCCCCGTCCGATCGTGCCCAGGGTCTTGTTGAGCAGGATCTCGAAGCCGGCCAGCTTCTGGTCGATGTAGTCCTCGGCTTCGTGTTGGAGCCGGGCCGCCTTGTCCTTCGCTTCCTGGACGATCCGGTCCGCTTCTTGCTGAGCCGCCTGCACGATCTCGGTCCGGGACAGGAGACGATCCCGTTGCTCGCGGGCCTCGGCGATGATCCGCTCGGCCTCCTTGCGGGCCCGGGCCAGGAGCTCGTCGCGATCGCGCGCCATCCAGCGCGCCTGGCGGATCTCCTCCGGTACATCCTGCTTGAGCGCCGCCAGCAGTTCGAGGATCTCGTCCCGGTTGATCACGGCGCTGGTGGACAGAGGGAACGCCTTGGCTTCCTCGACGAGGACCTGCAGCTCCTCTATCCGTTCGATCAGATCCATCTGTTTTCATCTCCTTCGCCGGATGCCTCTTGACGCTCCCGACGCTTAATGGTGCCACCTGGGAGGGACTCCCAAACTCGCCGCAAGCCTACGCCCCGGCCGGAACCCCTAGGGGCCCGCGGCGGTCCCGAAGCGCTCGGCGAGGGCGCCGGCCACGCCCGCGGGGACCATGTTCGCCACGGCGCCTCCGAACTTGGCGACCTCCTTGACGAGGCTCGACGACAGGAAGGCCCACTCGGGCTTGGCCGTCAGGAACATCGTGTCGAGCCCGGGGCTCAGCTCGTCGTTCATCTGGGCCATCTGCAGCTCATACTCGAAATCCGATACCGCCCTGAGTCCCTTCACGACCACGCCGAGGGCCCGCTCCTTCGCGAAATCCACCAGCAGCCCGTCGAAGGAGGCGATCTCGATGTTGTCGAGGTGGTGAAGGGCTTCCTTCAGCATCTCGGTCCGCTCCTCCAGCGAGAAGAGAGGCTGTTTGGACGGGTTGGCGATGACCGCCACGACCACGCCCTCGAAGTGACGAGCGCTGCGCTCGATCACGTCGATATGCCCGTTCGTGGGGGGGTCGAAGGACCCGGGGCACAGAGCCTTGGGCACGAGGCCTACTCCTCTTCGTGGCCGAAGATGTAGAGCTGGGATTGCCCGTAGGCCCGATCCCACATGAGCTGTAAGCCCAGCGGCTTCAGGGCGCTCTCCTTCTCGGGGCGGTGGACCACGATCCGCCCCTCGTCGGCCAGGAACCCGTTCATCACCAGCGCCTCGAGATCGCCTTGCACCGAGGCCGGGGTCACGTTGTAGGGCGGGTCCACGAAGATGAGATCCATGCGCCCCGAGGCGGGACGGTTCAGGAAGTGGCTGACGTCCGACCAGACGACGTCGGACTTGCGCTTGAGGCCACAGGTATCGATGTTGGATTCGAGCTTCACGATCGCGTCGCGCGCGTTCTCGACGAAAGTGGCCTTCTTGGCGCCCCGGGACAGAGCCTCCAGGCCCAGGGAGCCGGATCCCGCATACAGATCCAATACCTTGGCGCTCTCGACTTCGCCGAGCGCGCTGAAGAGGGCCTCCTTCATGCGGTCGGTCATCGGCCTCGTACCGGTGGTGGGGGCCTTGAGCCTGTGCCCTTTGGCCTGCCCCGCGATAACTCGCAAGCTCATACGGCTTCTAAACCTACTACTCCGTGCGGTGACCGGATCGATCCCCGGATCGTCCGTCAGCCGGACTGCACGACGTCGAGGGTCTCGTCCGGGAACCGATCGCGCATCTCTCGGGCGAGCGCCTGGTGCTCGTACGCCCTCAGCTCGGGATCCTCGTCCAATATCCGAACGGCCATGTCGCGGGCTTGCTTGACCGTCTCCTGGTGTTCCAGTACCCGGGCGATCTTGAGCTGGGGCATACCGGACTGGCGCGCTCCGAAGAGCTGGCCCTCACCACGTTGTTTGAGGTCGACCATGGCCAACTTGAACCCGTCGCGGGTCGACGCCACCGAGCCGAGACGCTCTCGGACCAGGCCTATCGCGGGGTCCGTGTCGCCGCGATCGAGATCGAGATCGGTCGCCAGGACGCAGTAGGACTGGTGCTCGCCACGCCCGATGCGTCCTCGGAGCTGGTGCAGCTGCGCGAGGCCGAATCGATCTGCGTCCTCGACCAGCATCACGGTGGCGTTCGGGACGTCGACCCCGACTTCGACGACGGTCGTCGCCACGAGCACCTGTGTCTCGCCCGAGCGGAACCGCGACATGGCCGCTTCCTTGTCTGCGCTCTTCATGTCCCCATGTACGAGACCGACCCGGAGATCGGGGAAGAGATCTTCGGCGATGCGCTTGGCTTCGCTCTTGGCACTGCGGAGCTCGGACCTGTCCGACTCATCGCGCAGCGCGTAGACGATGAAGGCCTGGCGTCCGGAGGCGACCTCGTCTCGGATCAGCTGGTAGGCGCGCTCGCGATCGGCATCGCCCACCGCCAGCTCGGTCGAAATGGGCCTTCGGCCCTTCGGGAGCTCGTCGAGGATCGAGAGATCGAGGTCCCCGTAGATGCTGACCGCCAGCGTCCGAGGGATCGGCGTCGCCGTCATCACCAGAACGTCCGGCTCCCCCACCGCGGCCTTCTCCCGTAATCGCTTCCGTTGGTGAACGCCGAACCGATGTTGCTCGTCGACGATCGCGACGCCGAGCCGGTAGAACTCGACCGCGTCCTGGATCAGAGCGTGCGTGCCCAGTAGGAGATCGACATCGCCGAACGCGACCTCGTTCAGGACCTGCTCCCGTTGAGCGGCGGGCGTCGAACCCGTCAAGAGGCGAACCGTCGGTCGTTTGGACAGGCCGGCGAAGAGGTTGCGCGACTCCTCCGAACCGAACGCGCGGTCCAGCAGCTCGTTCACCGTCAGGTGGTGCTGCTCGGCCAAGACCTCGGTGGGGGCCATGAACGCCGCCTGATGACCGTTGTCGATCGCCATCAAGCATGCGTACAGAGCCACGACCGTCTTACCCGAACCGACCTCGCCCTCGATCAGGCGGTGCATCGGATACTTCTGGTTCAGGTCTCCGGCCACTTCTTCGCAAGCTCGGTGCTGCGCGCGCGTGAGCTCGAATGGCAACGCGCGCACGAACGTCTCGGCGAGCGAATCCTCGTCGGGCATCGGATGGCTGATGCCTTGCACGGTGCGTTCCAGGAGCCGCTTCCGGTAGACGAGACCGAGTTGCAAGGTGAACACCTCATCGAAGACCAGCCGGTTGCGCGCCCGTAAGACGTCCTCGCGCGTGTCGGGGAAGTGGATCGACCGGAGGGCCTCGCCGCGCGGCACCAGGCTCAGGCGGCGAGCGAGTTCGCCGGGCAGGGGATCGAGTATCTCGGGCCGCTTGGCCAGCGCCTCCCAGAGCAGCCGGCGCAGCTGGTCGCTGGAGAGGTCGGCGGTCGCCGGATAGATCGGGATGATGCGACCGACGTTGAAGGGCTCCTTGCCATCGCGGATGAGCTCGAACCTCGGGGCCGTCATCTGCAGCTTGCCGCGGAAGGTGCCCAGGCGCCCGTAGAAGAAGCCCTCTACCCCCGGCTTGAGCCGGGTGCTGATCCAGTTCTGGTTGAACCACGTGACATCGATCTCGCCGGACTCGTCGCCGATCTTGCCCTTGATCATGGTCCGCTTCGAGTTACGTATCCGGATGGGTGGTCCGATCTTCTTCACCTTCGCGTGGACCTGGACGTCGCCGTCGTGGCCTTCCTCTGCGAGCCGAGCCAGGTCCCGGATCATCCGGAGCTCCCGGCGGTCCACGTGGTAGCGAGGGAAGTGCTGGAACAGATCCTGGATGCTCTCGATGCCGAGCTTCGCCAGCGCTCGAGCGCGCTTCCCCGTAGCGCGTAAGGGCTCGCGCCGAGATGACGATCCGTACAGTTCGAGTCCCTTGGGCTGCGCGGAAACCGTCTGAGACATGCATCGAGGTTAGACGGGGTCGGCGAAGTGCAGCCGGATTGTGGCGCTGACCTGGGCTTACGAGCCCGATGGAAGCTCGCATCTGATAACCTGCCGCCGCTATGAGTTCAGTCTGTGACGTCTGTGGGAAGTCGCCGGGCTTCGGCAACAACATCTCTCACTCCCACCGCCGCACGCGCCGCCGTTGGAACCCGAACATCCAGCGCCTCCGGGTGGTCGTGAACGGCGCGCCCAAGAAGCTGAACGTCTGCACCTCGTGCCTGAAGGCGAACAAGGTCACCCGGGCCGGCTGAGCCGACCTTTCCGACCGAGCCTCTCCCTGCTCGTTCTGTTAGCGACCTGTCCTCGCGGGTACTAACCGACCATGAGCGCGGTCGAAGACATCAAGCTCGAGGCCAAACGTCGGGTCGAGCTCGCCCGCGCCAACCACTCCACGGTCGACATAGCCATACGCACGTTCCGCCGTTTCTCCGAGGATGAAGGTGGGCCTTCGGCCGCCGCTCTCACCTATTACTTCTTCTTCTCGATCTTCCCGCTGCTGTTGTTCGTCGGTTCCTTGCTGGGCCTGGCTACGTTCCTCAACGCAGAGCTGAAGGAGGACATCCTCCGGGCGGGGCTGGATGCTGCTCCTCTGATACGTGACGTGCTGACGCGGGACGGGCTGGAGATCCTGCAAGACAAGCGAAGCCAGCTGGCTCTCGTCGCGCTCCTCATGGCCCTGTATGCGGGATCCGGCGTGATCGTGGCCCTCGAGCATGCCCTGAACAAGATCAATCGCTGCACCGTCGAGCTGAGCTTCGTGCAGAAGCGCATCCGCTCGTTCAAGTTCATGGCCATGTTCGCCGTCGGCGCACTGGTGTCCCTCAGCCTCAGTGCGGCGGGGAAGCTCATCGGCAACGTGGCCGAGCTGGGGATCTTCGGCAGCATCGTGGGTCCCCTCGTTGCTTACGCCGGAGCGATAGCGGTGACGACCGGGTTGTTCGCCGCCTGCTACAGGATTCTGCCCGCCTGCGATCTGTCGTGGAGGGATGTGCTGCCCGGGGCGATAACCGCCGCGGTGATCTTCGAGATACTGAAGCTGGCCGGGGGCGCCTACCTGGCGCAGGGCGAGGCTACGCGGAGCAGCACGTTCGGAGCGTTCGCGACCGCAGCGGCCCTCCTCATCGTTTCCTACCTACTGGCCCAGGTGACGCTCCTGGCGGCCGAGTTGAACGCGGTGATACTCGAGCGGCGCCGGATGAGGGGTGGGCTGTAGCATCTCGGGTAAAGGAGATGCCGATGGGCGAGCAGCTGAGAACCGACGCGAACCGGACGAGCGCCGAGGAGGGCGCGTATCGGCCGGGCGCCACCGAGGCCGGGGCGTACGGTCCCGACGGCGGGAAGTCGACCGGTCAACTCATGAAAGAGGTGACCGAGGACGTTTCGACGCTGTTCCGGAAAGAGATCGAGCTTGCCAAGGCGGAGATCGTCGGCGGCCTCACCGAGAAGATCAAGGGCATCGCCATCATCGCGACGGCCGGCGTCTTCGGGCTCTTCGCTCTCATCTTCCTGCTGCTCGCCATCCGGGATGGTTTCGACAACTTCCTGTGGGCCTGGGTGGCCGACCTCGCTACCGGGGGCGTTTTGATCCTGCTCGGGGTTATCGCGGTGCTCGTCGCCCGCAAGAAGCTGGCCACTCCGATCGATCCGGAGCTGACGAAGAAGACGCTGAAGGAAGACGTCGACTTCGCCAAGAGCCTCGGCCGCCGTTCCTAGAACTCATCCGCGTCCCTCGGGCGTACGGGGCGCTTGGCCTCGGCTCGGCTGAAGGCGTAGGCGAACGGTAGGCACAGGCCCGCGGCGACGCTGGCGGCCGCGGAGACGTAGGTGAGGGTCTCGCTTGCCCGGAGCCACCCGATGGCGAGTGTGGCCGCGGCCCCCACGAGGAGCACCAAGGCCAGCACGAGGAACGTGAAACCGGACACGGCTCAGTAATAGGTCACCACGCCCCCGGCGTCCAGCGGCGGAGCGTGGCATTAGACTGCCAGGGCCGCAACGATCGAGAGAGGACCGCTCATGGCCCAGGACCCGCGCCGCACCGCCGAAGAGATCGAGCAGACGCGCGAGGAGCTGGCCGTCAAGGTCGACGAGCTCGTCGACCGGGCGAAGGTGGAGGCGGTCCAGGTCGGCAAGAAGCTGGCGGTCGTCGGCGCCGCGCTGGTCGGCGTGCTCGTCGTCGGCTTCATCGCCAAGAAGCGCGTCCAGACCTAGACCCGTGAGCTCCGAAAGCCGGCGGCGTCCCGTCCTGGGCGCCGATGATCTTCCCGCGCCCCTCGATCTTCCGAACCTGGCACGGAGCATGTGGGGCCTCTACCGTCGCCGCCTCCGGCTCTGGGTCGGCACCTGTTTCACCGCCTATCTGGTGTTGCATGCAATCCAGACGGCGGGCGTCGAGTTGTTCCTCCAGGGCCGGTTGACGCCGGCCGGCGAAGACATCTTGGAGTTCGTGCTGGTGTTGATCCTCGTAGCCGTCACCGGGACGGTGGTGAGCATCCTGCTGATCCCGGCCATGGTGGCGACGGTCTTCGACCGACCCATGACGCTCGGCGGATCCGTCCGCAGAGCGCGCTCGCGCGGACGCCACGCTCTGCTCGCGGCACAGTACGCGATCCTCCTCTCCCTGCTGATGCTGTTGCCGCCCTTCGGGTTCCTCTTCTACGTCGTCGGCACCGAGATCATCCTGGCGATGGTGGCCGGCCCCCCGATCCTGATCCACGCCGTGATGCACGAAGGGACCTCCGCACGCGACGCGTGGTCTCGTACGAAGGGACTGATGAAGGGTCAGTGGCTACGGATCGTGATGAACATGCTCACGATCGTTCTGGGCCTTGGGATCGTGCAGTTCGTCGTGCTCCAGTCCTTCGCGGTCCTGGCCGGCGGCGCGGGCCTGAGTGGCGCGACCGCGATGGCGCTGGTCCTCGTGGGTGCCCAGACCGTGTTCGCCGGCTTCGCCCTGCCGCTCGTGTTCCTCGCCTGGTTCGTGTCGTACCTGGACGCCAGGGCTCGTGCGGACGAGCTGACCCGGGAACAGTTGCGTGCGGAGTTCGACGCTCAGGGAGCCGAGCCCCAGGCGGGGTTCACCGGCCCGTAGCCGCTGCCGATCTTCAGACCACGCTCGATCGCGCCGGTTACGAACTCCTTGGCCGTCTGCACGGCGTCGATGAGCCGATCCCCGTGCGCCAGGCGAGCCGCGATCGCCGCGGACAAGACGCAGCCGGTTCCGTGCGTGTCTTCCGTGTCGAAGCGAGGTGCCGCTATCTCGTGATGGGTCGTTCCGTCGAAGAACACGTCCACGGCTCTCTCTTCGTGCAAGTGACCGCCCTTCACGAGCACCGTGCGGGGGCCGAGGTCCCGGATCTCCGTCGCGGCGTCCTTCATCGCGTCCGTCGAATCGATCGCGCGGCCGGTCAGCAGCGCGGCCTCCTGCAGGTTGGGCGTCACGATCAGCGCCCGGGGAAGCAAGCGCTCCATCAGCGCAGCGACGGCGTCGTCCCGGAGCAGCTGCGCTCCGCTCGTGGCGACCGACACGGGATCGACGACGAGGTTCGAGATGCCATGCCGTTCGACCGCACGAGCGACCCCTTCGATGATCTCCCCGCTCGAGAGCATCCCGGTCTTGGCTGCGTCCACACCGATGTCGGTCACCACGGCGTCGATCTGCGCCTCGACGAAGTCGGGGGGCACGTCGTGGATCGCGGTGACCCCCCGGGTGTTCTGCGCCGTCAGTGCGGTGACGGCGCTCATGCCGTGGCAGCCGAGGGCCATGAACGTCTTGAGGTCGGCCTGGATGCCGGCTCCCCCCCCGGAATCCGATCCCGCGATCGTGAGCGCGCGCGGGATGCCTTCTACCGGTCGCGTAGGTGATCCCATCCCTGCACGTCCTCCACCGTGTCGTCGTCTTCGCGTCTCTCTCGAACCTCACCTACCACGGTCACGGCCGTGCCCAGTCTCCGTAGCGCTTCCCGCGCCGCGTCCACCGTCGCCGGCTCGCAGGCGAACAGGAGCTCGAAGTCCTCGCCTCCGGTGCGAGCCAGCTCGGCCGGATCCGCGGCGATCAGCGACGCTACCGCGATCGCATCGGGGTCTACGGGCACCTCTCCGGTAAGCGACCACGCGAGGCCGCCGGAGTCGACCAGATGACCGGCGTCGGCCAGCAGGCCGTCCGAGATGTCGATCATGGCGTGGACCCCGACCTCGGCGAGCGCTTCGCCCTCCTCCGTGCGAGGTTGGGGCCTGAGTTGGCGTCCGGCGAGACGGACGCATGTCTCCGCCAGTTCGGGTGAGACGTGGCGCCCTTCGGTCGGCCCCGGCCCCGCCAGGCCGCGTCGCAGCAGTTGGAGTCCCGCCGCAGCCCCGCCGAGGGAGCCGGTTACGCACAGCACGTCGCCGACCTTCGCCCCCGACCTGAGGACGAGCTGGGGCCCGCATCTCCCGAGCATCGCCACCGTGACGGAGATCTCGGAGGCTCGGCTGACGTCTCCCCCGACGACTGCGATATCCCACCGCTCCTTCGCTTCCACCAGGCCCTCGCCGATGGCGTCGGTCACCGACACCGGCGTGCTGGCAGGCAGGGCGAGCGACACGACCGCGTGCGTGGGTCGCCCACCCATCGCTGCGATATCGGAGACGTTCTCCGCGATCGCCTTCCATCCGACGTCGACGCCTGATGCCCAGGCGAGCTCGAAGTCGACGCCCTCGACGAGGACGTCGGTCGTGAACAAGGTGCCGCCGTCGATGCCGACGACCGCAGCGTCGTCACCCGCCCACACCTCGCCTTCGGGCGCCGTCCCGAGCAGGGATGCGAACCTCTCGATGAGGCCGAACTCGCCGAGTTCAGAGACGCGTCTCGGGTGGGTCTCGCTAGTCGACGTTAGGGCCAACCTTCACCAGATCGGGAGCCGCATCGGTGAAGCGCTCGAAGTTCTTCATGAACATCTGCGCGAGCTCCCGGGCCTTCCCTTCGTACGCGGCCTCGTCCTCCCATGTGGACCGAGGATCCAGCACCTCGTCCGGGACGCCGGGGCACGTAACGGGCACGTCGAGATTGAAGATCGGGTCCCTACGGGTCTCGACCTCGTCGAGTCGTCCGGACGTGGCCGCCGTGATCATCGCCCTCGTGTGATCGATGGACATGCGCTCACCCACGCCGAACGGGCCGCCGGTCCAGCCCGTGTTCACGAGGAAAACCCGTGCGTAGTGCTCGTCCATGCGTCGTCCCAGCATCTCGGCATAGACCGTCGGCGGGAGTGGCAGGAAGGGAGCACCGAAACAGGTGGAGAAGGTCGCTTCCGGCTCGCTGCCGAGGCCGGCCTCGGTTCCCGCGAGCTTCGCCGTGAAACCCGACAGGAAGTGGTACTTCGCAGCAGCGGTGGACAGCCTGGAGATCGGCGGCAGCACCCCGAAAGCGTCGGCCGTCAAGAAGATGATCGTCCTGGCGTGCCCGGCCCGACCCTCGGGAACGAAGTCCGGTATGAACTCCAACGGATACGCGGCGCGGGTGTTCTCGGTGAGGGCGCCGTCGTCGTAGTCCACGGATCGGTCTTCGCGCACGACGACGTTCTCGACCACGGCTCCGAACCTGATGGCGTCCCAGATCTGGGGCTCGTTCTCCCGCGAAAGATGGATGCACTTCGCGTAGCAGCCGCCTTCGAAGTTGAAGATGCCGCTCTGGGACCAGCCATGTTCGTCGTCACCGATCAGCCTTCGCTCCGGATCGGCCGAGAGGGTCGTCTTGCCGGTCCCCGAGAGTCCGAAGAAGAGCGCCACGTCACCGTCTTCTCCCACGTTCGCCGAACAGTGCATCGGGAAGACGTCGCGGCCCGGGTACAGGTAGTTGGCGGAAGTGAACAACGACTTCTTCATCTCACCTGCATAGTGCGTGCCAACGATCAGTATCCGACGGCGTTCCAGGTCGAGCCCGATGAACGCCTCCGAGTTGGTGCCGTCCCGATCGGGAACCGCCTCGTAACCGGGCGCGGCGAGCACGACGAAATCCGGCTCGAAGACTTCCTGCTGGGACGGCTCGATCCGTCGGAACAACTGCCGGGCGAAGAGCGCGTGCCAGGCGAGCTCTGTGATGATCCGTAACCGGAGGCTGTGGTCGGGGTCTGCTCCTATATAGCCGTCGACGACGAACAGGTCCCGGCCCTCCAGGTGGTCCGCCGCCTTCTTCATCAGGGCGTCGAACACCGCCGGCTCGATCGGCCGGTTGGTCTGGCCCCAGTCGATCTCGTCCTTGGACGCGCCGTGCGCGACGAAGAAGCGATCCCCGGGCGAACGTCCGGTCCGGCTGCCCGTCTCGGTGATGAGCGCTCCGGAATCGGCCAGGACGGCTTCACCACGAGAGACCGCGTGCTCGACCAGTTCGGGCGCGGTCAGGTTCCGGTGGATCTTGCCCGGCCTCTCGATACCGGCCAGCTGCTCGCTCATACAGGGACTCCTTGGAGACGATTCATGGGAAGGGGCAAAGCCTAACCTTTCGCCCCCGACCGCCCTGCTAGACTCCCCAACCTCACACACGACCGAGCGACGCGACAAAGGGAGGGCACCGCTGTGGCGGAGGTACAGGCCTACATCTTGATCCAGACCGAGGTCGGCAAGGCCGCCCAGGTCGCCAAGGAAGTCCGGGACATCGGCGGCGTAGACGCAGCCGAGGATGTCACCGGCCCTTATGACGTGATCGTGCGGGCGAGTGCCGCCAACGTCGATGACCTCGGCAAGCTGGTGGTGGCCAAGATCCAAGCCGTCGAAGGCATCACCCGCACGCTGACATGTCCGGTCGTTCACCTCTGATCCAACCCTGACGCACAAGGATCGACGCCGTCTCGGGCCCGGGACGCGCGCGGTACATCCCGAGCGACCGGCGCCCCAGGATGGCGATCCGATCGCGCCGCTCATCGATCCCTCGACCACGTATGGCTTCGACGACGTCGAAGCGTTCGCGAAGGCCTCGGATGTGAAAGTCGGGGCCGGTTACGTGTACACCCGGTGGGCCAATCCGACCGTCGATGCGTTCGCCACCGCGGTAGGAGACCTGGAGGGCGCACTAGCATCCGACGCGTTCGCTTCGGGCATGGCGGCGATCTCCTCCATCTATCTCGCCTTGTGCGGCTCCGGCGATCGGGTGGTTACCGCCCGACAGCTCTACGGCGGCACGCATTCGCTCTTCAACGACCGGCTCCCGCGCTATGGGATCGAGACGAGCTTCTGCGACGTGGACGACTACGACGCGATAGAGCGCGCCCTTCCGGGGGCCAAGGCACTCCACTGCGAGACGATCGGCAACCCGCGGGTGCGTGTGGCGGACATCCCCCGGCTCGCCGAGCTTGCCCGTGCGGCAGACGTTCCGCTCGTCGTAGACAACACGTTCGCAAGCCCGGTCCTGTGCCGGCCCTTGGAGTTGGGCGCGTCGATCGTGATGCACTCGGCAACGAAGTTCATCGGAGGGCATCACGACCTGATGGGCGGCGTCATCTGTGTCGCCGACGCGGCCCTGCTGGCGGCGATCCAGGAGCTCACCCGGGAGACCGGACCGACGATGTCTCCCTTCAACGCCTTCCTGGCCCTGCGCGGGCTCGCGACCATCCATCTTCGCGTGCCGCGGTCGAGCGAGTCCGCGCTCGAGGTCGCCCGCTTCCTCGAAAGCCATCCGGAGATCGAGAACGTGTCCTACCCGGCCCTCGAGTCCTCCCCGGACAAGCCGCTGTGCGACTCGATGCTGGACGGACGTGGAGGGGGCACGCTGGGATTCGACGTCGCCGGGGGCCGGGAGCGAGCCTCGGGCTTCCTGGCCCGCCTCCGGGTCATCAAGCGAGCGGCCTCGCTTGGGGGCACCCACTCGCTGATCGTCCACGCGGCCAGCATCACCAACA
>WHSQ01000027.1:0-17004 GCA_009380005.1 Actinomycetota bacterium | reverse complement strand
GCGAAGAACTCTTCCCGGACCTCGTTCGAGAGGATGTCCTGAAGGACCTCGTCGGTGGTCCAACCGTTGTGACAGATGTTCACGACGGCTTCGGTGATCGGCATCCACACGCCGGCCTCCTGACCGAGGTCGAACACCGGCTTGCAGCTCTTCACGCCTTCGGCGACCATCTTCATCGATCCGATGATCTCGTCGATCCTGCGGCCCTTGCCAAGCTCGATCCCGACCGAGTGATTTCGCGATTGAGGACTGGCACACGTCGCGATGAGGTCTCCCACTCCGGCGAGCCCGAGGAACGTTAGGGGCTTCGCTCCGAACTTCACGCTGAAGCGCGCCATCTCGGCTACTCCCCGCGTCATGACGGTGGCCTTCGTGTTATCGCCGAACCCGAGGCCGTCCGCCATGCCGGCCGCGATCGCGATGATGTTCTTGAAAGCTCCGCCGATCTCGCACCCGATGACGTCATCGTTCGTGTAAACGCGGAACGTCGGGGAGTTGATTATCTCCTGCAGGCGTTTCCCGGTGTGAGCATCCCTGCAGGCGACCGTGGACGCTGCTGGGTAACCCTGCACGATCTCCTTGGCGAGGTTCGGACCGGTCAGGATGGCTACGCTGGCATCGCCCAGGCCCTCAACCTCCTCGGCGATCACCTCCGACATGCGCTTGCGCGTATCGACCTCCAGGCCTTTCGTAAGGCTCACGTAACAGCAGGTTGTGCCGGCGATGGGAGCGACCTCCGCGAGGACGTTACGGAAGCCATGCGAGGGCACGCCCATGACCACGATCTCTGCGCCCGTCAGCGCCTCCTCCAAGTCGTTCGTCGCGTGCAGCTCTTCCGGGAGCTCGAGGCCCGGCAGGTATTCCGGGTTCTCGTGGTAGAGGTTGATCGTTTCGGCCAGCTCCGACCGCCGCGCCCAGAGGACGGTGTCGCAACCGCCCTTGCGCGTCACCATCGCGGCGGTGGCGGTCCCCCACGAACCCGCGCCGATGAAGGCCAGCTTCGTCATGCGGCCTTCTTCGACCGGCGACGGTCGGGCACGATCGGACGCAGACTGGCGACGAGGGTCGAGATCTCGTGAACGATCTCCTTTCCCACTCGCTGCCAGTCCTGGCGCGTGTGCGGATCACCGGTGATCGACATCGGCTCCCCTATGCGAAGGAGGAGATCCTGACGCGGGGGCCACCAGTGCTTCCGGTGAGCCTTCGGCCAGACGTTCTGGGTACCCCACACCGCCCCCGGGATGACCGGCACGGCGGACAACAGGGCAAGGCGAGCGGTACCCGTCTTCGGTTGCATCATGTTGAGATCGGGATCGTTGGTGATGGTCCCCTCCGGGAAGACGACGATGATCTCGCCATCCTTCAGGGCCTTGACGGCGTTGTCGAGTGCCATCGGAGCTTCGCGGGTGCCTCGTTTCACCTCGATCTGTTTGGCGCCGCGCAGGATCCATGCGATGCGCTTGTCCTCGAACAATTCGGATTTGCCGAGGAACCTCGGTCTGCGACCTACGCGGTCGACCGCAAGCGCGCTCAGGAAGGGATCCAGGTAGGCGATGTGGTTGAACGCGATGATGGCGGGACCCCTCCTGGGGATGTTCTCGAGCCCTTCCATATGGAGCCTGAACCACAGGTTCATGCCCGGCTTGATGATCGCCTTCGCTAATCCAAAGGTCGGCTCCACTGCTCCCCCAAGCCCGTTGTGACGACTCGCCTATCATACGGAGCCTCGTGAAAGGCCACCATCTACGTATCGCACAGATATCCGATATCCATTGCGGGCATCCGTACTTCGACGGCGAGCTGCTCGACCATGCCATCGACGAGATCATCGAGCTCGAGCCGAACCTCGTCGTCGTGGCCGGCGATCTCACCTCGGATGGATACGCGCCCGAATACCGTCAGGCCAAGAAGTATCTCGACCGCCTCGAGGGCCTGGAGATGCTGGTCATCCCCGGCAACCACGATCTGAAGAACGTCGGCTTCCTGCATTTCAGGGACGCGTTCGGGAAGTCCGAGCGCGTGATGCGTGTCCCCTTCAACGCTCCGGAAGAGGGCCGCGCCGAGAACCACGCCACCGTCGTGGCCGTGAACTCGTCGAAGCCCGACCTGAACGAGGGCGAGATCGGCCACGCCAGCTACGAGTGGATACGCAAGGCATACAACGAAGAGGGCAATCTCGACGACTATCGCATCTTCGTGCTACACCACCATCTCGTGTCGGTGCCGGGCACCGGACGCGAGCGCAACATCGTGTGGGACGCCGGCGACGTCTTGGCCCTGCTGAGCGAGCTGGAAGTCAGCCTCGTGCTGTGTGGGCACAAGCACGTGCCGAACGTCTGGCAGCTCGGTCAGATGCTGTTGATCAACTCGGGAACCGCGTCCAGTTACCGCTTGCGCGGCTACGCTCGGCCCTCCTACAACGTCATCGAGATAGACGAAGAACGAGTGAGGATCATCCAGAAGTACCCGAAGCTGGGCGAGATCGTCGCCGGCAACTACCTGCGTCACGAGCGGAGACTCACGTTGAACCCACAGGTCGTCGGCATGTTCAATCGCGGGGCGTGGATCGTATGAACGTCCTCGCCGGAGAAGGAAGGGCTTATCGATGATCGTGCGCATCTTCGAGACAGCGGTCGAACCGGAGGACGTGGACAGAGGCCGCGAGATCTTCCGCCGAGACGTCGTGCCCGTTTACGAAGCCTTCGACGGGTGCAACGGGATCGAGATGCAGATCGGTCTCGACGAACACTCCGCGGATCTCGTAACCGTCGTGGCCGTGTCCCGCTGGGACTCCATGGAAGCGATAGATGCCGCGACCAAGAGGCCGGAGTACTCCGTGGCCCTGAGCGAGATCAAGAAGCTGTTCCAGCAGACCCCGATCATCCGCCACTTCGAGGTGGACGACTAGGAGCCCCGTCCGTTCGACGAGCCGGCGCGGGCGGCTTCGAGCAGCTGTTGGGTCGGATACGCGGCGGCCGCGTGAGGGTCGTTCGGGCCCACCCTTTCTCGTTGCTTGCGAGCCAGTCGATCCAGCACCTCGAGCGCAGCGGGTTCTTCTTCCGCCCGCCTTAGCTCGAGGAGACCTGCTTCCACGACCCTGTTGAAGTACTCCTCGCCCCGTTCGGAACGGACGAGCACCATCGTCCACCCCTCCATCCCCAGTCCCCCACAGGAGATGTCGGCGTGTTCGGCGGCGAAGTCGGGGCAGTGGTGGCACCACTCGTTCGAAAGCGGACGCGCCTCCTTCAAAGGGATCTCGATGTCGTCCTTGCGCATCTTGATCGACACGATGACCTTTCCCTTGACGTTGACCTTGGTGATGTCATCGAGATCGATGCCGAGCTCGTCCTGCACCTTGCCGACCATGAAGGCCTCGTAGTCGAACGTCTCGCAACACATCAGACCGATGATCAGCTTCACGTTACGGGTCCAGCGCTTGATGCCTTCGGCGGCGAAGTTCCGGGTCGCGGTCGACTCGCACGACACACCTACCAGGGCAACGTTCTTCAGTTTGGCCTCGGCGGCCTTGCGCAATCCGAGCGGCGTCGCGCAGTACGTGTAGCGCGAGCCGGCGGTCGCGATCAGTTCGTCGGACGAGCGCACGAGCTTCGGCTCGTCGAGCCAGGGGATGTCGTCGGAGGGAGCCGCCACGACCGCCCCGTCGAGAGTGCCGGTGTCGAGCCCGTGGGCGAGCAGCGCCGTGACGGCACCACCATCCTGTCCGCGTTCCAGGATCCGTGGGTCCTTCGCTCGTGCCAGGGTCATGAAGCGGTACTCCCCCTCCGGCCGGTCCGGTGACCGGCGCGCACCTTGGACCATGCCCTCGATGACGTCGACCTTGGGGTCCAGGCGCAGGCATGCCATCGCACACAGCGAGCAACCCTCCTCGCCGTGGATGCAGTTGTCGAACGGGGAGCGTGCGTCGATCTGGATCGGATCGAAGTCCCGCAGGTCCAACACCTTGTGGGGGCACGCGACGATGCACGCCGAGCAACCGCAACAGACCTCGGTCGCCACGATCTCCGAGTACAGGTGCTTCCAGTGCTTCCGGTCGGTCACGCGCGTTCCTTCGGCTGGAGGACTGGTGAGCTCCGACGTCGACGGCGGGCTCGCTGGCGCATGCTACCCGTCTACGCTTGCACGCATGGATGCAGGGCTCGTCCCGATCAAGTCGCTCTCCCGTGCCAAGGAACGGCTCTCTTCTCGCTACGACCGGGCCCAGCGGGTCGAGATCGCCCGGGCGCTGCTGCAAGACCTGCTGGCCCTGACCGACTCGTTCCCCGAGCTCGAGTGGTGGTTCGTCACCGACGACGACGACGTCGCTCATGAAGTGGAGAGCCACGGTCACGTCATTCGTCAGGAGAGCGGTGGCCTCAACGAAGGTCTGAAACTCGCGATCGAGAGGATCTCCGCGGCCGGGGCACGGAGCGTCACCATGATCCCGGCCGACGCCCCGCTCGCCTGGAAGGGGGATCTGCAGGACCTGTTGGACACGGGGGCCACGTCGGACGTCGTCCTCGTACCGTCGCGCCGTGACGCGGGCACGAATGGCCTCTATATGTCCCCGCCCGACATCATCAACCCGCGCTTCGGCCCCGGCAGCCTGAGCGCGCATCTGGCGCAAGCCGAAGCCGCGGGGGTCAGATGTTCCCTGCTCGAGCTTCCCCGCCTGGGCTTCGACATCGACGACGAGGACGACGTGGATGACTTCCTCGACCAACCGCGGGCCGACCAGACGAACCTCGGCCGGCTCTTGACGGAACTCGCGGACCTTAGGACTTAGCCGGCGGCTCCGCGGCACGGGCGGCGCGATCGATCGCCGTGGCTTCCGCTCGCGTGGCCAGCTCATCCAGACGCGCCGGCGTCGGCATCCGCAGACCCCCCTGCGCCTGCAGGGCGAAAGCGGCTCCCAGCAGGAGGGCGCCTAGGACCACGAGCGAGACCGTCTGCACCGTCGAGGGCTCGGCGGGAGCATCGATAGCAGCGGCCCGGCGGCCTTCCTCGAAGCCGGTAGCGCGTCCCGCGGTGTAGCCCGCGAAGGTTAAGAGTCCCACCGCCAAGAGCGCCATCAGCACCTGGACGAGGCGGATCGTCCGACGTTGCCTCCCCAGCGCCGAAGGCCCGCGTCCGGTGCCTCCGCCGATCTGACGTTTCATCCCGCCACCCTAAGGGCGAGAGCCAACCATCGCGGTTACGCCCTCAGCAGCTCGACGACCCTCGTCTGATCGTCACGAGGGAGCCGGCGGCAGCCCATCTGCAGTCGCGACCGCCCCCCGGCCACGACACCTTGATCCGGGCCCCCCGAGCGGAGCCGATGCCGAGGTTGATGACGCTGACTCCGGACTGTGACCGGTAGTTGATGCCATCGGTGATCTCCCGCCTGTAGATCTTGTCCCCGGCGCGGACCCTGATCCTCGATCCCATCCCCCAAGGATTGAAGCGGCGGCCGACCAGGCGCAGGGAGATGCTGCGACCACCAACCGTGTCGTTGATCAGCAACTCAGGCTGGCTCTTGACGGCGATCCCGTCCCGATGGCCGTTCGTGACGAAGAGGTCGGTGTCCCCGTCGAGGTCGCTATCCGCCGCGACCACCGAGTCACCGTTCCCCGCCCGGCTGCCGGCCCACTTCGCGGACCTCAGACGAACGAACCCGCGCGCTCGTCGCACGAGCAGGAGATTGGGCCGGTTGACGCCATCCCTCTCCCCCTGCACGAGGAACAGGTCCAGATCGCCGTCGTTGTCGACATCGAACCACGTGCTGGCTCGACCCTGAGACAGCCCGATAGCGTGCACCTTCCGGAACCGTCCCCCGAGATTGCGCGCCACCACCGAGCTTCGCGGGGAGATCAGGTGGACGTCGGTCCGGCCGTCGCCGTTGAAGTCCCCCCAGGAGGCGCTCGTCCACCGCCGGCCGGTAACCACGCCGAGGTCGACGGACCTGAACTTCCCGCGACGGTTCTCGTAGGCGACGGACCGGTGACGTTTGAAGGTCACGAGGAGGTCCGGATCGCCGTCGTTGTCCCAGTCCGACCACGTCGAGGAGGTGGTATGACGCAGCAGCTCGAGACCTGAGGCCCGGACCGGGCGGAAGCGATCGCGGTCGTTGCGGAACAACTTGTTCGGATAGCCCTTCCGGTACGCGTTGCCCAGGAACAGGTCGAGGTCGCCGTCGCGGTCGTAGTCGAGCCAGTTCAAGGTCCGGCCGCGAGATCTCGGCCGGGCGATCCGCCAACGCGATGCTCGGTCCACGAACCGGGCGCCGACCTGGAAGATGAGCTGGTTGGGCCCCGATCCCGTCCCTTTGTCGGCGCCCTGGATGCAGAGCAACTCGGGGACCCGGTCCCCGTTGACTTCGCCCCAGGCGCACGAATGGCGATCCATCGGCCCGTCGTCCTGAGGGTTGTAGCCCGGCAGCTCGGTGAAGTCTTCGGCATGCCGGACGTACTGTCCGGCGCCGTTCACGAACAACCGAGCAGGGAGGTAGTGGCGGTTGGCGAACAGATCCGGGTCGCGATCGCCGTCGTAGTCCTCCCAGACGGCTCCCCAACTCACGCTATGTACTCCCGTGATGCCCGACTCTTGCGTGGCTTCTCGAAAGCTGTACTCGGTGGCGGCGACGGCGACGCCTGCCGTGCAGGCCGCTGCCACCATCCCGGCCACCGATCGTGCCCACCTCGAACGCCGCATAGGCGACGGTCCCCCCCTCTGAAGGCGCGCCTCTCAACCGGCGCACTAGCCCTCACATTCGGGCCAAACGGACATCGTGGCAATACGTAATAGATACGCCAAAAGGCCCCGAGCTACAGCCCGGGGCCTTAGCTTGGACGATCGAGCTCTATCTACTTGCCACGTAGTCCTTGAAGCCTGCCCCCGGCTTGAACGCGGGGACGTTCGTGGCCTTGATCTGGATCTCTTCGCCGGTCTGGGGGTTCCGGCCGGTGCGGGCCGACCGTGCCCGGCGCTCGAAGGTTCCGAAACCGGGCAGCGACACGCGCTCGTCCCTCTTGACCTGCTTCTGGATCGTGTCGATCGCGCTGTCCAGCACCGTCTGAACGGTCCTCTTCGATTCGCCCGTGGCGTCGGCAACGGCGTCGACAAGCTCGCCCTTGTTCAAGTGTGGTTCCTCCTCGAACTGCTCGTGGGAATGGACCGGCCTACCCTAGCGCCTAAGCCCCCCGTGGGGGCCGGATTCTCCTGCCCCGCCGGGCTGGCCTCAGGGGACGGAGCCGGCGTCCGGCCGGGCATGCGACATGACTTCCACCCCGAGGACGTCGACGCCGATCAGCCGGAGGAACTGGGTCCGGACCTCGCTCCGAACCGAGACCTGCACCGTCGGGTCGTCGATGGTGACCTCCGCCCGAACCGGCCGAGAGGATCGCTCCAACCAGTCGATCGCGACGAGGCGCGCGGAGCCAGCCTGCAGGCGAACCTCTTCCCCTCCACCGACATAGAAAGCCCGCCGGTCCAACTGATCGGCGGCTGCGAGGGCGGCCCCGTCCGCCAGGTTCTGTAGCGCCCGGCGTTCCAGGAACGCGCGCGTGCCGTCGATCGCCAGACCCGCGACCGAGAGCAGAACCAGACCCATGCCGACGATCAATACGGTCACCTGCCCGGACTGGTCCAGAGGGCATCGTCTGCTCACGTCTCGCTCCGGTGGGCGGGAACGTGAACCTGATGTGTCGCCCGCACCCACATGACGGGTTCGGACAACCGTCCCAGCAACGGGAACGATGCCACCGGCACCGGATACGCGACTGTTACCACGAGGATCTCGCCGCGCTCTACGCGCCCATGCCATGAGACCCGAGCCGGTCCCGCCCCAAGTCCGTGGTCGTCGAAGGCGAGCGCGGCCGCGTGGTCGGCGCCGATCGGCGTGCCGCCGCGAGTGAGCTCCCAGCCCACCTCCCGCGCTGCGGAGTTCGTTGCCAGGGCGGCTCGATGCACCTCCGCGAGCACGCCGAGCAACCAAACCAGTGGCACGATCAAGATCAGACCGAGGACGACCGTCTCGATCATCGCGGAACCGCCTTCGTTGGAACGCGGGGGGCTCACTCCACGAGAGCTTCCGTGGTTGCATCGGCTCGAGCATCGACCGGGATCGGCACGGGGAGGGGGCCCAGCACGTCGATCGTCCCCGTGATCCGAACCCGCACGGCGCGAACGCGTTCGTCCGCATCGGCATCTACCTGCACGTCGAGTCCTCTGACCAGAGGACCTGCTGCCGTGTCAACGATGGACACCGCCACCTTTTCGGCCTCGGACGTCGACGTGCCGCGTTCGATCCCAGCACGAGCGGCCTCGTGCGCGGCAGATGCGATCAGGTTCCTTCCGTACAGGGCGAGCGAGACCTGGATCGTTCCCAACGACAACACCATCAAGAAGACGATCGCGAAGATGCTCTCCACGGGTGCCGAACCCGCTTCTGGCTTCAGCACCCCACGCTTCCACACACCGTCGAGAGAGCAGCCGACACGATCGCGACGAGCCGGTCGCGCGCCACCCCCCATATCGCCACTACCAACCCTGCCGTCATCAGTACGATGAGGACCCAGCCCGGGACATCCCCACGTTCATCGCGCGCAAGGTTGGTCAAGAACGCAAGCAGGAACATGCCACCTCCTTCATGGGACGACGACTTCGAGTGAGACGAGAGCGGGATAGAGCGCGAACAGGACGACGGTCGGCATGAGGAGGAACACGACGGGTACGAGCATCAGCACCTCGCGCCGGCCGGCCAACTCCATGAGGCGACGGCGCCGACCTTCACGAGCGTCTTCGACCTGAGCGCGCAGCACGTCCGTTAGTGGCGCCCCTCGTTCCACCGCGATCAGCACTGCCTGTACGAAGCGATCCACGGAATGGACATCACAGCGTCGACGGAGGCCCTCCAGCGCCTCCCCGGATGCCATGCCCGCTCGGATGTCCGACGTCATCCGCCGCAGCTCTCGAGCGAAGGGACCCGTGAGAACGCCGGCAACGCGTGCAAGAGCTGCGGGGGTCGATTCGCCGGCCATCACGGCCAGGGCTGCGAGATCCAGAGCCACGGGCAGTTCTTCTTCGATCTGCAAACATCGTGACCGCGCCTCTCGGCCCAACCACCAGTCCCGGGCCAGGACCGCCGTGATCGCCCCGATGGCCATGAGGACCGGAACGGTCCAGACTCGTACCGTGGCTCCGGCGAAGGAGGCGGCCGCCAGCCCGCCGGCCACGGCCGCGATCCCGGCCACACCCCAGAGCAACTGCTCGATCCGAAATCCCACGACCGAGGGCGTACGTCCGGCTGCCTCGAGACGCGCGGCGAGTTCTTCGTTGGGAGCGATGGACACCCTCGAAAGCAGACGCTCGAGGTAATCCTGGTAGACCCCGATCTTCTGCACGTTCGGGCGTCTGACGGCATCGCCCGCGCCGATGATGTAGGGCTCCGTTCGCTCGCGGAGGCTGGGCCTCCGACGAGCGGGGATGCCCGACATGATAAGAGCCAGGCCAAGGCCCGCCAGCAGGGACAGACCGAAGGTCACCTCTCGAGCCTCCTTTCCTGGGGGAGACGTGCGGCTCGAAGCATCCCCCGGTAACCAACCAAGGTGGCTGCCGCTCCTCCGAGGAGGACGTAGGCGCCGTCCTGGGAGGCATAGGCAGCCGCAGCTTCCGGCCGAGTAGACATCAGGACGAGAACGACCCAGGGGGCGGCAGCCGCCACGCGTGCCGCGGTGACCGTCCACGACCAGCGCGCTTCGACCTCCCGGATGAGCCGGAGCTCTGCGCGGATCGAGCCTGCAAGCGCCTGGAGGACGGGCACGAGTTCGGCCCCGCCAACCTCGTGAACCGTGCGAAGAACCGCACCGACGCGGTCGGCGATCGGGTCGGCCGCAACCTGGGTCATCGCGGTCACCGCCCTCGGGAAGCCGCCGGTCGCACGGTAGGTGGCTCTGAACTCTTCCCATGCGGGACGCAGTGACTCCGGGGCACGGTCGGCCAGGTCGACGCACGACGCACCGATGGAGCCGCCTGAGCGAACCGCGGCGATCAAGGCAGCCAAGGCGTCCGGCCACGCTTCTCGGTGGCGCCGCCGGCGGATCGCTCGACGAGAACGAGCCCGCGCCACTGGAGCGTAGGCACCGGCGAGGCCGAAGACGAAGGCGACCAGCGCCGAGGAGCTGAACGCTGCCATGCCCAGGATGGCCAGCCCCCCGGTGCCGGCACAGAGGCTGAGGAAAGTGCGGGGCGAGATCCCGATGCCGGCTTCGTCCAATAGGCGATCGATGCGGTCTCGGACCCTGGGTCCGGCGACCGAGGGCCTCGTCGATCCGTCGAAGACCAGCCATAGACCCGCCGCTCCCAGCGCCACGAAGACCTCCATCAACCGAGGACCTCGTTCAACGCCGAAGCCGCTCCGAACCGCTCCGTTGGCGGCAGACGTAGGCCGGTCCAGACGAGATCGGAAGCCTTGCGTCGAAAGATCGGTACCGACTCGATCACGCCAGCTTCGACCCTGTTACCAACCGCGACGACTTCTTCGACTCGGCGCCGGGATCCGCGACGCGTCAAGTGGACGATCAGGTCGATGCTTGCGGCGACGGTTGGAGTCACGAACGCGTGGCTCACGTTCTCGCCCGCCAAGAGAGGAAGCGTGAGAAGTTTCGTGATCGCCTCGGTCGCGCTGTTCGCATGGATCGATGTCATCCCCGGCAGACCTGAGTTCAGCGCGATCAGAAGGTCGAACGCCTCCTGTTGCCGCACCTCGCCGACGATGATCCGATCCGGGCGCATCCTCAACGCTTCCACGATCAGGCGTCGAAGGCCTATCTCGCCGTAGCCCTCGAGGTTCACCTGCCGCGTCTGCATCGCGACCACGTCGGGCAGAGGTATCTGCAGTTCGAAGACCTCTTCGCAGGTCACGACGCGTTGACCCGGAGGGATGGCGGCGCCGAGACAGTTCAGCATCGTCGTCTTTCCCGTCTGCGTGCCACCGGACACGACGACGTTGGCGCCGATCCCGACGGCCCTGGTCAGGAACGCGGCCGAGCGCCCATCGAGCGAATCGAGACGAACGAGCTCGTCGAGGGTGTGGGCTTTCACCACAAACTTCCGGATGTTGACCGCCCAATCGCGCCGCGTGATATCCGGTATCACCACGTGAAGGCGAGACCCATCCGGGAGAACGGCATCCACGAATGGGCTCGATAGATCCAACCGCCGGCCACTGGTACGAAGCATCCTCTCGACCAGGTCCCTTACTTCCGACGCGTCGAGAACGATGTTGGTGAGAACGTGGCGCTCTTCCTTCGCGCAGAACACTCGGCCGGGTGAATTGATCCAGATCTCTTCAACGTCGGGGTCATCGAGGAGGGCCTGGAGGGGCCCCAACCCAGCGACCCGGTCGAGAACGATCTTCTTGACCCCGGCGGGATCCTCGATGCGTGGAAGGGAAGAAGTCTGGGTTCGGGCTTCGTAACCGTCGATGACCTCCTCGATGAGTCGGGCCACGCGCTGATCCTCGTCGCGCCCGGGATCCACTCCCCTCTCTCTGACGAGCTCCCGCACCTCCCGCTCGACCAAAGGGATCGACCGTTCCAGGCTCATCGCGACACCAGACGGGAAAGGAACCCGGACGGTTTCGCTGCCGGGGCGACCGCGGTGGCGACCGCCCGCACGGCGGCGGCGGCGTCACATCCTGGAGCGCTCCTGGTAAGGGACTCACCCGACAAGATCGCTCTGTGGTGCTGGGCCGGCCGGTCCGGGACGTATGCGACGGGGCGGATCCCGAGATTCGTCCTGATCAGCTCGGCTACCTGCCTCTGTTCCTTGTCTCTCACCCGGTTGGCCACCACCAGCAAGCGCTCCCTCGACACGAGATCCAGTAGCTGGTCCGTGGCCCGGAGGAAATTCTTGATGCCTATCGGATCAGCTCGGAACACGGCTACGACTCGATCCGCGCATTCCAAGGTGGAGCGCGCCATCCGGTTCCGTCCGTCGTCCCCCGTGTAGAGATCCGTGGCCGGTTCCACACAGAACCCCACGTCCGCGACGACGAACGAGAACTCCGAAGTCGCCGTCTCCAGCACCCGACGCCAGGCGTGGGCGGAAACGTCGGGCCAGAGCTCGGACCGCGTCAGACCCGGCATCAGTACCGGACCGGCTTTCCCCGCTCTGCGGAGATCGATGGCGAACCGACCGGCATCGAGTTCGTCCTTCGCCGCGAGTTTCGCCGCCCACAGGATCGTCGGAAGATCCTCCGTCACACCGAGCATCTGCGCGACGTCACCACCGTATGAATCCGCATCGATCAGCAACGTTGCGTCGTCTTGAAGAGCGAGTTGCGCCGCCAACTCGACGGCTATCGTCGTGCGTCCAGGAGAACCTTTGGATCCCCAAACCGCCAACAGCCGCCCTCGCTTCGCGCCGACCGGCATGCGCACGGGCGCCATCGGGCCTTCACCGGGAGCAAGCGCCCACGCCACGATCGCACCGGGGGCCGCCTCCACCAACGTGATGCCCAAACGCTGCATGAGCGTCCGGTCCATGTCGTTGGATGCCACACCAAGGGATGCGATGCCGCGCGCCCGCGCCTCGTCTGTGATCTCACGATCGAGCCAGGTGGGAAGGCCGACGCTGACGAGCGCATCGATCGGGTCGGATCTCAGAGAAGCCAGGAGCTCGACGCGGTCCACGCACCTGAACAAGAGGTCCACGTCATCGCGCAGGCTCAGCGCGCGCGCCAGTTCCGCTTCCCCCGTGGCGTCGCCGGCGACGGTCACCACGCGAAGCAGCATCAGACGTCCTCTTGTGTGACGGTCCCTGAACCGGCATCGAGCTCGGGCACATCCACTCGGACGAGATCGAGCTCCGAGGTTCGGATGGCGAAGGCGAGCCGGCCCGCCTCACCGGGCGACACCGACAGCGTCACGCCCACCATCCCCCGATCGCCGATGACGACTCCCTCGGAGGAGACGATGTGAAGGATCTCGGCCTCCCGGACGAGCAGTGACGTTCGGGCGCGAACGTCGCCGGCGTCGAAGGTGGCGTAGACGTCGACGACGTCGCCGGGCCTGAGATCACCTCCCACGGCATGGTCGGGACTCACCGGTACGGTCATGGAGCGGCCCTGCCCAACGGGATCCCCCGCGCCGGCGAACCACTCGCGGGAAAGCAGCTCTCCGGAATGGATGGCCCGCGTGGCGACCGCTCCCTCGAGGTCCCGGATCGAGGTGGCGTACGTGGCGAGGACGTCCGAGGGGAGATCGGCACCGACGAAGCGCAGATCGGAGCTGTGGACGACCTCCCCTCTGGCAACGTCCCGGGTGGCCACCAGGACCGAGATCGTGGCGCCGGCATCGGACAGCACCTGCCGGCCCCCCACGAACGCCACCGCGAAGAGGGTCACCCCGAGAACCGTCCGGGCGTTTATCCAGGTCGGACGACTCACACGTCTAGCCGCCGGAACATCCATCTGAGCCCCCTAACGCGCCCTACATAAGGCAAACGGCGTCAAATCCATCTATCCACAAACACCCGGTGCTATCGTCGGCGCATGCGCAAGGGACAGAGCGGGGTTCCCTCGGAGCGCGGCGTCGAGCCGCGCTTCCTGACGTTGGAGGACGTCGCGACCTATCTGAGCGTCAGCGTCCCCCAGGTCTACGCACTCGTCCGGTCCGGAGCGCTCCCGGCGATCAAGATCGGTGGTCGTGGGGTATGGCGGGTGGACAAGCAGAAGCTCGACGAGTACGTCGATCGGCTCCACGAGGAGACCCAGCAGTGGGCTAAGGATCATCCTCTCAATCCCCGCGAACAAGTCTGATCCCTTCGATCGCAGTCCAAGAGAACGCCGCCCAACCGTGGGCGCCCTCCATCCACGCGTGATCCGACGCCGCCGCCGCGAGCCGACCCGTAGCCCGAGCGCCGGCGAACGAGATGATCTCTATGTCGGCGCCCTGCCGTGCGAGGGTCCTGAGGAGCGCCAGCCACTCCGGGGCCGAGCCCGGGATGTCCCCGCCGGACTGACGCAGGCATGCTGCGCTCGTCTTCACCAGCAGCCTTATGGGATCGCCCACGACGAGCACGTCGGGGCCGATAGCGGCGACGCGATGCCACGATCCGTCCATCCACACCTCACACGGGCGGCGTTCGACCCGTTGGCGAAGCGTCCGGTCCTGGCGTAGCGAGAACGCGAGATCGCTCGCGGCCTCGTTCTCGGCCCGTGTGATCTGTGCATCGAAGGATGCCTCCAGCCGCCCGAGGAGAGTGTCCAGTTCCCTACGGTCCGTCATCTTCCGCCCCAAGATCCAACGTCCACGCCGTTCGTCCTGCGTTCTAGGCGGGGGGATAGAAAACCTTCCGAAGCGCGAAAGTTTCCGATTGACAGCCTCGGGGCTCGGGTTATAACGGTACGAACGTAGGTATTCGAAAGCATGCGGGCTCTATCGGAGGCTATCGATGGCCACAAGCATCGAAACCGGAGGTTGGCTGCTGCTGGGCGGCGCCTGGGTGGCGGTCACCCTTGCCGTGCTGTGCGCGGCGTCGAGCTCCTTGAGGATCCGTATCCGGATCCGTCGGGGGCGCCCACGACTTCGGCCCCAGATCGCCCTCGGCCGGGGTCTGTCGATCCTCGGGTTCGCCCTGGCCCTCTCCGGCTCCCCTGCTTCCGCCCAGGGACGTCCCCCGGTTCCCCCCGGCCGGGTCTCGCTCGACGTCCCGACCCCGCCTTGGACGGCGACGGGAGGCTCGCTCCCTCCTCCGCCGCCCGTCCCGTTCGAGGCTTCCCTCTCCCCGGCCGAGCGTGTGACGGAGGAGGGCGAGGAGGTCGATGAAGTGGAACAGTCCCGGACGAAGAACGCATCTGCGGAAGGTTCTTCCGGATCGGATGGGGATAACGGACCTGCTGCGGCCGTGATCCAACCTGCACCGGACGGGGTCGCAGAGGCAGACCGGGACCGCGTCGAAACCCCGAACCACCCCGCCGTCCATGGGCGGCGCCAACGGGGGCCCGTCCCCCCACTCTTCCCTCGGGCCGGATCTAAGATGGCGCCGGCCCCGTTCGACGAGCGACTCGATCGCATGGCGGCCATGGAGAGACACCCGGCCGGCAAAGGCCTCGCGGCACGGGCGAGCGCAGCGGGCTCTCTCGAGTCCGGCTCACGAAGGAACCCGTCGGCCACCGCCCGCAGCGCCGAGACATACACGGTTCGCGTTGGCGATTCGCTGTGGTCGATCGCGGCTGAGGTCCTCGGCACCGACGATCTCGTGCGCATCGCCCGGTACTGGCCGCGCATCCACCGGTCGAATCCCCACATCAGTGATCCCAACCTGATCAGGCCCGGCGAGGTTCTGCGCCTTCCGGAGGAGACGACGAAGTGAAAGGTGGTTTCCAGATGCCGAACCGGTCGCGTCAGGGTTCACATTGCGGTCTCCGGGAGTGCGGCCCCGTAGCCCTGAACCCGGCGCGCCCGGTTCGTCAACCTAGAGCCAACGAGCGAACCCACGCATGATGAACCGGCGGATCCGGCGGTTGGGCTTCGCCTTCGGAGGCTTGTTGCTCGCCACGATCGTGTGGGTGAGATTGTTCCCGACCGCACCCGAACCGCAACCCACCCACCCGACGCAGGCAGCGAACCCGACGGCGGCGGCCGGCACGCCCGGCGACGCAACTTCTCCCCTGCGCCCCTCACCCGACGTGGGTTCACCGTCGAGCGCCGGTGCGGGGTTCGAAGAAAGCGGGGGCGAGGGGACGAACGATCCCAACATCCGCACCTATGCGGTGAGCACGTTCGACCTTCAGGGTCTGCCGCCCGATGCGACGGGCGGAACACTCCTCGAGGTCTGGGTCGCCTGGGAGCCGCCGATCGTCGACTCCCCCCGGTACCAGAAACTGTTGCCCGAGGTGAGGCTGGAGAAGGTGGTCCCCGGACTCACTCCCGACGCACCGGCTACCGCTCTGCTGCAAGTGAAGGTGAAGGAACTGGCCGACCTGCTCTACGCGGATCGCTGGGGCCAACTATCGGTAGCCGCCCTGCCCTAGGCGAGATCTCTTCTCGATGCGGACCCGGCCGTCTCGACGCCCCGCGCGTTGTGTGACGAAAGCCTGGATGCCAGTTCCCGCGCGCGCTCCAGGCCATCGTGAGTGGCATGTTGGCCCTCCAGCAGGAGTTCGACAAGGTCGTGAAAGATCGCGAAGGCAACACGCTTACGGCCGAACAGTGGATGTTCGCGGAAGAACGGAAGCACGTACTGCCCCAGATCCCTAACGGAACTCACCCGATATTTCGCGTGAGGGTGCCAGTTCTTGTGCGAATAGCCCCGATACCGTCCGAAATCCAGTTCGTAGATCGCACCGCAACCGATCTGGCGTCGCACTTCTTCCAGAACCGCGCGGTCGTCGGCGCGCATCTCGATGCAGAAGCCGGGACGAACCCGCCAGCCAGACCGATACTTCGGATCCGCAGCACTCTCTGCGTAAAAGCAACCTTCACCAACCACCAAGCCGGCGATGTTGTCAGGAGTGATCATGGGCTGACGATAATCAGTAGGTATGACAGAAACGAAAAGGCGGCCCGAAGGCCGCCCTGGTCCTTGAGCGCTGAACAGTGTGCCTGCCGAAAGAGACCAGTGGTACCAACTAGGAGCTGTTACCTCTTCCTTCGAGCCGAAGCTCTGTTCGGAAGAGAGCTCACAGTCGCTCCTTAGAAAGGAGGTGATCCAGCCGCACCTTCCGGTACGGCTACCTTGTTCGTCGGATTCCCCATGTCGCCATGAGGGACGGACCATATCTTCACCCTGTTGAGAACTCACGTTCACGTTGCTCTCGAACGATCGCTCCAGGGGCTCTGCGTGTGGTCTCTGAGGGGTCAAGCCACCGGATGAGAGTACCGGTGACCGACTTCCCTGCTGATTGTCCGCACTGGAAGCATTTTCACTGCCTCTAGTGAGGCGAGTAGCTCCAGATACACGGGGTTTCCAGCAGATAGCAGAGTTTTTCTCCGACCGTTACCGGTCGGGGTCGCAACTTCCTTA
>WHSQ01000279.1 GCA_009380005.1 Actinomycetota bacterium | reverse complement strand
CCGTGACCGACGACACCGACATCTGTTACGGACGTGATGACGCCAACCTCGAACGTCTAGCCGGCGCGCTGCGGGAGATGAACGCCCGGCTCCGGGGCGTCACCGACGACGTGCCGTTCATCCTGGATGCCAAGACCCTGAAGGCGGGTCTCAACTTCACGTTCGCCACCGACTACGGCTCGCTCGACTGTCTCGGCAAGCCCGCAGGCGTCGAGGGCTATGAGGAGCTCATGGCCAACGTCGTCCGGAACGAAGTGCACGGCATGCAGGTGCCGGTCTGTTCCCTGAGGGACCTGATGACCATGAAACGAGCGGCCGGGAGACCCGTAGACCTTCGCGAGCTGGAGATCCTCGGCGCACTGGAAGAGGAGATCGCACGGCGAGAGGGTGACTAGGGGGTACCAGAACGATCGCTTCATGGATCTCGTGAGATCGCCACTCGTCCCCGCGTAACCTTCACGCCTTCCCTGCGGAGCAGCCTTGCTTGCTCACGCGCTTTACGGGCGACCAGGCGTCCGTCGGAACGCACCACTCGCCACCAGGGCAGTCCGTCCGCGGAAGCAAGGACGTTGCCGACCGGCCGAGCTGCCCCCGGGAAACCAGCCTCCTCGGCGATCTCGCCATAGCTGGCGACCTCGCCCGGGTCCAACCGTGTAACCGCTTCGGCTACTCGGCGGGAGAAGTCGCTCATCCTTGGATGCTAGGAGCGATCACTGGCTTCCTCGAGCTTCGACAGGAAATGCCGAAGGTGGTCGGCGACCGTCTGCTTCGCCAGACCGAGCGGGAACACGGGCCAGAGGATCCGGCCCTTGAAACCCCGGAGGTTCCGGACCGCTCGGATCTCGACCCGGCTTCCCTCGTCGAAGGGGGTGGCCCGGAGCTCCCAGGTGCTCCCCGGCTTGAAGATGTTCGATGCCACCACGGTGCCCTTGAGCACACCAGGTTGTGACCAGTCGTAGTGGAGCCGCTCCCACACGAACCCGATGGGCCACGGGTTGCCTTCGGTGACGACGGCGTGGCGATCTCCCGCCTGATGGAGCTCCAGGTACGCCACGTGGACGTCCGGCCAGAGATCAGCCCGGCGCTCGGAGAAGTCAC
>WHSQ01000278.1:498-1105 GCA_009380005.1 Actinomycetota bacterium | reverse complement strand
AAAGCCGCGGGGCCTGGAGCCCTCGGCCGCCCTCGTCGATGCCTGATTTGAGCCGGAGACGGTCTGGGCGACCTCTGCTCACGAAGGCGGACTCCGGAGTAACCTTGGCACAGCAGAGGAAGGAGGTGCGCCATGCCGGAACCGGAAGCACATCGGCCTGTCTCCTACGGGCCGACTCTGGAGCGGAGCAGGGAAGACGTGCTCGAAGCGGCGCGCCCCCTGCCGCCGGATGAGGAGATGGTCATCGACGGCCTCACCGAAGACCAGGAGCGCCTCTTCCTCGCCGCTATCAGCGACGCATGAGCCCCAGGCCCCCTGGGCCGGTGGTCATCGACACCGGCGTCTTCGGCGCGCGCCTGACCACCATCGGGAAGCCGCTTGCCTCCGGATACAGGCCGCTGATCGAAGGTCGCCCCGCGGTCATCTCGTTCGTCACTGTCGCCGAGCTGCGCTTCGGCGCCAGGCTGGCCGGTTGGGGCGCCAACAGGCTCCGGCGGCTGGACTCCGAACTCGCCCGAGCCGAGGTCGTCTGGCCCGGCCCTGCTCTCACCGACACCTACGCGGCATTACGGACCCGGTCGCCACGCACACCACAGCTTCGACCATT
>WHSQ01000278.1:0-488 GCA_009380005.1 Actinomycetota bacterium | reverse complement strand
ACCTGGTGCGTCCAGAACGGGCACGGTCTCGGCCAGAAGGAACACGAGGCTGACAGATGGGTCGCCGCGACAGCGATCCGGCTTGCCGTCCCCCTCGTCGCTCACGACTCGATCTTCTCCAACGTCAACGGTCTGGAACTGCTGACCAGGCTATGACGAGGCGGGCAAAGGGCAGCAGCGAGGCCGGGGCCATCGTCACTCTCCCCCTCGCCGACCTCGTCGTCCCCGATGATTGGCGACCCACTCACTTAACGACGAGGCGTTCGCGAGGACAGATCGGGGCGGGGCGATGGAATTCGTCGGCCGGGCTCTGGCGGGGGTTGCGTGAGATCCGCGTTGGCTGGGCTGAGGGCGGCACCTAACTCCGCAGCTGCCCCGTGACCTCCCGGATCAGCGAAACCGCATTTTCACCGGTCGCTGCGACGCCGCGGAGCTGGTCGACCGCCTTCACGAATACGGCCACCTGATCGGCGTCGTCAAGCCGCTGT
>WHSQ01000277.1 GCA_009380005.1 Actinomycetota bacterium | reverse complement strand
GCGTCGCCAGTTGTCCCCGGAAGAGAAGTGGGAGATCTTCTTGGAGGTGACCTCGCAGGAGCTGACCCAGGCGGACGCGGCCCGCAAGTGGGGCGTGGACACCTCGGTGGTGATCAAGCTCCGGCGCGACGCAAAGGACGCCTCGTTGGCGGCGTTCGCGGCGTCGAGGCCGGGCGGCACGCGTGACCCTCGCGACCATGAGATCGAGATGCTGCATGCGGAGCTCGCTCGGGTGACCGATGCGATCAAGGAGCAGGCGATCGAGCTTGCGTTGGTGCGAGGAAAATCGCGTTGGGCCTGACCCTCGCCCGGGTCCCGCCGCGGCTTGACGGCGAGGTCAAGGAGGGGCTGCTCAAGCTGGTCGACGACGCGGTCGCCGGCGGCTGGGCCCATACCCGGGCGTGCGACACGCTCGGGGTCTCTGACGTGCGGGTGCACCGTTGGCGCAAGCGGCGGCGCGAGATCGGCACGCTTGAGGACCGTGCGCCAGGCGGGAACCCGGTGCACCGGCTGCTGGCCTGGGAGGCCGAACAGATCTTGGAGTTGATCAAGACCTGGGGGCCGGTCGATCGCACCCACCGCAAGCTCGCCCACCGGGGCTCCTATCTCGGGATCGTGTACGTATCGCCCTCTACGGTGCTTCGTGTGGCCGAAACGGCCGAAGTGGTGCTGCCCGGTGAAGCGGCCCGCCCGCACCGGCCGGCACCGACCCTTCCCGAGATCCCGTGGGAGCCCAACCGGATCTGGATCTGGGATGCGGAGCGCCACGAGGCGCTCTTGAACCGTGCGGTGATGAAAGGACACCGCCTCCGGTCTCTCGCAGGAGCCTGGTGAAGCTGGGGGCAGCCTGATCCCAGGGAACGCGGGTGAGGGCGGCAAGCAGCCTCGACGACGCCGGGACGTGCCAGCACCGTCAGATGGTGCGGGTCCGGCAAGCAAGACGGGAAGGTGTAACGACAGTGAATCAGCGTGTCAAAGCCTCTCAAGAGAATTCCACCAGCTCGAACCTGGCGGATCAGGGCTGGGTCGCAGCGCGCACCCGCATGCGACGGCGAGGAACTCCCAGGTCGGTTTGTGTCGTCGGCCGGGAGGCCACGCCGAAGGTCTGCG
>WHSQ01000276.1 GCA_009380005.1 Actinomycetota bacterium | reverse complement strand
TGCTGGGTGTGCCACCGTTCCTGCTGGGCCTGCCCTCCGGCGGCGATTCGTTGACATACAGCAACGTCTCCAGCTTGTTCGATTTCCATGATCGGGCGTCGTTGCGTCCGAAGGCGATGGCGGTCATGTCGGCGCTGTCGCATTGGGCGTTACCGCGTGGCCAGTCGGTGGAGTTGAACCGTGACGAGTACAGCCGGCCGTCGTTCCGGGAGCGTGCGGAGGCGAACGCGATCCTGCATGATCGTGGGGTGCTCAGCACTGAGGAGTGGCGTGTGATGGAGCGGCTTGTGGGCGGGAGTTCGCCCGCCGCGTTGACCGGAGGTCAGGAGGGGCTCGATGAGCCAGTCGCAGATCCCGAGGCGTGAGCCGGTCGAGGTGCGACGCGCCGAGGTCGGCGCGGTCCACTTCGATGAGCGGGTGATAGAGCTTGTGGCCGTGCCCTACGGCCAGGAGACGGTCGTCAGGGACCGCAACGGCAGCACTATCCGTGAGATTATCGAGCGCGGCGCGTTTCACGGCATTGAGACCCGCAACGACCATGTGACCGCGAACCGTGACCATGATCACGCCCGCGCTGTCGGTAAGGCGATCAACTACCGTCACGACGATGAACGCGGTCTGGTTGTGGAAACGAAGATCTCCCGTACGGCGCTTGGTGATGAGACGTTGCAGCTCGCATCCGATGGGGTGCTGCGGGCGTCGGTGGGGATGATGTTCCGCCGCGCGGACGCGGTCACCCGAGGCGGATTGCGCACGATTAAGCGTGCTTTCCTCGATCACATCGCGCTCGTGCCGAATCCGGCCTACCCGGGCGCGGAAGTGCTATCTGTACGCGAGCACGACAACCAGGTCGTTGAGCACGTCGAAACGAAGAATTTGGACATGGTCATGGGCGACGATTACATCGCTAACCTTGTCCACGGTCGCCGATAGGGCGGCTGGGTATCATCTGCGACGCCGGCAGGGTGTCGTCTGTACCACCGCGGTTGCTGACAGGGCATCGCCTTCAACCCCGTGTCACAAGGCCGGGGATCTTCCACCGAGAGGAATATCGCTATGAGCGTTGAACGCTCTGATGCGATGATCACCCGGCTGGAGAGCGAGCTCGAA
>WHSQ01000275.1 GCA_009380005.1 Actinomycetota bacterium | reverse complement strand
CCTGGCTGTTGAGGAAGTCGACGATCTGGCTCTTGTCGAACTGCATGGCGCCTCCTTCAGGGTCCCGGGCCTTCGGGAACGGCCCGAGTGGGGCCGCCTTCCTCCCCACGGACGCGAGCGCCCACACCTCCCCGAGATCTACCTTCCCGAGGATCCGGTCGACGCCGAGCCGACCGGGCGAACCTCCGTCCCGCTTGGGACGGCCAGGCCTCATGGCTTCGGGTGTCCCGCTGACCCTGGGATTGTGGACTCCGAGGTGTCTACACGGGACCCTCGCCGTGGGCGGGCAGCGTCGCCGTCTCGTCACGTCCTGGTGCGGTAGCGGAGGTGAACCACGCCGTTGCCGAAACGGCGTTCGTCAAGCAGTTCGAGCTTCAGGTGGACATCGTCGGGGAGGAACTGTTTGCCGCCTCCCACCACGATGGGCGTGACGAACAGGTGGCACTCGTCGACCAACTGGGCCTGGAACGCATGAGCGGCGAGATCGGGTCCGGCGACGGTGAGGTCATGCCCGGTTGACGCCTTCAGTTGCCGGACCGCTTCCGGGTCGAAGTTGCGTTCCATCCGGGTCCTCGCGGTGGCGACGGTCTCCAGGGTGGTCGAGTAAACAATCTTGTCGGCCGCCTGCCAGATCTCTGCGAAGTCCCGCATGACCGGTGACTGCTCGGCGAGCGTGGGGTCGGTCTCCCAGCCGATCATCACCTCGTACATCCGGCGGCCGTACAAGTACGTGCCGACTGAACGCTGGAGGTCGTTGATGAAGGTGTGTACCTCCTCGTCCGGAACCGCCCATTCGAAGCTGCCGGTCTCGTCCGCGACGTAGCCGTCGAGCGACGCGATCGCCGAGTAGATCAGCTTGCCCATGGAGACCCTCCCTCGTGGTTGCATCGTGCCACGAGCCCGAGCAGGTCTCTACGCCGCGGGCGAACGGGGCGACGCGCCACGCCGTAATGGGCGGGTGGTCGCCCGATTGTCAGCCCGAGGCGGTAACGTCAAACCACGCGGGTACGACGTGCTCGCGCCGCATTCCGAACGGCGGTCAACTGGCGCCGCACACAGGGAAGGACGTACCGCGTGGCACGCATCGGCGACGGCGGCGACTTGCTGAAGTGC
>WHSQ01000274.1 GCA_009380005.1 Actinomycetota bacterium | reverse complement strand
GTTGGCCACCGCCTCCATCCAGACGTCATGCCCGCCACCGGCGTTGAACCACAGCGTCAGTGGACCCTCCCAGCCGCCGGCCTCCTCGAGCAGGTCCCGCGCGGCCTCCGGGTCGTACTCGCAGTTGTCGCCGCAGGGGTTCTCCCTGGCGCCCTGCACCACGGGGCCGACGACGCTGAACGCCGGCGTCTCATCGGGCTTCACCGTGTCGGTGATCGCCTGGCGGTCGATCGCCTTCGAGATGGCCTGGCGCAACTCGACGCTCTCGAAGCGCTCGTCGTAGGTGGGGAGGCCGACGAAGGTGTGCGCGGAGCTCTGCGCGTCGATGAACCGGTCACCGAACTCGGCCTGGGCCGACTCGATCTGCTCGGGCGGCAAGTTGTCCATCACGTCGAGGTTGCCGGCCAGCAGGTCGTTGTACGCGGTGTTGATGTCGGCGTAGATGCCGAACTCGATCGCGTCGACGTTCGGCGGGGCCGGGTGGTCGTCGTAGGCGACGACGTTGATCGCCTGGTTGTGCTCCCACTCCCCATCCATCTGGAACGGGCCGTTGCCGATCGGCGCCTCGTTCGCCGCCTCCGGGTCGTCGAAGAACGCCTCTGCCATCGGGTAGAACGCCGTGTAACCCACGGTCAACGGGAACTGGCTGAACGGCTCGGCCAGCGTCACCTCGAGCGTCTGGTCGTCGACGACCTCCAGACCGCTCATCTCCTCGGCGGCCGGCGGCGACGCCTCGCAGTCGGCCTCACCCTCGTCGCTCGTGCCGCACTGCACGTCCTCGTAGCCTTCGATATTGGCGAAGAAGTAGGAGTTGTCCTGCGCGTTCGGGCCGGAGGCGCCGTAGTTCCAGGAGTCGGCGAACGACTGCGCGGTCACGGCTGTCCCGTCGTGGAAGGTGAAGCCTTCCTTGAGGGTGATGGTCCAGGCCTGCTGGTCGTCGGACTCGATCGACTCGGCGACCGCCCGATCGCTGTCGCCGCCCAGCAGTGGCTCGCTGGTCTCGGCGTCGTACTCGACCAGGCCGCTGAACAGCGCGTTCAGGACCTCGGCGCCACAGACCTCGTTCGTCCTCGTTGGGGTGAGGGCCTCGGGCTCGCAGATGTAGACCGAGAACTCG
>WHSQ01000273.1 GCA_009380005.1 Actinomycetota bacterium | reverse complement strand
GAGCGCGAGAAGCGGTGCGCGCGCAAGGTGGACGCTGAGCGGTGGCTCGACGAGCAGACCGCCCAGCACGTCACCGGAACCTACGTCGACCCGAAACGCGGGAAGATCACCGTGGGCGCGTGGGCGGACCGGTGGCTGGCCGGTAAGGCGAACCTGTCGGCCTCGACGCGCAACCGCTACGCGGGCATCGTCGAGGTGCACGTCCGTCCCCGTTGGGGGAGCGTGCGGCTCGCCGATGTCAGCCATGACGACGTCCAGGCGTGGATCTCCGAGCGCAGCAGCGCCGGGCAGGCTGCCGCGTCGGTGGTGAAGCTGCACCGGGTGCTGTCGATGATCCTGGCCTACGCGGTGCGGTCGCGGCGACTCGCGTCCAACCCCGCTGACGGCGTCGGGCTGCCGAAGGTTGGCCCGGCGGAGAAGCGGTACCTACGCGCCGAGCAGGTTGCCGCGCTGGGCGCCGAGGCGGGCCCGGGACGGCTCGTGGTGCTCACCTTGGCCTACTGCGGCCTGCGGTGGGGCGAGCTGGCCGCGCTCAAGGTGTCCCGCCTCGACCTGCTGCGCCGCCGTGTCCACGTCGCCGAGAACGTCGTCGAGGTCGACGGCGGGCGGCTCGACTGGAAGCTGCCCAAGTCGCACGAGCGCCGTTGGGTGCCGCTGCCGCGCTTCCTGGTCGACGACCTCGCCGAGCAGGTTGCCGGCAAGGCGCCAGACGATCTCGTGTTCACCTCGCCGAAGGGCGCGGTGCTGCGGGTCGGCAACGCACGCCGGGGATGGCTCGACCGAGCCGTCCAGCGGAGCGGAGCGCCGGACGGCTTCCACCCGCACGAGCTACGTCACACGGCCGCGAGCTTGGCCGTGTCGGCCGGGGCGAACGTGAAGGCGGTCCAGCGGATGCTCGGGCACGCCAAAGCGTCGATGACGCTGGACGTGTACACGGATCTGTTCGACGACGACCTGGAGGCGGTCGCCGACCGGCTCGACGAGATTCACGGTCGTGCGGGCAAAATGCGGGCAAGCGGTGGCGTGGTTGACCTGGGGGAGCGCCGTGCAAGCGGCTGACCTGCGATGATGAGGGTGGACCCTGGGGGAATCGAACCCCCGACCTCCGCCTTGCAAAGGCGGCGCTCT
>WHSQ01000272.1 GCA_009380005.1 Actinomycetota bacterium | reverse complement strand
GCTGTGAGTCTCAGCGTGCCGACGGGGTCAATCCCTGGCAGTCGTGGCTCATAGGTGGACATTCTCAGACCGTCCTCTCGTCTCGGGGCTTCTAAGAATCAACGAGCACAAAATGTGCGCTCTCCGATCCTGTGTGTGTGTGTGTAGTTCTCAGCGTGAGATCTCGCAAGATCGCGAAAACCAAGTACTAGGCTCGTGTGGATACACACTCGCTGAAAGGCTCTCATGACTTTGATCCCGACTGGCCACCTGCTAGCCCAAGCCGTCTTCGTGACGCCCTCCCCAGGATCTCCCGCCATGGTGGTGACCGGGCACGCTGGCATCTTCGCTGGTGATGCCAATGAGGAGGCTCGGATCATCGCAGAGGACATCTGGAACGCTCCGCTCTCGTTGCTGAGCAAGGTGGACGCCTCGAACATCCTCACGCAGGTGAACGTCTATCGGAACGTCGGGGGGCCTCCGTTCTTTGTCGGACAGTGGAACGGCTCTCTCGCTGGCGGTGCGGGCGGTACCGGGCAGGCCATCCCGAATGTGAGCGTCCTGGTGCAGAAGCAGACGGGCCTAGCCGGCCGGAGAAACCGGGGGCGGATGTACGTCCCTGGCATTCAAGCCGGGGGCATCGGGGACGACGGGGTGATCGACGCCACACAACTCACCTCGTGGCAGGCCGCTGCTGATGTCTGGTTTGATGCCGCCGACGCCATCTTGCCCCTCGTGATCCTTCACGAGACCCCGCCGGATACGGCGACGCCAGTTCTCAGTCTGTCTGTTCAGGCGCTTGTTGCCACGCAGAGACGTCGTCTCCGCTAGCTAGGGTCTTCCTGGCGCCTCTGTTGGGCCCGGAGCTCCTCTGTCGTCCTCGGAGGACGTGACAGGCCCTCAGAGGCTGCCGTGGCGGCCCGGTTCTCGCGGTTGGCCTCTGTGATCCATTGCTCGAAGATCGCTCGAGTCTCGGCGTAGTGGGGATCGGACGACCATCCCCCAGCCGCTCCCTGCGCCCGGAAGCGAACCAGAGCGTTGGAGGGCGACCGTGCCTCAATCTCGTAGTGCGAGATGAAGCCGTCGGCATGCAAATAGGCTGTGAGTCTCAGCGTGCCGACGGGGTCAATCCCTGGCAGTCGTGGCTCATAGG
>WHSQ01000271.1 GCA_009380005.1 Actinomycetota bacterium | reverse complement strand
GATTCGCATGGGCACATCCTGAGTCTGGAGATCGATCAGGAGAGCGTTGGCCCACGTCTGGTAGTCAGCGAGCGCTACCGCTCCCAACAGACCGCTCGGGCCGATCAGACCCTCAGCGATGGCGGGCACGTACATCCGGCCCCGTTGCGAGCGCCCGGCGAGCCCTGTGAGCTTCCGTATGAGGACGGCGACCTGTGGCGGCGCCGGCTCTTGCTCGTTGAGACCCGCCTGCCCGACGGTGACGGTGGCGGTGCCCAGGAACGCTCCGCCGTCGTTCTGGCGAACTGTCACGTTCTGGATGAAGGCAGTGGTGCTCATCATCGAGCGGAGACCGATCGCGTTGTTCATCACGTCGGCCAGGTTGGTCGCAGCGTCTGACGGCGTGCTGATGGCGGCAGGCTCATACCCAAAGACGATGAAGGCTGGCCCACTGCCGCTGAGGATGTCGATGTGGACGGCAGCCTCTCCAAACCCCGGGGGAATCACCGTCATTGCCCAACCTCCTAGATAATCGTTGTTTACCTGTTGACGATGCTATCTGGTTTTCGCGTTCTTGCAATTGATGATGAGTTCTGCCACACACACACACACACAATCGGGTGAGCGCGGACGCAGTCCGCACGTCATGGATCTCACCCCAGACCCCGGGAGGCCCACACGATGAACTACCTAGAGCCGAGACTGCCGGGAGTCGACCCGATCGCCACGGTGTCGCTCACGGCCTACCTGCACGCCGACGGCTTCATGTCACACTACGAGGTCGAAGCCCGGGGCCCCACGGGCGCCCTCGTCCGGTTTCGAGCTCAGGGGTCCGGTGGGCCCTTCTCACACGATCCGGCGTGGGTCACGTCGAGCGCCTACGCAACAGAGGTCATCCGCCAGGCCCTGGACGAGGTGAGGGGCATCTACAGGCCCCTGGATTGGCCCCTGGGCGATGAGGATGTTCCCGGCGGCCGCCCGGGAGGGAACGACCGCCGGGAGGACTGAGCTACCGCAGGCGGCGCCTCTGAGTCGCCACGAGTTGGTCCACATTTAGCTGTGTGACGATGGTCGGCGAGAGCGCCGGATCGTTATGCAGGATTCGCATGGGCACATCCTGAGTCTGGAGATCGATCAGGAGAGCGTTGGCCCAC
>WHSQ01000270.1 GCA_009380005.1 Actinomycetota bacterium | reverse complement strand
GAAAGTAGCTTGACAATAGGCCATGAGTCTGGAAACATGTTCCCACCCTGGTCGTCGGCAGCGCGCCTTGAGATGTCGCCCGATGAGATCGCTGAGGTGAAACGGCTCGAGCGCGCGCCCAGGTCCCCGCAGAAGGTGGTGCAGCGCGCCCGCATCATCCTGAGAGCCGCAGAGGGGGCATCGAACAACGCGATCGCTCAAGAGCTCGGGGTCTCGCGCCCCACGGTGATCCTGTGGCGCGACCGTTTCGTGGCCCTCGGCGTCGATGGCATCGTGAAAGACGCGACGCGCCCGGGCCGGCGCAAGTCACTGACTTCGGAAAAGATCGCCGCGGTGGTCGAGGCCACCCTCGATACCAAGCCTGAGGGCGCGACCCACTGGAGCGTGCGCGACATGGCCAAAGCCCAAGGGATCTCGCCCGCCGCGGTGCAGCGCATCTGGAAGGCTCACGGGCTCAAGCCGCATCTCGTGCAGCGCTTCAAGCTCTCCAAGGATCCCCACTTCGACGACAAGGTCAAAGCCATCGTCGGGCTCTACCTCAAGCCGCCGGACAAGGCGCTCGTTCTATGCGTCGACGAGAAGACCCAGATCCAGGCGCTCGACCGCACCCGCCCCGTCCTCCCGCTGCGACCTGGCATCCCGGAGCGCCAGACCCACGATTACAAGCGCAACGGCACCACCGATCTGTTTGCCGTGCTCAACGTGGTCACCGGCAAGATCATCGGTCGCTGCATGGCCCACCACACCCACGAGGAGTTCATCTCATTCCTTAAGGTGATTGACCGTGAGACGCCTAAGCGCTACGACCTCCACCTCATCTTGGACAACTACGGCACGCACAAGACGCCCGAGGTCAAGCGTTGGCTCGCCAAGCATCCCCGGTTCAAGCCGCACTTCACTCCGACCAGCTCTTCATGGCTCAATCTCATCGAGTGCTGGTTCGCAGAGCTGTCCCGCAGGAGGATCAGGCGAGGGACATTTAACAGCGTCGCGGAACTGACCGCGGTGATCAAAGAGCACATCGAGCTCAACAACGCCCACCCCAAGCCATTCGAATGGCACGCTTCAGCGGACGCGATCCTCGGCAAGGTCAAGCGTTGTAAAGTAGCGTTAGGTACGAGGCACGAGGCACACT
>WHSQ01000026.1 GCA_009380005.1 Actinomycetota bacterium | reverse complement strand
CCCATGCGGAGATCGCAGCGAGCACAGTGTTCGTCAGTAAGAGCCCGCCCACAAACGCGACCACGACGCCGAGCCCGAACTCGGCGGCCGCTGGCAGAAGCAGAAGCTGCGTCGGTGTCTCGGCGCCGACACCGTGGATCATTCCGATCATGAGGGCGCCCGCGGTCGAGGCGTCGTGATCGATGTCATGGTGATGAAGGCGACGGTGCGCAGCGCGCCAGATGAGGCTGCCGCGAGATTGTGGCATCCAGGTGCGGCCGAAACGCGCGAAGTCGGACGGAGCTCATTCGAGCCATGGCGAGCGAGCGCGGAGCGCACGTTGGCCTTGCTCGGCCCGGTTTGACGGATCGCTTTCCAGTGCGCCGACAACGGTCGAGTTCAGCATGCGGCTCGGCGCCGGTAAATCGCCCGTTGCGCTCATGCGGTGGCGTTGGACTCTGCCGCCAGCGGCGAAGGCGGGCAGGAGGGGAGCTCATCAAGCGTCCGTAAGGCCTGATTCTCTACCGGAGTTGGCCCGTTCCAATGGGGGTCAACCAGATGGGTGACCGGGAGGCGCGTCGTATACGAGCAGGCCGCTCTGGTCGATGCGGCATGCTTCGCTCAGGTGGTGAGTCTGCTCTTTCCCGACCCCGAGGTGGATGACTTGGTGCCCTCCGGCAACCAGAGCGTCGGCGATCAAACGACGATGACATCTCCACCACAGCGTCTCCGCGCACATGACCGCGACGTGCGTCGTGCCGGTTCCCGTCCGCTCAGTGAGTGTTACGACGCGTGTCTATTCGGCTCGGCCGGACCGGCGCATCTTGATTTTCCTTCCGAGCCAGGCGATCGGGTCGTACCGGCGGTCCACGACTCGCTCCTTGAGCGGGATGATGCCGTTGTCGGTGATGTGGATTTCCTCCGGGCAGACCTCGCTGCAGCACTTGGTGATGTTGCACAGGCCGAGCCCCATCTGCGCCTGGAGCAGCTCCCGGCGGTCGCCGGTGTCGAGCGGATGCATCTCGAGCTCGGCGTAGCGGATGAAGAGCCGGGGACCGGCGAACTGAGGTTTGTTCTCCTCGTGATCGCGGATGACGTGGCAAACGTTCTGGCACAGGAAGCACTCGATGCACTTACGGAATTCCTGCACCCGCTCGATGTCCTGCTGTGCCATCCGGTAGCCCTCAGGTGGCTTCGGCTTGGGTTGGAACGCCGGGACCCGCTTCGCCATCTCGTAGTTGAAGGAGACGTTGGTGACGAGGTCCTTGATGATCGGGAAGGTCCTCATGGGGGCAACCGTGATCGGCTCGGTCTGGTCGAGGATGTTCATGCGGGTCATGCACGTGAGCCGAGGCATGCCGTTGACCTCGGCGCTGCAGGAGCCGCACCGCCCCGCCTTGCAGTTCCATCGCACGGCGAGATCGGGGGCCTGCGTCGCCTGAATGCGGTGAAGCACATCGAGTACCACCTCTCCCGAGGAGACCTCTACCTCGTGGTCCTCGAAGCCGCCCCCGGTGGCGTCGCCGCGCCAGATCCGCAACGTCACGGTGGAGGTGCCTGCCATCACGTCGCCTCGACGAGCTCGCGCAGGTCCTGCGGCAGCGGCTCGAGCGGCGCCTGATCCACGTAGGGCTCGCCGTCTTTCGTGCGGATGACGACGTTGACCTTGCCGAACTCCGGGTCCATCTTGGGATAGTCGTCTCGGGTCTGCGCGCCGCGGCTCTCCTTCCGCTCCAGCGCCGCCAGGGCGGTGACCTCGGACACCGTGAGGAGCGACTTGAGATCCAGCGCGAGGTGCCATCCGGGGTTGTAGAGACGGTTGCCTTCCGCCACCGCGTGGGTGGCCCGTTCCTTCAGCTCGCCGAGCCTGTCGAGAGCCTTCAAAAGCTCCTCCTCGGTGCGGATGATCCCCACGAGCGTCTGCATGGTGTCCTGAAGCTCCTTCTGGATGCCGTAGGGGTTCTCGCCCTCGGATCTATCGAAGGGCCGCACCGCGTCCCGGGCGATCTCTTCACACTGATCAGATGTGGCTTCGAGACGAGCGCCGATCGAGCGGGCGTACCCCGCCCCGTGCAGGCCGGCGCGCCGCCCGAAAACGAGCAGGTCCGAGAGGGAGTTGCCCCCCAGCCGGTTGGCGCCGTGCATCCCTCCCGCCACCTCGCCCGCGGCGAACAGCCCCGGTACGGTGGCGGCGGCGGTCTCGGCGTCCACCTTGAGCCCACCCATGACGTAGTGACACGTCGGGCCAATCTCCATCGGCTCCTTCGTGATGTCCACGTCCGCCAGCTCCTTGAACTGGTGGTACATCCCGGGGAGTCGACGCGTGATGTAGTCGGGATCGCGGCGAGAGGCGATGTCGAGGTAGACACCACCGTGAGGCGTTCCGCGCCCCTCTTTGATCTCCGCGACGATGGCACGAGCAACCTCGTCGCGCGGGAGAAGGTCCGGAGGACGGCGGGCGCCCTTCCGATCGGTGAACCAGCGGTCGGCCTCCTCCTCGGTGTCGGCGGTCTCTGCCTTGAACATCTCGGGGATGCAGCGGAACATAAAGCGTTCGCCGGATTCGTTGCGAAGAATGCCTCCGTCCCCGCGCACGCCCTCGGTGACGAGGATGCCCATCACCGACGGGGGCCACACCATCCCCGTCGGGTGGAACTGGACGAACTCCATGTCGATGAGATCCGCTCCCGCCCACAGCCCCAACGCATGGCCGTCGCCGGTGTACTCCCACGAGTTGGACGTGATCTTGTACGCCTTACCGATGCCGCCGGTCGCCAGCACCACAGCGGGAGCCTTGAACTCCACGAACTTCCCCGACTCCCGCCAGTAGCCGAACGCCCCGGCGATGCGGTCGCCGTCCTTTAGGAGGCGCACGATCGTGCACTCCATGAAGACCGCGATGTCCATGGAGACGGCCTTGTGTTGGAGGATGCGGATCATCTCCAACCCGGTGCGATCCCCGACGTGGGCCAGCCGCGCGTAGCGATGGCCCCCGAAGTCTCGCTGGAGAACGCGGCCGTCCTCGGTCCGGTCCCACAGGGCGCCCCATTCTTCCAACTCGAGCACTCGCTCCGGCGCCTCCTGGGCGTGGATCTGAGCCAGGCGCCAGTTGTTCAGCATCTTGCCGCCGCGCATGGTGTCGCGGAAGTGGACCTTCCAGTTGTCCTCGGGATAGACCGTGCCCAGCGCGGCGGCGACCCCGCCCTCGGCCATGACCGTGTGGGCCTTGCCGAGGAGCGACTTGCAGACGATCGCCGTCTTCGCTCCC
Source organism: Actinomycetota bacterium (assembly GCA_009380005.1). GTDB lineage: Bacteria > Actinomycetota > CADDZG01 > CADDZG01 > WHSQ01 > WHSQ01. Next base: position 37,453 of record WHSQ01000026.1, on the reverse strand, counting down.
TGGGCGCGGGCCTCGATCGCGGCGCGCAGCCCCGCACCTCCGGCGCCGATGACGATCACGTCGAACTCGTGCACCTCGTGGTCTGCCATCAGAAGAGCCTCGGGTCGCTGATCACACCGGTCGCCACCAGACGAACATAGACGTCGGTGAGGGCGACGCCGAATAGGCTGACCCAGGCGATCTCTCCATGGCGAATGTTCAGTCTCGAGACGAACTGCCAGAACCTGTAGCGCAGCGGTGACCTCGAGAAGACGTCGACGTGCCCGCCGCACAGGTGCCGGCACGAGTGGCACGAAATCGTGTACGCGCCCAACAGAACGGCGTTGGTCAGAAGGATCAGCGTGCCGAGCCCCATGCCGAAACCGTCGGGGAAGAAGAAGGCCCTGATCCCGTCGATGAAGAGGATGATCGGGAACGGCAGCGCCAGGTAGAAGAAGTAGCGGTGGACGTTCTGGAGGATCAGCGGGAAGCGCGTCTCTCCGGTGTAGCTGCGGTGCGGCTCGACCACCGAGCACGCCGGTGGCGAGAGCCAGAAGGAGCGGTAGTAGGCCTTGCGGTAGTAGTAGCAGGTCAGGCGGAAGCCGAGGGGGAAGGGGAGGATCAACAACGCCGGCGACAACGTCCACCAGTCGCCGATCACCGGGAGCGTCGCGTGCTCGCAGTTGCTGGCGAGACAGGGCGAGTAGAACGGAGACACATAGGGATCGACGAAATAGTTCTCGTTCGTGAACGCAACCCAGGTCCCGTACACGATGAATCCCAGCAACACGGCGATGGTCACAAGCATGGGCCGCCACCACGCGTCCCGTCTGAGCGTTTGGAACCTCGGGCCCTGTGATCTCGACTCCGCGAGGCCTTCCGGATCGTCTACCGTCGCCATACGGCGCGCATCCTAACCGGCCCCTCGCCAGCCACCACGCTGGAATGGACCAAGAACGGCGCACCGACCTGGTATCGAGACAGAGCCGGCGTATGCGTCCCAGGATGCAGAACTCTCGGGCGAAAACCGCATTCACTCGCGGGATCGACCCGGACATGTACCGCGAGCGGCTGTGGACGATGCGCCGGCACGCGGGATTCGGGTCTGCCGAGAGACGAACCGGCGCTTCCGCTACGTCCTCGGCCAGGGACGGACCTGGCTTTCGGTTGTGTTCGACCTGCCGACCCTGCGAACCCAAAGGGCAGATTGACGAACGCCCGGCACCTGACCGCCCCTAGTCACGAGGGAACGCCTGATACAGCGCCTTGAAGACGCCGATGCGGTTCACACATCGTCCCGCCACCTCCACAATTGAGCTCTTCTGTGACCGAGCAGGCAGATACGTATGTCTGGATCATCCTATGAACGACCAGCGCCGGCTGGCCACAGTAAGAGGCAGCGCTGGAAGAAGTAGGGGGTGCGCACAGTGTCCGGTCCGCCTCCCCTGGACGCGCGGCCGGAATAGGGTAAGCGTGTGTGCCTCGTTCGACCGTCTCCCGCTCGCCGCGGACGCACAGTTCGCGGCGGTCGAAATCAAGAAGCCTCGGTCTGGCTAATCCCCTGATTGATCCCCGTAGGGGAGCCGCCTTGGACACGCGTTGGACACGCGAGGGCGAAAAACGATGGAAAAGGCCGGCAACCGCGACCCGGCCGAAAGATGCCCCCGAGCAGGTAAGACGCGCTCAACGACAGACGTTGAGAAACGACGAAAACACCCTCCCGGCGGACTCATAACCCGGAGGTCGCGGGTTCAAATCCCGCCCCTGCAACTACAAAGGCCCTGGTAACAGGGCCCTTCCCTTTTTCCGGGATGCAGGCCACCCACTGTTTTGCTAACGCCGAAAAACGTGATTGGAAAACGTGCCGAGCGCTTCTGCCGGCGAGCAGACCGAGCTGGGCCTCTGCGCCGAGCGGGATTAGGTTTCCCTTTTGGTCAGCCAGCGTCGTGAGGAGGATGCGATGGCTACAGAGCGGAGATCGCGATGCGTCTGGGAGGGTGGACTCGCCGACGGTACGGGCCACGTGACGTTCGAGTCCAGCGGGGTGATCAAGGACCTTGAGGTGACGTGGGCGTCGCGGACCGAAGAGCCTCAAGGGAGGACGAGCCCCGAGGAGTTGATCGCCGCGGCGCACGCGGCCTGTTTCTCGATGGCGTTGAGCCACGCTCTTGGCGAGGCGGGTACACCGCCGGAGCGTCTCGAGGTCGGGGCTACCGTCGGGTTCCAGGGGGGCGTCGGCATCACAGGCATCCAACTAGACGTCCGGGGCACCGTTCCCGGGATCTCGAAGGAGAGCTTCACCGAGGCCGCGGAGGGGGCCAAGGAGGGCTGCCCCGTATCCCAGGCGCTCGCTGCGGTCGATATCTCATTGACGGCGGAGTTGACCGGCTAGAGCACGACCCGATCGTAGATGGCCGCGAATCCGAGGCAAACTTCTCGCAGCGGGTCCTCGTGTTGTGCGCTGTAACTCACCCCTTCGCGAGGGCGCGCCGAGGGAAATCGCGTACAGCTCGCTGTCTGATCTTCGCCGAACGATGCAGTCGATGGAACCGTACCCCCAGCTCCTCGTCTTCAAGAGCTTAGGCCGTTATCTCCAGTAGGGCTTCGGATCGAGCACGTGTCCCAACGCGCTACGCCACTGCTTGTATCCGGGTTCTCGGCTTGAGATGTCAGCGATTTATGACATCAAATGAGAGATGGACGAAGCTGACCAAAAGCGGACCGAATCACAGGCCCCGACGTCACCACATCTCCCAAGAAAGAGAAGGTTGAGGCCAGATCACCCACCCTCTTCGGTGCTCGCATCGAGTCCGTTGCCCTCGTCGTCGCGGTCACCGGCACGAACGAGTCCGCACTCGTACGCAAAGACCACGGCTTGAACTCTGTCTCGAAGCTCCAATTTCGTCAGGACGCGGGCCACGTGCGTCTTGACGGTCGTTTCACCGATCACGAGGGATCCCGCGATCTCAGAGTTGGATAGGCCCCGTGCCATGAGCGTGAGCACCTCGGTCTCCCGTGAGGTCAGGCCCGCGAGATCGGCCGGAGCACCGGACTTGGGAGAAGGGCGTCGGCAGAACTCCTCGATCAGTCTGCGGGTGATCGACGGCGCGACGAGGTCCTCACCCGCAACAACCGTACGGATGGCCTGGGTGAGTTGTCCGCGTCTCATGTCCTTGAGAAGGAAACCGCTGGCGCCCGCTTTCATAGCTTCGTACACGTACTCGTTGAGATCGAAGGTAGTCAGCATCAGCACGCGCGGGGGATCCGGATCGCTCAGGAGGCGCCGGGTCGCCTCGATGCCGTCCAAGCCGGGCATGCGGACGTCCATGAGGACTACGTCGGGCGACAGCTCGCGAGATAACCGTATTGCTTCCCCGCCTTCGGTTGCCTCACCGACCACTTCGATATCGTCTTCCTGCTCGGCGATCGCGCGCAAACCGTCACGTACCAAGGCCTGGTCATCGGCGATCAGCACTCGGATCAAGGGGCCTTCTCCCGGATCGGAAGTCGCGCCTGGACCAGATAGCCTCCCTCGGGTCGTGGGCCCGCGTGGAATTCTCCTTCGTATAACGAGACTCGCTCGCGCATGCCGATCAGTCCTCGCCCGTTCTCATCCCTGGTGATGCCTCCGGCACCATTGTCTGCCACCTCGACCTCCAGGGCCGAAGCGCTGTAGCGGATCGTCACGAACGCGTCGGTCGGACCTGCGTGTTTCAGGATATTGGTGAGCGCCTCCTGGACGATCCTGTAGACGGTGAGATCGAGGCCCGGAGACAGCGATGCTTCGGTACCTTCCACGGTGAACTCGACCGGCAGACCCGCCGCACGCGTCTGCTCGATCAATCCCTCGATCTCAGCCACCCGTGGTTGAGGACCGCGCGACGGGTCCTCGTCCCTGTCGAGGAGCCCCACGAGCCGTCGCATCTCGGCCAAGGACTGCCTCGCGGTCTCCTCGATCGCGTCGAGCCGATCGCGCACGTCCGTCCCCCCGTCCCTGTCGCTCTTGCCCATCGCCGCAAGGGCCTGTACGACGATGACACTGAGGCCGTGGCCGACAACATCGTGAAGCTCCCGGGCGATCCGGTTCCGTTCCTGTGCGATGGCGTCGCGCACATGCACTTCACGCTCCCGCTCTAGCAGGGTCGCTCGGTCGGCAAGCCGGTCCGCGTGCAGTTGGCGGGTGCGGAAGGCCTGCCCCAGCGGCCAGGCCGCGGCCAGCACCAGCCAGAAGGTGATGGCGGGCCCACCCAGCTCGAAGATCGGATCGCGCAGCTCGTGCACGGCCACACCCAGCAGACCCAGTGGGCCGGCCACGATCAGGCTCTGTGGCTTGGAGTGGCGGCCGACCGAGTACAGAGAGATCAGCGGCGGCAAGAAGCTGCCGAGACCCTCTGAGGCTCCGATCAAGAGGTACTGAACCGATGACACGGTCGCGATGAAGGCGAGCACGCCGATGGGCGCCCTGCGCCGCCACAGCAAGGCCAGCGCGGCCAGGAGATAACCGGCAGCGTTGACCGGCTTGGGCCCGACCATGTGCGAGAGGGGGAATTCGGGGACCCACACCTCGATCTGGCCGACGAGGGCGATGACCGCGGGAAGCGTCAGGTCAGAGCGAGCCGGCAGGTAACGAAGAAACGAGAGCGCGCGCTGCATAGGTACAAGTTAGCCAAGACGACTTGTGAGCACATCCATCGCGGGGACGACGCTCATCCTCCAACCTGATGACGTGAGAGACGACCGAGCAACGACGGTCGCCTCGAGAATCGTGCCCCGGAATGACGACAAGGCCCCAACCATTCCCTAGCGTTCGAGCCGACGCTACCGATGATGAAGGGAGATATGCAGTCATGTCCTTGACCACCATCACCGACCGAAGGCAACTCGCTACGCTGGCGACCCTCGGTATCGGATTATTCGTCGCACTCGTCGTCCTTCTGCCCTTCTTGAAGGGGGATGGCTACGATCCCGTGGACCAAGCGATGAGCGAGCTGGCACTCGGGCGCTACGGCGGGCTCATGACTCTTGCGTTCTTCTCGTTGGGAACCGGCGTTCTGGCGCTCGGTGTTGCCGTCCGACGGTTCTTCGGGGCAACCCGGGCGGTTCCGGGATTGTTAATTGTGGCCGGGGTCCTTGGGGTCCTATCTGGAGTCTTCAAGACCAACGGCGCCTCCGCGGCCACCATCGAGAGCCAGATCCACGAAATCGTGGGCATAACTCTGTTCGTCCTCGTTGTCGTTGCCATGTTCTTGTCCGTCCGAGTCTTCCGGAGGGAGCCTGCATGGACGCGGTTCGCTCGGTACTCACTGGGGTGGGCCGTGGCCGCCACGTGCACCTTCTTTTTGGTCCCCGCGCTGGAGGAAGCTGCATTCGGAATGGCCCAGCGGCTGTTTGCCGCGACCTGGCTCTCGTGGATGTTGGTGCTCGCGTGGCGACTTCGTCGAGCCGAGACGACTAACGAGCCGGTTGCCCCGACCGCAGCCGTCTTGAACTACGGGAGCTAGCTGATGCACCGATCGTCTCTCTTCGGCCCCACGGTCGTCGGGGTTGCGCTTGTGATCCAGCCCGTCGCAGGATTGATCGAGCATCTCTTGGACCCCAAGAGCGGCACCGTCGTCGCCGATCACATCGCGGCCATGGCATCCAACCCGGATGGCCGTCTGGCGAGCATCCTCGTCGGGCTGCTCGCCACCGTCCTGTTCGTCCCGATCGCGCTGGGCCTGGCACACCTGGTTCGCTCGGGCGCGCCGCGGCTCGGACTCGTCGGTGGCGGGCTGGCGCTAATCGGGGTTGTCGGATACTCAGCCATGCACGGAGCCGACATCGCCTTCCTTGAGATGGTTAAGCAGGATGTCGGGCAGACCGCGGCCGTTCACATCATCGAAGGATTCGAGGCCAGCGCAGGCGGAGCGAGCGTCCTCGCCCTATTCCTCGTCGGCATGTTCCTCGGAACCTTGCTGCTCGCGCTGGCTCTTTGGCGAACGAGATCCGCGCCCCGGCTCGCTGCGGCATTGATCGCCGTGTTCCTCGTCGTCGACGCGGCAGGCGCCATCGCGGGCATCAAGCCGGTCAACCTCGTTGCCCACACCCTGCTGATCGTGGGTTCGGGCTGGATCGGGCTCAGGGTCCTTGCTATGACCGACGAGGAGTGGCTTTCCCAGAAAGAGACCGTCGAGGCGCTGCAACCTCCTGAGCTGTCGCCCGAGAACCGCTGATGTTGGATGCCGCGAACATCAGTTGCCCATCTGTTGGTGCCCCCGGCAAGGCACTCTCTACATCTGTGCAGGGCCGACTTGGGCTTTCGCGGCGGCGACTTGTCATCAGCGGCGGCTTTGAGGTTCCCAGATCCCCGTGGGCACGATGAGCTCGGCGCGTTGCTTGAGCCCCAGACGCTTCCGGTCCGCTTGATGTTGGAAGCCGCCCCGCTTACTTGTTCGAAGGGGGAGGAGGTGAGTGGACACACCTACAAGAAGGACACAGAGGACTGGGGACGCGTCCGGAGAGGTCGTCGGCGAGACGACCTCTCCGCTCGATGTGTTGCTGCTTATCGAATCCGCTGAGGCTCAACTCCCGTTCGCAAGGAGCCAACCGCGCCGGCGACACCGACAATGCAGGCGCCGAGAACAGGCGCCAGCAGCGCCCAGCCGCCGGTCTCGGAGGCCGGCTGGCTCGCGAACGACGGCACCAGTAGCAACTCGATGAGGAGCAGCACGCCGAGATAGACGGCAGGCCCCCGCGAGTCGCTCCTGATCATCCACACAACCCCCGCTGAAAGTAGGATCGCGTAGCCCACCGCCGCAAACGGAGCCTCAAGGATGAAGGCGCTGATCACTTCAAGGCCGATGAGGGCTATGGATGCCCCCAACAGAAGCTTCTGCCACGTGCTCATTTGCTCCATCGATCTCCTCCTGTCTCGGCATTCATGTCGGTGCAAAGCCTGAGGCTGTGGCTTCCTAACGTCATCCGCCCGCGGGCTGTTTCGCATACCTCTGTGGGTTGACCTTGCTCTCGACATGTACTCCGTGAGAGCGATGCTCCAGGCCAGGGGAGGGGACTAAGTTGTCCCGGTGAAAGCGCGATGGAGCAAGGTAAGCGAGCGAAGAGAGAGCTGGCTGGATCCCCTTCTCGCCGCATCCCTGTTCGTCTTGACCACGGTGAACATCCTCCCCACCGACATCGCCCCTTCCGAGATGACGCTGGCGATGCTGGGCGGAGCTGTCGGCACACTGCCTCTCGCCTGGCGACGGCGAGCACCTCTGGTCGTGCACGCAGCTGTGGTGGGCGGCAACGCCTTGACGGTGCTCTCTGTGGAGCACGTCAACCTCCCGGGTTTGCTCGTCGCCTGGGTCTTCAGTGGGTACTCGGTGGCCGCACACGCCCATGGGTGGCGGGCGATCGCAGGTCTGGTGTTGCAGGCCGTTCCGGTCGTGGGTTTCGCTGAGGTTCAGCCTGCTGGTTCGGATGCGGTCGGGCCGGCTCAGGTCCTGCTCATGCTGGTTCCCTGGCTCGCAGGGAAGGCGGTACGGGAACGCCGAATCGAAGCGGCGGCTCTCGAAGAGAAGAACCGCCAACTGGAGAGCGAATCGAGCTCTCGTGCGGCCCTCGCTGCGGCGGAGGAACGAGCTCGTATCGCACGAGAGGTACACGATGTCGTGGCCCACAGTGTCAGCGTCATGGTGGTTCAAGCGGAAGCGGGGGATGCCCTGCTCCAGAGCGATCCGAGCGAGGCGAGGCGGTCGCTGCGGTCGATTCAAGGGACGGGTCGGGTGGCTTTGAGTGAATTGCGACACGCGCTCGGGGTGCTGAAGTCTGACGCCGACAAATCCGAGGACCTCGAGCCACAACCTAGCCTCGAGCGCATCCCAGACCTGATCAACGAGATGACCAAGTTGGGACTGGAGATCGACCTGAAGATGGAGGGACGCCCGCGCCCCCTACCGCCGGCGGCGGACCTCAGCACGTACCGCATCGTGCAAGAGGCTCTCACGAACACCCTCAAGCATGCGGGGCCCGTCGCGACGACGGTCCGGCTCTGCTTCGAACCGACAGCTCTGTTGGTTGAGGTGACCGACGTTGGGGGTGGAGGAGGTGTCTCCCACCGCGGCCACGGCCAAGGCCTCGTTGGCATGCGAGAACGGGTTGCTCTTTGCGGCGGCGAGCTGCACGCCGGCCCGCGTGACTCAGGTGGGTTTGTCGTGCGGGCGAGGCTGCCTCTCGGTGATGAGCCATGATCAAGGTTCTTATTGCGGACGATCAAGCCCTCGTGCGCGCCGGTTTTCGCGCGATTCTCGAATCAAACGACGACATCGAGGTTCTAGGGGAAGCGGCGGACGGAGCGGAGGCCGTCAAGCTGGCGCGACAGCTTCATCCAGATGTATTGCTCCTCGACGTTCGGATGCCGCGGATGGATGGGATAGAAGCGGCCAGGCACTTGATGGCGACAACCCCGGCACCGCGCATCTTGATGCTAACCACGTTCGATCTCGACGAATACGTGTACGAATCGATGAGGCTCGGTGCGAGCGGCTTCCTCCTCAAGGACACTCCACGAGAGCAACTCGTTGCCGCCGTCAGGATGGTCAGCGAGGGGGACTCTCTCCTGTCCCCATCGATCACGCGCCGTCTCGTGGAACGGTTCGTGAGCAGACCACTCCCTGGTGACCACCGGCCTGACGAGCTAGAGGCTCTGACCGACCGTGAAGGGGAGGTTCTGCGATGGGTGGCGCGGGGGTTGTCGAACTCCGAGATAGCCGATGAGCTCTATCTCAGCGAAGCAACGGTAAAGACCCATGTGGCGCGGATCCTCTCGAAGCTCGGTCTTCGGGATCGGGTTCAGGCGGTTGTGCTCGCCTATGAGTCCGGTCTTGTCGAGCCTGGGTCGTCCGGCCCGACTCGATGACACTCGACTGCGTCAGGTCGGCGACTCACTCATGTCCTGGATCTAGCTTTCGGAATCTCGCCGCTCCGACTGGACCAGCCCCGATTCATACGCGAAGACGATCGCCTGCGCCCGATCCCTGAGACCCAACTTCATCAGGGCGTTTCCGACGTGTGTCTTTACCGTTGCCTCGCCGACGAAGAGCTCCGCCGCGATCTCGGAGTTGGACAGTCCCCGCCCGAGCAGTCGGAGCACATCGAGCTCACGAGGTGTGAGCTTGGTGAGTTCGCCCGACGGCGGGGAGTCCGGAGTGGGTCTCCGTGCGAATTCCTGGATGAGTCTCCGTGTGATCGACGGGGCCAGCACGGCATCACCCTCCGCCACGATGTGCACTGCTTCTATCAGCGACTCGGGCGGCGACGCCTTGAGCAGGAAGCCGCTGGCGCCCGCCCTGAGCGCCTCGAACACGTACTCGTCCATATCGAACGTCGTGAGCATCACGACGCGAGTCGTCTTTGCTGCGGCCACTATGAGCCGTGTGGCTTCGATGCCGTCGAGCGTCGGCATCCGTATGTCCATAAGGACTACATCAGGATTCAGGCTTCGCGTCCTTTCCACCGCCTCGACTCCGTCTGCTGCTTCGCCCACCACCCTTATGTCCGGCTCCGACTCGAGCAGTTTTCGGAAGCCCGCCCGCACGAGCGCCTGATCGTCGGCGACAACGACGCGGATGTTGAGCCTTCCGAGGGCTCCTGGTCCTCTGACAAGGTGAACTCGATGGCATCCAGAACCAACCTCTCCGCTTCCTCGCGGCTGTTGCAGCCGGTCCCGATGATGGACATGGACGGGACCTCGTAACCCCACTGGCCCGTTACCTTGTCGTGGAACACTCCGACATGCAGCTTCATAGGGTCAGGCCACGTAGTGATGGACAGCCACCTCCACCCCGGTCTCAGCCGTCTCTCGGCTGAGCTCTAGGAGTCTTTCCGTGACTTCCTCGTCGGTGTAGTCCTCACCGCAGGTCGTGCAGATCTCGGCCGGGACGTCCTTGAAGACGACGGTCGACCCGTTTCGGTTCAGGGTGACCGTGGCCTTGCCTGGCTTGGTCTCGCCGGTTTTACAGATCACGCACTTCATCTGTCGCTCCTTGTCCGGAAATCATTCTCCCACTGCGACCGGTTGGGTTCATAGACCGTGACAACGATCGTTTCCTCGGTTTCAGTCTGGTCGGCCGCGACCACATGCAGAGGCCGCCGCTCGTCCCAGCCGAGTATCAGCCGGCTGGGGTAGGGCTCATCGTCTGGATAGTCCTCGATGACCTCGCCGTTGTCGATCACCCGTCGGAGCGCAACCACCGAGACGTCCCAGTCGAGCATCCGCTGTCTAGCGTGCTTCGTGAATAAGAGCTTCCGATCAGGCGCCAGAACGATCCCCCCGAACCAACTTCGCGATCGTTTCGGCGGCCTCTGCCTCCATCGAGGGAATCGCATGGCTGTAGACGTCCATCGTGAATGCGACGGTCGAGTGACCAAGTCGTTCACTGACGACCTTCGAATGGATGCCGGCGGCTAGGGCGAGCGTCGCGTGCGTGTGGCGCAGGTCGTGTAGCCGGATCCGGGGCAGATCGCACTCCTTGACGTGCTTGTCGAACATCTGAGTGAAGCGGTCGGGATGAACCGGCGTTCCATCGGCGCGGCAGAAGACGAGCCCTGCGTCTCGGTATGCCTCCCCGAGCATCAACTTCTCCTGATTCTGTGCCGCCCTGTGCGCCCTCAACGCAGCGACCGTTCCGCCGTCGAGCGCCACCGACCGGCGTCCGCGCGCCGTCTTCGGCTCGGAGATCTCGACGCGATAGTCGATCGAGATGATCGTATGACGGATGGCCAGGCGCCGCCGATCGAAGTCGATGTCTTGCCACCGCAGTCCCAAGACCTCGCCGCGTCGCATCCCAGTGTTCGCCGCCAGTACCCATGCCGCATAGAGCGGGTTGTCCTCGACGAATTGCAGGAAGGTCCTGAGCTCCTCCGGCGTCCAGGTACTCATCGCCTTGCCCGCTGTCTGTCGCGGGGGGTCGGCGAACTCGGCAACGTTCCGCGGGAGGTAGTTCCACCGGACAGCGTCGTGTAGGGCTTTGTGGAGCATCACGTGGATGTTGTGAACGGTTTTGGGGCTCAGCCCGCCCTTGCCGTCTCGCCGGCCCTCTCGGAGCAGCGTCCCGTAGAAGACGTTCAGCTCGTCGGGGGGTGGCTGGATCGCGCGTCGGCGCAAGTGCTCGCCTTCGTGGCCGTCTCGGCGCGGAGTCGGTGGGATTGGTCTTCGGGGTACGAGCTCCGAGTTCGGATTTGCCGGCATTGCCGCGGCTGCTGGTCGAGGGCCTTGATCAGCAGGATGTGCGCAGGCTCCTGGACGCAGTGGTTGTCTGGCCGCTCGAGCAGCTCCACCTTTCGGGAGAAAGGGACGACCACCTCTTCGATGCGCGCCGAGAGCTGTTCGATAGTCTCATCGATGTAGTCGATGTGAGACAGGATGTGGCTGATCATGAAGCCATGGTGCTCGGGGACGAAGTTTTCTTGGTCGCCATCGCAACATGATGTCGGGGGTTGTCGTCAGCTGTCCAGTTGGATGTTGCCGGTCTGCTAGCCGTCATTCCCCGAGACGCGAACCGGGTGCCAGGCCTCGGGTATCGGAGTCTCCGGGGGTGCAACGGTGACGTGTGGCGCGCGTCCCTCGATCAACACCGTGAAGACCACCCCGAGTGCGGCTCCCGTGACGTCGAGCGCGCTGCACGCGAGGACGAGGCGATGGTTGCCGTGGACCTCCTGCACGCCTTGGAGACTCCCGGATATGGCTGCCTGAAGCGGACGCGGTGGGCTCGCTCGAGTGGTTCAGGATCGACTTGCAGGAGGGCCGGTGCACGGAGCAGACCCATCCCGTTGCTCGTCGTTGGGATCCGCGAGCCGAGAGCCTGTGCCGCTATCCTGGTCAACGCCGAGCCCAGCGCGAGTCGGCGCGCGGAGCCGGCAAGGCTCGCGTCGTCGTCTTTCGGTACCACCTTCCTACTATAGTGACGCGTGATCTCCGTGCCTCAGCCGCGCAATCTGACCCAGAAGATCTTCGACGATCACCTTTTTCGACGTGAGGAGCCGTCGCTGAGCGTGGATCAGGTGCTCATCGAGGATGCAACGGGGACGATGACGTGCCTCCAGTTCGAAGAGCTCGGCCTCGACCGCGTCGCCGTCCCCCTGGCCGTCATCTACGTGGACCACAACGTCATCGCGGTCGATTCGAGGAACATGGAGGACCATCTCTATCTCCAGTCGTTCGCGGCTCGTTACGGATGTCACTATTCACGTCCGGGAAACGGCATCTCTCATTACGTGCACCTGGAACGCTTCGGCAGGCCGGGAGCCGTCCTGGTCGGGGCCGACTCGCACACGACCATGGGCGGGGCGCTGGGGATGCTGGCGATCGGGGCGGGCGGGCTCGAGGTGGCGGTGGCCATGGCCGGTGAGGGCTTCGTGCTGGACCCGCCGCAGGTCGTCGGCGTCGGGCTGCGCGGCGCGCTGGCCCCCTGGGTGCAGGCCAAGGACGTCATCCTCGAGCTTCTGAGACGGCGAGGCGTGCGCGGCGGGCTCGGCCGGGTATTCGAGTTCTACGGTGAGGGGGCCGCCGCGCTCTCGGTCATGGAACGGGCGACCATCTGCAACATGATCGTCGAGACCGGCGCCACGACCGCGTTGTTCCCGAGCGACGAGCGGGTGCGGAGCTGGCTCGAGATGCAGGGACGATCGGAGGACTTCTCGCCCATCGAGGCCGACGAGGGCTGTTCCTACGCCGAGCAGGAGGTCGTCGACCTTCCCGCCCTCGAGCCGCTGATCGCGGTGCCGCACTCGCCGGGGAACGTGGTCCCCGTGACCGAGGTGACGGGAACCCCGGTCGTTCAGGTGTGCGTGGGTTCGTCGGTCAATTCTGCCTACGAGGATCTCGGCATCGTGGGCGCGGTCCTGCGCGGACGGGGCGTGCATCCTGATGTGCAGATGACCGTCACCCCCGGGTCGCGTCAGGTCCTCGACTCGATCGCCCGAAGCGGCGTGTACCATGACCTGGTGGCGGCAGGGGCGCGCATGCTAGAGCCGGTGTGTGGGCCCTGCATCGGGGCGGGACAGGCGCCTCCGGTGGGGCGGGCTTCGGTCAGGACCTTCAATCGCAACTTCCCCGGTCGGAGCGGGACGCCGGGCGACGAGGTCTATCTCTGCTCGCCGGCCACCGCCGCGGCGACCGCGCTTGCCGGCGAGATCACGGACCCTCGTTACCTCGGGGGTCCCCCGGCGTTCTCGCCGTCGGCTCCGAACCCCGAGATCGACGACCTCCAGGTCGTGCGGCCCTCCCCGGACGACTCGCGCCGCGTCGAGGTGGTGCGGGGACCGAACGTCGTCCCCCCTCCCGAGACCAGACCCGTCCCCGCCGAGCTCGAGGGGCGCGTCCTGATCGTCGTGGGAGACGACGTCTCGACCGGCGACATGGCTCCGGACGGAGTGCTGGGGATGTGCCTGTGGGGCAACATCCCCGAGTGCGCCCGGCACATGTTCCGGCGCTTCGACCCCGGCTTCCATGACCGAGCGCTGGCCTGGGGCGGAGGCTTCATCGTCGGGGGCCACAACTACGGGCAGGGTTCGTCGCGCGAGCAGGCCGCGCTGTCTCCGCTCCATCTAGGGGTCCGGGCAGTCGTTGCGAAGAGCTGGGCTCGGATCCACCGCGCCAACCTCATCGCGCAGGGCCTCCTTCCGCTCACGTTCGAGCGTGAGGACGACTACGCCTCGGCCCGCGAGGGTGACGAGTGGAGCATCGAAGGGGTTCGAGACGCGGTCGGGGCGGGAGCGACGAGGCTCGTGGCGCGATGCCCCGGGAACGACCTCGAGCTGCGCATGGACCTGTCGCCGCGGGAGCGCGACATCCTCCTCGTCGGGGGGCTCCTCAGGTTCGTGAAGCAACGTCTCGAGTGACGCCTGAGGACACCATGCGACCTCCGGGAGATACCGGCACGGCAGGCCCCCTCGCGGGGCTGCGCGTCATCGAGCTCGGGACGCTCATCGCGGGACCGTTCGCCGGAAAGCTCCTTGCCGACATGGGGGCCGAGGTCATCAAGGTGGAGCCTCCCGGGAAGCCGGATCCCATGCGGGATTGGGGGCGCGGCCACTACAAGGGAAGGGCTCTGTGGTGGCCGGTTCAGTCGCGCAACAAGAAGCTCGTCACCCTCGACCTGAAGAAGCAAGGGGGCCCTGCGCTGCTTCTGAGGTTGGCGGAGCGGTCGGACGCGATCGTCGAGAACTTCCGTCCGGGGACGCTAGAGAGCTGGAACCTCGGCTTCGACAGGCTGCGAGAGGCAAACCGGGCCATGATCCTAGTGCGGGTTTCCGGTTACGGGCAGTCCGGTCCCTACTCGGACCGAGCCGGTTACGCCTCGGTTGCCGAGGCAATGGGGGGATTGCGGTTCATCAACGGGTTTCCCGGACAACCGCCGCCGCGATCAGGGATCTCGCTCGGCGACTCGCTTGCCGCGATGTTCGCGGTGCAGGGGTTGCTTGCCGCGGTCTACCGACGCGCCGCCACGGGGACCGGTCAGGTCGTCGACGTGTCGCTGATGGAATCCTGCTTCGCGATGCTCGAGAGCATCGTGCCCGAGTACGACCGGCTCGGGCAGGTGCGCGAGCCGTCCGGCACCGGGTTGAGGGGCCTTGCTCCCTCCAACCTCTTCCGGTCCAAAGACGGGAAGTGGGTGGTGATCGCGGCCAACCAGGACACCGTCTTCCGCCGGCTGTGCACGGCCATGGGCAGGCCCGATCTCATTCAGGACGAACGGTTCTCGACCCACTCGGCTCGCGCCGAGAACCAGGACGACATCGAGGGCATCGTCGCCGATTGGGCCGCGGCCCACGACGCACGGGAGATCGACGCGGTGCTAAACGAGGCTGGGGTCGTATGCGGACCCGTGTATTCGGTCGCCGACATCTTCGAAGATCCTCAGTACCGGGCGCGCGACATGCTCGTGGACCACGACGATCCCGAGACCGGCAGGTTCGTCGGCCCGGGAGTGGTGCCCAAGTTCTCGGACACGCCTGGGGCCGTAAGGTGGTCTGGGGAGTGGGAGCCGGGCGTTCACAATCGTGACGTGTGGGGCGGGCTCGTGGGACTGTCCGACCAGGAGATCGACGAGCTCGTCTCGGAGGGCGTGCTGTGAGAGTAACGATCTGCGACGTGGGGCCGCGTGACGGTCTGCAGAACGAGCCGAACGTGCTGAGCCCGGCCGTCCGCGCCGAGCTCGTCACCCGGCTCTCGGGCACGGGGCTGCCGCGGATCGAGGCGGTGAGCTTCGTGAGCCCCAAGCGGGTTCCGCAGATGTCGGCGGCGGAGGAGGTCGTGGCGGGGATCCGCCGCCGGCCCGGCGTCACCTATGCAGGCCTTGCCTTGAACGAGAAGGGTTACGAGCGCCTTCTTGTAAGTGGGCTCGACGAGGTCCACTTCGCGTTTGCGGCAAGCGAAACGTTCAACCAAAGGAACTCCAACGCCTCGGTGGATGAGTCGTTGGGGGCGGCCGCCGGCATCGCCGAGCGGGCAAGAAAGGACGGCATCAGGGCAACCGTCACGATCGCCACCTCGTTCGGGTGCCCGTTCGAAGGCGAGGTTCTCTACGAACGCGTCCTCGAGCGTGCCGAGCGCCTCGTGTCCAAGGGCTTCGAGGAGGTCGTGTTCGCCGACACCATCGGCGTGGCGGTGCCGAGGCAGGTCCGCCGCATCGTCTCCGAGGCTACGAGCTTCACCCCCGTGGTGGGCGTTCACCTCCACAACACGCGCAACACCGGTTTTGCGAACGCGCTCGTCGCGTTGGACGCGGGGGCGGCAGTCGTGGATGCCTCGATCGGAGGCCTCGGAGGCTGCCCCTTCGCGCCGCGCGCCACCGGCAACATAGCGACGGAGGATCTCGTCTACCTGCTTCACGGAGAGGGCATCGACACCGGCATCGACCTCGGTGCGCTCGTTACGGTGGCGCAGTGGATGGAAGGGGTGCTCGATAGAGGGCTTCCCGGACAGGTGTACAAGGCGGGGACGTTCGCACCGGTCGCGAGCTGATCCGCTAATCCTCCATGCCGTCGCGGCGGACCAGCTCCCTGGAGATCACGTTTCGCAGGATCTCGTTCGTGCCCTCCCCGATGATCATCAACGGTGCGTCGCGGAAGTAGCGCTCGACGTCGAGCTCGGTCGAGTAGCCGTAGGCCCCGTGTATCCGCATGGCATCCATGCATATCTGCATGCAGGCTTCGGAGGCGAAGAGCTTTGCAATCCCGGCCTCGAGATCACATCGCCTTCCCTCGTCCAAAACCCTTGCTGCATCCAGTGTGAGAAGGCGCGACGCGTGCAGCTTCGTCGCCATGTCGGCGAGGTAGTTGGCGATCGACTGGTGCTCGTGGATGGGTTTCCCGAACGCCGTGCGCTCTTGCGAGTATCGAAGGGCGGCATCGAAGGCGGCCTTGGCCACGCCGACGGCGCGCGCCGCCACCTGGATCCGTCCAAGCTCGAGCCCGTGCATCATCTGCACGAAGCCCTCTCCCTCTTCCCCGCCCAGCAGCATGCCGGCCGGAACCTCGTAGTCCTCGAACGAGAGCTCGCAGCTCTCGACGCCCTTGTAGCCGAGCTTGCTCAGGGAGCGCGATATGGAGAACCCGGGCCCGCTCTCGCACAAGAGGATGCTGATGCCCCTGTAAGGGGGGTCTGCCTGGGGATCCGTCTTGCACATCAGGGCGGTCACCCCGGCGTGCTCGGCATTCGTGATCCACGTCTTCGAGCCGTTCACGACGTAACGGTCTTCGTTTTTCATGGCGGTGGTGCGCATCGCCTGGAGGTCGGAACCCCCTCCGGGCTCGGTGAGCGCCATCGTCGCCCTCACCTCTCCTGTGGCCATGCGAGGGAGGTACCGGCGCCGGAGCTCGTCGGGGCCGTAGCGAACCAAGAGCCGGGCGACGACCGAGTGACCCCCCATCGCCCCCGCGAGGCTCATCCACCCGCGGGCGAGCTCCTCGGTGACGAGGGCGAAGCAAGTAGTGGAAAGGCCGACGCCGCCGTATTCGGTGGGGATGACGAGCCCGAAGACGCCGAGTGACTTCATCTGGTCGATGAGCTCTTCCGGATAAGCGTCGGCGTGCTCCAGGTCGCGCGCTACCGGGCGGACCCTTTCGTCCACGAAATCGCGCACGACGTCGACGATGGCCTGCTCCTCGAAGGTGAGGTCGGGCAACGTCATCTCCCTTTGAAGCGAGCGGGGCGCCCCTCGTTGAAGGCCCGTATGCCCTCCCGGCGGTCCTCGGTCGGCACGACCCGGGAATACGCTTCCAGCTCCATCTCGACGGTCTCCTCCAGGTTGCGGCCGAAGCCTGATTCGATCGCCTTCTTCGCCTCTCGCACCGCGACCGGGGCGTTGGCGGCGAGGGTGGAGGCGAGGGCCACGGCGTGGGCCATCGTGTCGCCGTCGTCGACCACCAGGTTGGCGACACCCCAGGCCGCCGCCTCCTCCGCCGCCAGGATCCGCCCGGTCAGCACGAGCTCCTTGGCCCGGCCCGGTCCGGCCCGGCGGGCGAGGAGAGCCATGCCCCCGAGCCCGGGGACGATGCCGCGGGTCACTTCGGGGAACGAGAAGCGCGCCGAGCGCCCGCAGACGATGAGGTCGCATGAGAGCGCGAGCTCGAACCCTCCCCCCAGAGCCACGCCCTCGACCGCGGCGACGACGGGCGCCGCGACGGCTCTCAGCCGGGAGAAGGCGACCTCGAACAGGCGGTGCTGCTCCTGCCACCGTTCGTCGGTCATCCCCTCACGCTCTTTGACATCGGCGCCGGAGCAGAAATGTCCACCGGCGCCGTGAACGATGAGGGCGCGCACCTCCGGGCCGATCCCGCCGAACGCATCGGCGAGGCGCCGGGCGGTGTCGGTGTCGAAGGCGTTGCGGCGCTCGGGCCGGTCGATTATCAGGGCCGTCAAGTGAGGCTCCGGTCGCTCGATGCGGACGCTCACGTTCCGCCCTCTCCTCCCGAGGGGGCCATCACGTCGACTCCGGTGACCACCAACCCCACCAGGATCGTCATGACAGCAGCCCGGCAAGCTCGCGCAGGTCGTCGATCTCGAGCTCCGGCGGGGGCGAGCCGGGGGCAAGGGACTGGACCGGTCGCTTGATCCTTACGATCTCGAGGCCCGCCTCGATCGATCCCTCGACGTCCCGGGGTGAGGCGGGAACATGCAGCAGCGGTGTCCCGAGAACCGCCTCCGCATAGCGATAGATGCGCTCATGAGGTTTGTAGCAGCGCGCCTGCTGAGACGTCACCGCGCGCTCGAACGCGAAGCCGACGTCGGTGCGCGCCAGCAGGTCGTCGTCGATATTGGTGAGAAGGGCAACGGGGAAGCCCTCGGCCACTGAGCCGACGCCCTCGGGGACGTCGGAATAGTGAGGCCACCGATCGATCGTCGACAACAGGTATTCGGTATCGGCCGCGGCGTCGACGTCGAGCTCGAGCTCCTCGTAGGTGTCCTCCAGGGCCCTGCGAGCCAGAGCCTTGTACGTCGCGAAGGGCTTGATCGTTGCCTGGAGTGCCTTGTTGCGGGCATCCCACCCGTCGAACAGCTCCTCCGGGTCCACATTCCAGGCGTGCCGATGCGCCAGCTCGGCGAATGCGGCGGTGGCGCCGCGGCGCGAGTCGACCAGAGCACTGTAGACGTCGAAGGTGACGCAGACAGGTGAGAGCATACCGGCAAGGTTATTTCCCGATAGCGCTGAGGCCGCGATGGACCCAATGAACCTCGATCACGTCGGGCTCGTGTTCGACGACCCCGCCGGTGCAGCCGAGCGCCTCGGCGCCGTGCTCGGGCTGCCGGCCGAGATCCCGCTTGCTTCTTCCGACACGGCGGCCATCGTGGTGGGACAGACCCGGCTCGAGCTCATCGGACGCGGTCATCCGGCCGCAGAGGGTGCCGCCCGCGAGGGTCTGCACCATCTCGGGTTCGCTGCGGAGGAACCGGCCGCTCTTGGCGCCGGTGAAACGTTGCGCGGGCTCGTGGCCACGAGCGGCGCGCGGGGGGTCTGGCTCGATCCTCGGATGACCACCGGGGTTCGCGTGCAGATAGCCACCCGATCCGAGGAGGCCGGGCGCGAGCCCGCCGAAACGAACGTCCGAGGGATGGACCACGTGGGCATCGCGTCGGCCGACAACGGCGTCGCTCGGGAGATCTTCTGCGAGCGGATGGGATTTCGGATCGAAAGCAGCCAGACCGACACGGAGGCCCTCGTCGCCGTGGAGTCGTTCGTCAGCGACAAGTACGGCGTCGTGTACCACGAGCGCCCGGCGGAGCTCGTGGGGGGGCTCAGGGTCTGCTTCATCACGGTGGGCGACTGCGAGCTCGAGTTCCTCGAGGAGGTGCCCGGCTCGCGTCCGGACTTGGCTCGCGTAAGCGCCGGAGGCTCCACCCGAGGCGATCGTGGCGCGATCGGACGGTTCGTCGAGGCTCGGGGACCGGGGCTGCACCATCTCGCTTTCAGGGTGCAGGACATCGAGGCCGCGCTTCGCACGGCACGCGAAGCGGGAGCGGCGCCGATCGACGAGCGAGGCCGGCCCGGGTCGCGCCGCAGCGAGATCGCGTTCTTGCATCCGAGGAGCACGTGCGGGGTCCTCGTTCATTTCGTGAGTAGAGCGTCGGAAAGGCACCCGCGGAGCGTGCGCGGCCCACGCGGTTAGGATCCCTTGGCTTGGTGGGCTCCGGCCGAGCGGGAGGGGGAGCGGGTTGAGCGAGGGAGAAGCCGGTCCTCTGCCGTTGAGCGGTATCCGGGTTCTGGACTTCACGCAGGCCCTGGCGGGGCCGTACGGCACGATGGTGCTCGCCGACCTCGGGGCCGAGGTGATCAAGCTCGAGGTGCCCGGGCGGGGTGACGATACCCGTCACTGGGGGCCCCCTTTCATCGGAGGGGAATCGGCCTACTTCCTGTCGATCAACCGCAACAAGAAGAGCGTTGCCCTCAACCTCAAGTCCGAGGGCGGGCTGAGGGCTGCGCTCGACCTGGCGGCGCGATCCGACGTCGTGGTCGAGAACTTCCGCCCCGGCACGATGGCGAAGCTCGGGCTCGGACCGGACGAGCTGAGAGGGCGCGACCCCCGGCTCGTCTACTGCTCGATAAGCGGCTTCGGGCAGGAGGGCGAGCCGCGCGCGGGGTACGACCAGATCGTCCAGGGAACGGCGGGGCTCATGAGCATCACCGGGTTCCCCGACGGTCCTCCCGTGAAGGTGGGAGTTCCGATCTCCGACATCGTCGCCGGCATGTTCGGCGCCCACGCGGTTGTCGCCTGCTTGTACGAAAGGGAGCGAACCGAAGAGGGCCGCTACGTCGACGTAGCGATGCAGGACTCGGTGATCGCTCTGTTGACCTTCCAGGCCGGCAGATACTTCGCCACCGGGAAGGCACCCACGAGGCAGGGGAACCAGCACCCGACGATCTCCCCGTACGGGACCTTCGAGACGGCGGACGGCTACCTGAACGTGAGCGTCGGCAACGACGCCCAGTGGCGGCGGTTCTGTGACGCGCTCGGATCTGCCGACCTCGCGGCCGACGAGCGCTTCTCTACGAACTCCAAGAGGCTCACGGAACGCCCCGCGCTCGACCCGATCCTCGAGCCGCTGCTGAAGCGGCGGACGACGAAGGAATGGCTCGCGCGTCTCGAGGCCGCCGCCGTCCCCTCCGGCCCGATCCGCACGCTCGACGAGGTCTTCAACGACGAGCAGGTGCTCGCCCGCGGGCTCAAGTCGGACCTCGAGCACCCGGCCGCGGGTCTCATATCGGTGGTGGGCCCCCCGTGGAGGATGGATGGAGCGGGCACTGAGGCAAGGATGCCGCCGCCGCTCATCGGGCAACACACCGCAGAGGTCTTGATCGCCGTGGCCGGATACACTCGGGCCGAGGTTGAGGCTCTGGCCATGGGGGGCGACATCGAGGTCGTGCATCCGGAGACGGGCGCAGAGACGTGATCGGTGCGTAGATCTGCAGAAGGGGGGGCGCAGAGGCGAGGTCAACGCACTGACCTTGGTCGTGGCGCCCCATCCCTATACGCTGGCATTCTCAGCCAAGCGTTCATTTTCGTGGCCGTCGCGGACCGGCGCTGTGTGATCGAGACCGGCCGCGTCAAGACCGAAGGCACCAGCAAGGAGCTGCTCGACGACAAGGGGAACCGAGCCGCGAACCTCGGAATTGAATGGACTGGGCCATTGAATTGGCAAGGCCACCAAACCATTTAGGCTGGGTTGTTGCAAGAACAGTCAATTTCGCCTGGAGACGCATCTGACCCGCAATCCCGAAGAATCCAAGACGACCGAGTCGGCCTTGAGGCCCCCGGTGCGCACGCGCCTTTACGAGGATTTAGTCGACCGGCTCCTCAAATACATGGTTGAGGCGACCCTCAAGCCCGGTGACCGGCTTCCGCCCGAACGAGAGCTTTCCGACCGCCTTGGGGTGAGCCGCGCCTCCGTTCGGCAGGCGATCGTCGCCCTGGAGGTGCAGGGGATTGTCGACTCGCGGCACGGCGACGGCATCTACCTTCTCCGCCATGGGGTCGCTGGGGAATCTCTCAACAAGCTTCTGGACCGGCGTCGGCGTCTGCCCGAGATCCTGGAAGCACGCGAGGCCCTGGAGGTCAAGTTGGCTGAGCTCGCCGCCTTGAGGAGAACCGAACAGGACCTTGTGGCTATGGACGGCGCGCTCGAACGCATGGAGGCCGATATCGCGGGAGGAGGGATCGGGGCCGACGGCGACGCCGAATTCCATGCCGCAATCACCGCTGTGGCCAAGAGCGCGGTTCTCGCCCAGCTCATGAACTACCTATCTCATTCCATCCACGAGACACGCATGGAATCTCTGTCGGAACCGGGTCGACCTTCCAAGTCGCTGACTGCCCACCGTCGCATTGCCGTCGCCATCCGGCGAGGAGATGGCAAGGCTGCGGCACGAGCGATGCGAGAGCATCTCAAGGTCGTCGCCGACGTCCGGCTACTGCACTGGAAGCCCGAGAACTGGAACGCGTGATTGATGCGGTAGTCGAGGAAACGATGTTTGGACTGGTGGATTAGCCAATTTACCACCAGGGCACTAGACTACATTGCATGGCGCGCGCACGACTGACCAAGGCTCCGCTGGCAGGTGCATGGGGGTTGATTGCAGCGGTCGCGGATCCCGGAAGTTTTGAGATCTGGGACGATGACATCGTCTCCGCCGACCCGCTGTCCTTCGTCGATTCCAAGCCATACGCTGAGCGCCTCACCGAGGCCGCCCGGGGATCGGTGAGCAACGAGTCCGTGGTAACCGGCAGTGCGCTTCTCGAGGAGCGTCCCCTGGGGCTGATTGCCGGCCATTTCCCCTTTCTCGGCGGGAGCATCGGGGTCGCCGCGGGCGAACGAATCGCTCGGGCCTTCGAACGAGCCCTCGCCGGCGGTTGGCCGGTCCTTGCTCTGCCTGCCTCCGGAGGGGCTCGCATGCAGGAGGGTGTCCTAGCGCTGGTCCAGATGATCAAACTTGCGCAGTCGGTCCGCGAGTTCCGGTCCGCCGGCCTGCCTTACGTCGTGTATCTCACCGATCCCACGATCGGCGCGGTGCTCGCATCGTGGGGCTCGCTCGGTCATCTCACTTTTGGCATGCCCAGGGCAGTCGTGGGTTTTTCGGGACCGCGCGTCGTACAGCTAACCACCGGTGCGGCATTTCCAATGGGGGTCCAAAGACCGGAAACCCTCAAGCAACACGGCCTGATCGACGATACATTCCCGCTACAGGAGCTTCGTTCCCGGATGAGCCTGCTGCTCTCGAGCCTGGAATCCGGGTCGTACCGGAGGTTTGCGGGCCCGGAGATCGATGGGGACCGGAATGGCGACGCCTGGAACTCCGTGCAGCGCTCGCGTGATGCAACTCGGCCCGGAGCTCGCGACCTGCTGGAAAGGTGCGCGACGCATGTGACCTACCTCCGCGGGGACGGGACAGGCGGAGGCGACGATCCTTGCTGCATAGCCGCGGTGGCACGCTTCGTCGGCGTCCCCTCGGTGATAGTTGCCCAAGACCGGAGCGCGTCTCCTACTGGTGCCCATATGGGTCCTGCGGGCTATCGAAAAGCGCGCCGGGCGATGGGAATCGCGACGGAGCTCCGCCTCCCGCTCGTCACGATTATCGATAGCCCCGGAGCCGAAATGAGCGTCGAGGCGGAGACCGGAGGGCTGTCAGCCGAGATCGCTCGATGCCTGCTCGACATGACCGGGCTCGCCATCCCGACGGTTTCGCTTCTGCTCGGCGAGGGGGCGGGTGGCGGTGCGCTCGCACTGTTGCCCGCCGACAGAGTACTGAGCGCCAAGAATGCGTGGCTTTCATCGATCGCTCCGGAAGCCGCCTCCGCAATAGTCCACAGATCGATCGATAGGGCGCCAGATCTGGCGGCCGCGCAGCGCATCGGCTCCTGGGACCTCGAACGTTTCGGCATCGTCGACGCCGTCATTCAAGAACCACCGGAGCCGACCGAGGGCCGCGCGGAGTTCCTTGATCGCGTCGGCGCGTCGGTCAGACGTGAGCTCAATGCGCTACTCGACCAGCCGCCCGAAGAGAGGCTGTCGGCGCGGTCGCGCAGGTACCGAACGGTTGGCTCCTAACATCTTGCACGTTCGGTGCAGAAGAAGCTCGAAGATGAGATGCAGAACGCTCTCGTATCTCAGGGCGGGATCCCGGGCATGACTCGACCATCGACAAGTTTTGGCTTTGCTTACCCCTTCCTCGGGCCATTGACTCGGGGTCCCTTTGGACAGTACGGTAGGTGAGTAGACCACTGAACCTGTCGACGGCCTCCAAGCTACCGTCGGCTTGGAGGGCGAGGGGGCGGACCCGGTTGGGGCCGAAGGGCGCAGCCTATATCGAGGACGAATCGGCTACTTCATGTCCGTCAATCGCAACAAGAGATGCGTGCCGCTTTGATCTCAATTTCGAAGATGGGCTCAAGGCAGCGCTGGACCTAGCCTCCCTCTCCGGAGTTCGTCTACTGCTCGATCAGTGGGTTCGGTCAGCACACCCGTGAAGTCCTCATCGAGCTCGCGGATATTCCGACAACACTCGCGACGACCGGGGATGTTCAGCCTAGCGAGATTCGGTTGGGGATAGAGACGTAGGATGGCAGTCCTTCGGCAATAGCCGAGAAGGGGGGCGCAGAGGCATGGTCAAGTCGTTCTTGAGGTCGCTGTCGCTGTGGGTGTTCGCCGTCGCGTTGGCGCTCGCGGCGTGTGCTCCGACGCAGGAAGAGGGGGACGCGGAGGGAGGAGGGGGCGAGGTCCCCGACGAGGTCCTCATCGGCGCCACCCTGCCGCTCACGGGTGAGGAGGCCGATCCGGGCAACTTCTACAAGGAGGGATACGAGCTTGCCTTCGAGCTCGAGAACGAAGACGGCGGGCTCGAGATCGGCGGCGAGACCGTCCCAGTCGAGCTGAAGCTGCTCGACGACACGAGCGACCAGGCAACCGCAGTGAACCTCGCCGAGCGGCTCGTCAACAGGGACCAGGTCGACTTCTTGCTCGGCACCTACTCGACGACGCTCGTCGAGGCCCAAAGCACGGTCGGCGAGCAGAACCAGATCCCGTACGTCAACGGCGGGGGCGCAGCCACCGCCATCTACCAGCGCGGCTACAAGTGGATCTTCGGCTCGCTCGCACCGATCGAGCTCCTCGCCCGGACCCAGATGGAGTGGATCAGCGACCAGCAGGAGGCGGGCAAGATCCAGGATCCCGTCACGATCGCACTGCTGTGGGAGAACACTTCCCACGGAGAGGACTACAGGAAAGGGGTGCAGGACTTCGCCGACGAGAGCGGCGGCTCGTTCGAGGTCGTCCTCGACGAGTCCTTCGAGCTCGCGGGCAAGGACTATTCGGCTCTGCTGAGTAAGGTCAGGTCCGCCGACGCGGATCTCTTCCTCGCCGACGCCCACCTGCCCGACTTCATCACCATGCACAGGCAGTACGTGACGGCAGGGCTTTGTCACGACGTGATCACGTACGGCGCCCGGGGAGTGGAGAAGGACGCGGCCAAGGCGCTCGGTCAGGAGAACGTCAACGCCATCGCATCTGCGGTGTGGTGGAACGGACAGCTCGGCGAGCAGGGCGGGCCCAACGAGGAGTTCATCAACGCCTTCAAGGAGAAGTACGGGAGCGATCCTGAGTGGTACCAGGCGATGGGCTACGAGGCGGCCAGGGCCCTGTTCCACGCGATCGAGAGCGCGGGCAGCGTCGACCGGGAGGAGGTGCGGCAGGCGCTGGTGGACCTGCAGATGGAGTCGATCGTCCCCGAAGGGGAGCTCACGTTCCCCGAGGAGACCGGGTACCAGGCCCAGTACCCCTTCGTGGTCCAGCAGAATCTGCCCGACGGCAGCTCGCCGATCATCTTTCCGGAGGAGCTCGCGACGGCAGAGGGGCTGGCACCAAACCCCAACTGCAAGAGCTAGAGGGGAGACTTGGAGGAGGTAACAAGGCTCACCGTCTCCTCGCTTCTACTCGCGGGGCTGTACGCGGTGATGGCCTACGGCCTCGGGCTCATCTACGGTGTGCTCCGGGTCGTGAACCTCGCTCACGCCGGGATGATCATGGGCGGGGCGTATCTAACCTGGGTGCTGCACGGGCGCCTGGGCATCGACCCGTACCTGTCGATACCGGTGGTCATGGGCGCGTTCTTCGTCTTCGGGGTGGTCCTTTACAAGGGGCTCGTGCGTTTCCTGCCCCGAGGTGCGGCCGGCGGCGGTCAGTCGCTTCTGCTTCTGTTCGGCGTGTGGTTGCTCATGAGGAACGCCGCCTACCTCCTCTTTAGCGGGAACGACCAGGCGGTGCGAACCGGTTACTCCACCCAGGGCCTGCGCCTCTTAGGCGTGTCGGTGAGCGTCAACCGAGTCGCCGTGTTCGTGATCGCCCTGATCGCTCTCGGCGCGCTCCACTTCTTCCTCACGCGCACCTACCTGGGGAAGGCGATCCGCGCGGTGGCTCAGAACCCAGACAGCTGCCTCCTCGTGGGTATCGACGTCGAGCGCGTCTATGCCCTGACCTTCGGGATCGGCTCGGCCCTGGGTGGCCTCGCCGGTCTGCTGCTGTCGACCATCTTCGCCTTCAATCCGTCATCGGGAGCGGTGGAGCTCTTGAAGAGCTTCGTCGTCGTGGTCCTTGGCGGTCTCGGGAGCGTCGTGGGCATCGCCTTGGGGGCGCTCGTGCTTGCGTTCGCCGAGAGCTTCTCCATCCTCGTGCTGCCGTCGTTCCTCACCGCGGCCGTGGGCTTCGTGCTGCTCGTCATCGTGCTCGTGTTGCGCCCGGGTGGGCTGTTCGGTCAGAGGGTCCTCGGATGAGACGGCTTGCCTCATGGCTGCCCGAATGGGCGTCTCCGTGGGCGGCCGCAGGCTTCGTAGTGGTGCTCGTCGCCCTTTACGCGTTGCCCTTGGTCGTGGTGCTGGATCCCTATACGCACGGCATCCTTACCCAGACGTTCATGTTCGTGGCCGCGGCGCTTGCATGGAACTGGCTCGGCGGCTACGTCGGCCAGATCAGCTTCGGGCATGCCGCCATGTTCGGCGTCGGGGGGTTCGTCACGGCCCGTCTGCTGCTCTCCACCGACCTTCCCTTCTTCGCGGCCTGGGTTGTCGGCGGTCTCGTGGCCGGGGTCTATGGGCTCCTGTGGGGGCACCCCACGCTCCGGCTCAGAGGGCCTTACTTCGCCATCGCAACGATCGGGGTGGGCGAGGCGACCCGGCTGGTCGCGACCTTTTGGAGCAGCTTCACCGGGGGGTCTTCCGGGATATCGCTGCCGATCCCCAGCGGAGACTTCAAGCAGGCGCTGTACTGGTACGCGCTCTATTTCATGGCCGCCGTCGTCCTCCTCTCCTATTACCTGCGCAAGTCGCGCATAGGGCTCGGGTTGCTCGCGATCAAGGGGGATGTCGACGCGGCCGGCGACGTGGGTGTCAGTGCGACCTTCTATCAGGACGTCGTGCTGGTCCTGAGTGGAATCGTGGTCGGCATCTCGGGAGGCTTCTACGCTTCGTTCTTCTCGTTCATCGAGCCGAGCGACATGTTCGGCTTCGAGCGTTCGATCTCGCTTGTTCTGATGGGGGTGATCGGGGGCATCGGCACGATCCTGGGAGCGGCGCTGGGCGCGGTCGTCTACGTCATCTTGCAGGAGAACCTCATCGCCTCCTACCCGGATCTCTATCTTGGCCTCTACGGGCTGCTGCTGGTGGCGGTCATCCTGTTCGAGCCACTGGGATTGTCAGGTCTACTGATGCGGGGGGCGCGCCTGGTGGGCTACCGGCCGGGGGCCGGAGTGGCCGCGGGCGGGATCGGCGGGGCCGCGGCCACGGAGGCGACGGGGGGCGCGCCGGAGGAGGAGCCCACCCTTGAGGAGGCAAGACCGTGACCGCTCTGCTCGAAGGCCACAGCGTGAGCAAGCACTTCGGAGGCCTCAAGGCCGTCGACGAGGTTGACTTCCACCTCGACGAGGGCGAGATCCTGGGGCTCATCGGGCCCAACGGCGCCGGCAAGACGACGCTGTTCAGCGTCATAACCGGCTCTATCCCTCCGACGAGCGGTCGCGTCGTTCTCGAGGGAAAGGACATCGCCGGCCGGCCCGCGCATCGCGTGGTGCACTCCGGCGCCTGCCGCACCCACCAGATCGTGCGACCGTTCGCACGGCTGACGATCCTCGAGAACGTCGTCGTGGGGATCCTCTACGGACGCACGGCGGGCCACCGGCCGAAGACGATGGGAGGGGCACGCTCGGAGGCCCGGGATCTCCTCGACTTCGTGGGACTGGGTGATCGTGCGGCGAGCTTCCCCGCGGAGCTGACGCTCGCGGGGCGCAAGAAGCTGGAGGTGGCAAGGGCACTCGGCGCGCGGCCCAGAGTGCTGCTCTTGGACGAGGTCGTCTCAGGACTCAATCCCGTCGAGACCCAGACGTTGGTGGAGCTCATCCGCAGCGTCAGGCAGCGCGACATGTCGATCATCATGATCGAGCACGTCATGCAGGCGGTCATGGGTGTTTCCGACCGCGTCATGGTCCTCGACTACGGAAAGAAGATCGCCGAGGGCCCTCCGGGGCAGATCTCTCGCGATCCAAGGGTCATCGAGGCCTATCTCGGCGAGGAACCGGAGGAGACCGAGAACCCGGACGACGGGACGGAGTCCCAAGGTGCTTGAGATCGACGACATCGAGGTCTATTACGGCGATGCCCAGGCGATCTTCGGGTTGAGCCTCGAGGTGGGCGAGGGAGAGGTCGTGACCCTGGTCGGCTCGAACGGGGCCGGCAAGACGACGACGTTGAGAGCCGTCGCGGGGATCAGGGCTCCGCGCAGCGGCGACATCCGTTTCGAGGGCGAGTCGCTTCTGAAGATCCCGCCCCATGAGCGAGCCGAGCGAGGCATCGCCCTTGTGCCCGAAGGGCGCGAGCTATGGCCGCAGATGAGCGTGAGGGAGAACCTCGAGCTGGGGGCGTTCGGCAAGCGAGCGCGGGGCCGGGTTGAGGAGTCGCTCGGACAGGTGATGTCGCTGTTCCCGAGGCTCGAGGAGCGCGCCGATCAGCTCGCCGGGAGCCTGTCCGGCGGAGAGCAGCAGATGTGCGCGATCGGCCGGGCGCTGATGTCGAAGCCGAGGCTCCTCATGTTCGACGAGCCGAGCCTGGGGCTTGCTCCGATCCTCGTGCGGCAGGTGTTCGAAACCGTACGCCACCTTCACGCGGACGAGGGTCTCACCATCCTCTTGGTCGAGCAGAACCTCAGGAAGGCGCTGGAGAGCGCAGATCGCGGTTACGTGATCGAGACCGGGCGGATCAAGACCGAGGGCCCGAGCAAGGAACTGCTCCAGGACGAGACCATTCGCTCGGCCTACCTCGGGATCTGATTTGGTCTCCGGCGAGAGCTCCACCGGTCTCTCTCTGGTGAGGTCCGGCCCGGTGGCAACTCTCACCATCGAACGCGAGCACGCAGGCAACTCGATCGACCGGACGACCGCCGCGGAGATGGCGCGGGTGGTCGCGAGCCTCTCGGACGACCCGGATCTCGTGATGGTCGTCGTGACGGGTGCCGGGAAGCGGTTCTTCTGCACGGGCGGCGACGTCAAGGACTACCGGGCCCTCAGGACCGAGCGGGCCGTGCGCAACCTCTCCCTTCTCATGCAGCGCACGCTCGACGCTCTCGAGCGGCTTCCGGCTCTCGCCGTGGCCGCGATCAGCGGGACCGCTCTCGGGGGTGGTCTCGAGCTGGCCCTCGCCTGCGACGTGCGGATCGCGGACGAGGGATGCGAGCTGAGCCTTCCACAGGCGCGCCTCGGCGTGATCCCGGGGTGGGGGGGCACTCATCGTCTCGTGCGCACGATCGGGCGGTCGAGAGCGCTCGAGCTCCTGACGACGGGCCGGGTTGTGCCGGCTCGCGAGGCCTTGAGCATGGGGCTCGTCGATGCGATCGTACCCCCCGGCGAAGTCATGCCACGAGTGGCCTCGCTGGCCGAAAGCGTGACCGCGGCGGCGCCACGGGCGGCGAGATCGATGAAGCCCGCCGTCGCAGCGGGGGCCGATCGCGAAGCAGTGGCCGACCTGTTTGCAGACCTGTGGCTGTCGGAGGACCACCTCGAGGCCGAGCGAGCCTATTCCGAGCGGCGGCCTCCCCGGTTCACCGGCCGCTGAGCAGCGACTCCCTCGTCGATCAGCGAGCGCACCTCTGCCTCGTCCATCCCCGCCTCCGCCAGGGCAGCCTCCGTGTGCTCTCCGAGCAGGGGCGGGGCAGCCCTCACGGGGACCGGCCTGCCGTCGATCTCGAACGGCGGCCCCACGACGCGCAGAGCCCCGAGAGCAGCGTGGTCGACCTCACGCACCGATCTCAGGGCATCGACGTGAGGATCCGCGAACACTTCCCCGACGTCGTTGACCGGTCCCGCCGAGATGCCGGCCTGGGTAAGGCGCTCGAACCATTCCTTCTTCGTGGCGCCCGAGAGACGAGCGTTCAGCAGCGAGGTCAGCCGGCTCCGATTGGCGACCCGCTCGGCGTTGGTCTCGAAGCGCGGGTCGTCGACGAGGTCCTCCAGACCTACCTCCTCACACAGCTTGCGCCACATCGCCTCGGTGGCGCATGCCACGACGAGCGGCCCGTCTGCCGCCTGGAAGCTGCCGTAGGGCGAGATGATCGGATGGTCGTTGCCCTGCGGACCTGCTACCTGGCTCAGGCTCAGGTACTTCTGAGCCTGGAACGTGAGCACCCCGAGCGTTCCCTCCAACAACGAGGAGCCCACTCGACGTGGAGCAGCCTTGTCGGCGCGGGAGACCAGGGCCGCGACGGCGCCGAGCGCGGCGAACACGCCGGCGAGCATGTCGGCGATCGCAACGCCGGACCGCGTCGGCTCCCCGCCGCGCAACCCGGTCACGCTCATGAGCCCGCCCATGGCCTGAGCGACCTGATCGAATCCGGGCAGGCCCGCGTAAGGTCCGCGCGGCCCAAAGGCGCTGACCGCGCAGTGGATCACCGCCGGGTGGTCCCGTTCCAACGTCTCGTCGGCAAGACCGAGCGCGTCCATCACCCCGGGCCGGAAGTTCTCGACGAGCACGTCGGAAGCGGCGACGAGGTCGATCAGAGCGCGTTTGCCCTCTAGATGGCGAAGGTCGAGCGCAACGCTGCGCTTGTTGCGGTTCACGCTCAAGAAGTAGACGCTTTCGCCGTCGTGGAAGGGGCCCCACGTACGCATCACATCGCCGTGGGGGAGCTGCTCCACCTTGACGACGTCCGCACCGAGATCGCCGAGGAGCGTCGCACAGAAAGGGCCGGACAGCGCTCGGCCCAGGTCCAGGACCCGGATGCCTTCGAGCGGAAGCGCGTCGGCTTCGAGCGCCGAGGCCCGTCTGGTTCGTCGCACGGTTCCCGATATTGAACGCCGGGGCCCCGATCCGCAAGGAGGCCACTCGCCATCTCTTGGGCCAAGCGCTCCGACGAGGTCGGATAGCGTGTCGTGCGGGCGGAGGCCCCGGGGCGCGGCGGCGAACGCATCGGCCCGGCGCCGTCGAGGGGTGCTTTCCGTGTACAGGCAGAAGGGAGTCCGAACATGACGGCCCAGACGTCCTTAGATGCCCTCGAGGCATTGACCTTCGACCTCTACGGCACGGTCGTCGACATGCAAACCGGGCTCACCGAAGCGATAGGGCCCTTCCTAGAAGAGAAAGGCTACGGGGGACCACCGGAGCGAGTCGTGACCTGGTGGCGCCGGACGCACTTCGAGAGCTCCATGATCGACGCCCTGATCGACAGGGGACACACGCCCTACCGGGAGATCGGCCGTCGCGCCCTTTCCCACACCCTCGATCGGGCCGGCGTCCCGTACACGCGCAGCGAGGTCGAGGACCTGGTGGCGGAGATCGAGCGTCTCCGGCCCTTCCCCGACGTCGTCGACGCCCTGAGAACGCTCAAGCACCAATACAGGATTTTCGTTCTCTCCAACGGCGACCCCGACATGCTCGAGAATGCCAAACCCTATCTGGGCGTCGAGTTCGACCGCATGATCTCGGTGGCCGAAACGGGCTACTACAAACCCCACTTCGCCACTTACCGCGCGGCCGCCGAGCAGCTGGGGATCCAG
Source organism: Actinomycetota bacterium (assembly GCA_009380005.1). Classification (GTDB taxonomy): domain Bacteria; phylum Actinomycetota; class CADDZG01; order CADDZG01; family WHSQ01; genus WHSQ01. The sequence goes on along the minus strand of WHSQ01000026.1, from coordinate 5,915 downwards.
GCGGGCTCCTTCATGCACGTGGCCAACCATCCCTTCGACTGCCTGGGTGCGAAAGCGTCCGGCATGCGGGCGGCCTACGTCAACCGGAGGGGCCGGCCGTTCGGGGAAACGCCGTTCGTCCCGGACCTGGAGGTGAGAGATTTCGCCGAGCTGGCCGCGGCGCTGATCGGGTAGCGCATCGTCCGCTCGGCTTGCAGCCCGGGATGTGATCCCCGGTTCGGTGCCGTTATGACATCGAAGGAGAGCCCCCTCGTCATGCCGGGGTCGGGTTCGCGGCCGGTCTGCTGGCCGGTCTCTTCGGGATAGGTGAGGGCATAGTGATGGTGCCTCTCCTGGTGTCCGCTTGCGGGCTATCGCAGCATCATGCTCACGCCTGTCGGTGCCGAAAACCCGAATCGCGTTCATGCCGCACGCTCATACTCGTGGATCAGGCCACCGAGAACATCTCGGCCGATCACCGGTCCCAAAGAAGCACCGAATTTCGCCGAAGAGGGTGTCGGAGCAGGCGGATTCATGTCGAGCGAGCGATGGGGCCGGTGCCCGTTGTAGGGGGGATGTAGCTCTTTACGTCGGCTATCTCAGGTTGGACCCCAAGGTCCGCCAGTCAGGTTTGGCGCCGGCTCGCCACGGCCGCATCTCCAAACAGGGCTCGAGTGAAGCGCGACACGTGCTCGTCGAGGGCTGCCTGGACTGCGACCAGGGCGCCTGGACCGCTCAAGGCTTTCGCAGAGCGGGTGCGTGCTCGCCGTGGTGCCAACATCGCCAGCGTCGCGGTCGCCCGCAAGTTGGCGGTGCTCTGCTGGTATCTCTTGGTCCGGGGCGAGGACTACGCGTTCACAAGACCGTCTCTGAATCGCCAGAAGATCCGCCGCCTCGAGCTCCTCGCGGGCGCGGAGCAGCGAAGAGGCCGTCCTCACAAGGTTCCGATTTACGTCGGCCCAGAGCAGCATCGCCGCGAACAGGAGCTCGCCGCCCAGGCCGCGATCGCCTATCGACGGCTGATGAAGGACTGGGCTCCAAGGACGAAGAGGGGTGCGGGTGCCACCACTGGGGCGCGCATCTCTAAGTCAGCCGAAGCGACAACAGCGCGGCAGGGGTCAGCCCCGAGCCCTGCGCTTTAGTCCAGGGTCACCCCGCACCCCCGTCATGGTCGCACACAGCGCAAGGGGGAGCGCCCATCCACTTGACTTTCATCCGTAGGGATCGACCCAGGCGATTCGCCCGTGATGGTGCGGGTCGTCCTGGACGCGCGTTGGACGCGCGAGCACGAAAAACGACGAAAGAGGACGGCAGATCAGGGAAGCCCGAAACTGCCCGTCTACCAGGAGAAACGCAAGGTTATGGGCAACGTCGAGAAACAACGAGAACACCCCTCGGACGAACTCATAACCCGGAGGTCGCGGGTTCAAATCCCGCCCCTGCAACCAACAGAGCCCCTGGAACACAGGGCCTCTTCGTTTGGGCGCGCGTTCGGAGAAGGGGCGGCGTTGCGTTCGAGGAACGAGAGGGCGCGTTAGGCCGAGGCCTTCGGCAGATCAAGGAAGATGCCGCGGCGTCATCTAGTACAAGCGCACTGGAGAAGACTCGTCCGGCTCTGGCGTGAGTAACGTGCTCCCCCTCGAGCCCATCGAGGAACCTAGTAGGATCCTCGAGCCGTATGGGCGAGGAAGGTGAGGCCAAGATTGGCTAAGGTTCTCTGTGTCCTGTACGACGATCCCGTCGACGGGTATCCGAAATCCTACGCTCGAGACGTGATCCCCCAGATCGAGCGCTACTACGATGGTCAGTCCACGCCGACCCCCGAGGCGATCGACTTCGAGCCGGGTGAGTTGCTGGGCAGCGTCTCCGGGGAGCTCGGGCTGCGTCGGTTCCTCGAAGACCGCGGACACACGCTCGTAGTCACGTCGGACAAGGACGGGCCGGATTCAGTATTCGAGCGTGAGCTCCCAGACAGCGAGATCGTCATCTCTCAGCCATTCTGGCCCGCGTATCTCACCGCCGAGAGGATCGCCAAGGCGCCGGAGCTTAAGCTTGCTGTCACGGCGGGGATCGGTTCGGACCACGTCGATCTGCAGGCTGCGATCGATCATGGGATCACGGTCACCGAAGTTACCTATTCCAACAGCATCAGCGTGTCCGAGCACGTGGTGATGATGATCTTGTCGCTCGTGCGCAACTACATCCCGTCCTATCAGTGGGTAGTCCAGGGTGGATGGAACATCGCCGATTGCGTCTCGAGGTCGTACGACCTCGAGGGGATGCAGGTCGGGACGCTCGCTGCCGGCAGGATCGGCTCCGCCGTACTACGGCGGCTGAAGCCCTTCGAGCTGGGATTGCACTACACCGATCGACACCGCTTGCCCGAAGAGGTCGAGCACGAGCTCGGTGTGACCTACCATCCGGACGCCGAGTCGATGGTGCCGGTCTGCGACGTGGTCACGATCAACGCGCCTCTTCATCCCGAGACCGAACACCTGTTCAACGAGGATCTCATCGCCAAGATGAAGCGCGGCGCATACATCGTCAACACCGCGAGAGGCAAGATCTGCGATCGCGACGCCATCGCGCGGGCACTGGAAAGTGGGCAGCTTGCCGGCTACGCCGGAGACGTCTGGTTCCCACAGCCGGCTCCCCGGGATCATCCGTGGCGGTCGATGCCCAACCACGGGATGACCCCGCACATCTCCGGATCGTCTTTGTCTGCGCAAGCGCGATACGCGGCCGGCACGCGCGAGATCCTGGAGTGCTTCTTCGATGGGCGTCCGATACGCGAGGAGTATCTCATCGTCGACCGCGGCACCCTAGCGGGGGCCGGGGCACATTCGTACAGCGCTGGTGATGCAACCAGCGGCTCCGACGAAGCAGCTCGCTTCCAAGCTCACTAGCGAATGTAGGAACGAATCCGAGTCAGGGCGGAGGCCTCCTCGCAGAACGTCAACGATCACACCGTCTCACTGTCCTGCTCTCGCGTGGCCGGGGGCCGCTCCGCCGGCATCTTGCCCTACACGAACTGCTGAGCGGGCCCCCTAATCCGATGCGTGGATGGTGACGCGCACGTCGCCGTCGCTCTCCAACACCGAGCACGCTGTGTCTCCGCCGCTGCGGTCGAACAGAAGGCTCATGGTCGTCCCGCCCACTTTCAGCCGCTCGATCTTCAGGCTGTTTAGCCATGTCGGGAGATCGGGCTGATGGATCTGGAGCTGGCGCTTGGCGGCGTTCGCAGTAAGACCCAGCATCGTTTGAACGAGGAACACCGGTGCCGCGGCAGACCATGCCTGCGGTTTGCAGGCAACGGGATACGGGACGGGGGGTAGTCCGCGCTGGCGATCGAACCCGCAGTACAGCTCGGGGAGTCGCATCTCGAAGTTGTGTGCTGCATCGAATAACGCGTTAGTAACCTTCTGAGCTTGGGCGGTGTAGCCGTACCTCTTCATGCCCGCCGCAACGATCGCGCTGTCGTGGGGCCATACCGATCCGTTGTGGTAACTCATCGGGTTGTAGGCGCGGGTTTTACTTGAGAGCGTCCGGATGCCCCACCCCGAGAACATGTCGTCGCGCATCATCCGTTCGACCATGAGTGCTGCTCGATCTTCATCGACGATGTCGCAGAACAACGCGTGTCCCGGGTTCGATGTCACCGAGCCGACCTGGTCCTTGGCGCCATCGAGCGCCAGGGCCATGGTGAACTCGTCGTCCATCCAGAAGTCTTCGTTGAAGCGTTTCTTCAGCAGGTTCGCGTCCTCTTGCAGGCGCGCGCTCGTGTCGTCCTCGCCGAAAACTTCGTACAACTCGGCGATCCTGGTCTTGGCTAGATAGACGTACGCCTGGACCTCGACGAGAGCGAGGGGGCCGACCGGAGCCGAACCATCGCGGTGCAGGATCCCGTCTTCGGAGTCCTTCCAGCCCTGGTTCCTGAGTCCCGCTGGCGATCTCCGCTCATACTCGACGTAGCCGTCACCATCTCGGTCGCCGAAGTCGTCGATCCAGTCGAGCGCACGGTCGATCGCCGGCTTGAGACGCTCGAGCGTCGTCGTGTCGTTGGTCCAACGGTGATAGGCCGAGGCGAGCATCAAGAATAGGGGAGTGGAGTCCACACTGCCGTAGTACGGCGTGTGCGGGATCGCTTTCAGGCGAGCGAGCTCGCCGAAGCGGGTCTCATGGAGGATCTTTCCTGGTTCCGCGTCGCGCGACGGGTCGTCGGCAGTGGCCTGGTGCGCGGCCAAGGTCTCCAGGCAATCTCGAGCCGGCATCATCGTGAGAGGAAGCGACTCGTACGACGCGATCAGCGCATCTCGGCCGAACGGCGCGACGAACCAAGGGATCCCTGCTACGAGTATCCGGCCGGCCGATGTTTCGGTAGAGAGAGCCCAGATATCCCTCGCTGCGAGATCGAGCGCTCGATCGAACGAGGTCTCATCCGAGGTGAACCGGGCGCATCGATCGTTGAACTCCGCAAGCTGGCGTTTGGCCGTCGTCCGCGCACTCTCGTAGGTGACTTTCGGCGGCTCCGTGTCCTCAGGGGCACAGAGGATCTGCAACCCGATGTGGCACCCGTCGCCGGGCGCGAGCTCGACGTTCCACGAAGCGGTTACGTCGTTCCCGTTCGCTTCCACGTGGGCCGGTGGCGGATCGAAGAGGATCTTCGTGGATAGCTCGATGTCGTCCTGGCCTCGGTAAGTGAGAAGGGCGTGGTCATCGACGATCTCTGTAAGGACGGCCCGAGTGAATCGCTGCTCCAGGCCGCGCACCTCGAACAGGTCGACGTAATCCGCACCGAACGTGAACGACAGAGTTGTATGGATGCGCGTCTGCGAATGATTGACGAGGTCGAGTTCTTCGAACATCGATCGCGATAGAAGCCTGATCCTTCTGAGGTGCAGGGATTGCGGTGCTACTCGTTCTTCCTCGAATCGAAGCGGCGGGTTGGTGGCGTTGATCACTCCTTCGAAGCCGGGCTCTGCAGACGATGAGAGCAATATCGGGTGTGCTCCGCCGATCTTCAGCTCGAGCTTCGACAGATAGCGCGCGTCATCTCGGTAAAGACCTTGCGCGCTGCCGCGCCGTGGAGAGATCAGGCCGTCCTTGCCCGAGCACGCGAACAGTCGGCCGCCCTTGAGCACGAAGAGATCCTCGGCGTTTTCTGCCGGGACGTGAGGTGCGGCTTCGAACATATGCACATATTTGACTGCGTTCTGAGGTACTTATTCGTCTTTTCGCTCGGATCAAGGAGTGTGGCTTCTATCGACTGGAGAGCACCATCTTCAGCGTCTCGTTCATCCACTGCGCGAACGGTTCGGTGGCGGTCGGCCAGTAAGACGCCATTCGGTCACAGGGAACATAGATGTCGGATGTCGCGTTGCAGGTATGAAGGTGCCATCGGCACCTCGAAAACCAGAGGCGGCCCCCGCGATGACTTTGGAGGCACGACTCGGTCTATCTAATAACTAGAGCGACAATCCGACTGGGAGGAGCTAGATGACAAGGAAGTCCCTTCTCGCGATCGAGGCCACGGGTCTGGTCAAGTCCTTCGGCGAGACGCGTGCGGTCGACGGCGTTGACCTGGCCGTACGGCGGGGATTCGTTTACGGCATGCTCGGCCCGAACGGCGCCGGCAAGACCACCATCATCCGCATGCTCGCGACCTTGATCCGGCCCGATGCGGGCGGCGCCCGGGTACTTGGGCACGACATCATGGAGGAGGGCGACGCCGTGCGCGGGGCAGTCAGCCTCACGGGCCAGCTCGCGTCGGTCGACGAGGACCTCACTGGGCGCGAGAACCTGATCCTGATTGGCCGTCTGCTGGGCTTGACCCGGCCGGCGGCCAAGGAGCGCGCGGCCGAGCTGCTCGACGCCTTCGGCCTCGCGGAGGCCGCGAACCGACTGGTCAAGAACTACTCCGGCGGGATGCGGCGCCG
>WHSQ01000269.1 GCA_009380005.1 Actinomycetota bacterium | reverse complement strand
CTCCCGTATATGCGGTTGCACAAGGCCGTCTGGAAGCTGGAGAAGAAGGGACAGCGGGAAGGGACCCGGCAGATGCGCCGGGAGTTGCAACAACTCCCTTCCCGGGACCCCAACGATCCTGACTACCGGCGGCTGCACTACATCCGCTACGCGGACGACTGGCTGTTGGGCTTCACCGGCACGCGACGGGAAGCCGACGACATCAAGGGCAAGATCGGAGGATTCCTGGGCCGTCGGCTGAAACTGGAACTCTCCGAACGCAAGACCTTGATCACTCATGGGCGGACCGAACCGGCCCGCTTCCTCGGTTACGAGATTGTGGTCCACAACGACGACGCCAAGCTCGACCGGCATGGTCACCGCAGCATCAACGCGGCGATCGGGCTGAAAGCGCCTCTGGATGTCGTGCGAGCCAAACGCAAACCCTATATGCGACGCGGTAAACCGGCCGCCATCCTGGGGCGCGCGCACGACTCGGATTTCCGGATCGTGGCGCGGTATCAGGCAGAGTTCCGGGGCATCGCGGAGTATTACCAGTTGGCCTACAACCGGCACCGGCTCGGCCTGCTGCGGTGGATCATGGAGCGATCGTTGACCAAGACGCTGGGACATAAGAACCAGATCAGCGTCAACAAGGTCTGGCGGCGCTACAAGGCCACGCTTCAAACCCCCGCAGGGCCTCGCAAGGGTCTGCGGGTCACGATTGATCGCGGTGACAACCGTAAGCCGCTGGTGGCTCAATGGGGTGGGGTCTCCTTGGCCCGCCGGACCACGAGGGTGGTCCTCAACGACGATCTTCCGAAGATCTGGAGGAAGCGGCCCGCCGAGCTCGTCGAACGGCTCACGGCCGGAACATGCGAACTCTGCGGATCGCGAGACGACGTCGAGGTGCATCACGTTCGACGTCTCAAAGACCTCCAGACCAGGGACCGGGCCGACCAGCCCGAATGGGCAACGCACATGGCGACACGCCGCCGCAAGACCCTGATCGTCTGCCACACCTGCCACAACAGCATCCACGATGGATGCCCACAACGGCAGCCCTCACGGAAACGGACACCGGAGAGCCGGGTGCAGTGAAAATTGCATGCCCGGTTCGGCGGGGGGCCGTCGGAAAAGGACCCGATCTCGGGCAC
>WHSQ01000268.1 GCA_009380005.1 Actinomycetota bacterium | reverse complement strand
AGCTCTTCCATCTCCTCCTCCATGCCGGTTTATCCCGGCGCACCCCACGTTCACTGTTGTCCGCTCCGACGGGATCGGTGCCCGGCTTTACCCCGGCGGCATCGCTCGGCCCGCACATCGCAGTCTTGGACCGAGCCACCGACCGCTGATCAGCTACCAGCGGCCAGCGAGCAGGAGCCACTACATACAGCCCCTGCCTCACCGCAAACGACCCATCCACCAGAGTTCGCGGGTCGTCGACGACTGACGGGGCTTCCATCACCGGTTCACGTCCGTTGCACCTTCCGTCTTCGCTAGCGGGCACGAGCCGTCTGGTGGTGCCGACCCGTCCCTACGTTGTCAGGGCCGCTCCCGGCCGCCCCCTCAACCCAGGGATTGGCCTGCCCTCAGCTTCAACCGGTTGCTGCGACAACCAGCGGCGGAGCCCTTTCATCTCCGCACGGAACAACAGCGCCTCGTGGCGCACAGCTGGTCTCGTCCACGCCCAACGCCCTCACGCCGTTCGTGCGGGCGGCATCGTCGACCAGCGGCGCGCCCACCTCGAGCACCGCGCCCATGATCTGATGCCAGCCGACCGCGAAGGAGCGCGCGACCGCGGCCACCGACTCGCCGTCGCGCCCCACCCGCCGGCAGGCCCGCCCGCGGGCGCGCTCGGTCATCGCCCGACGCGGGCGGATCGCCGTGCTCTGCTCGGTCCAGGTCGCGACCGGACACGCCGGCTCGGGGCAGCGCCAGCGACGCTTGACCCAGCGCAGCCGCACCGGCCGGCCGAACGCGTCGACGTCGCGCACCAGCACGCCCTTGCGGCCCTTGCTGTGCGCCCGTACCCCGCAGCCCCCACAGCCCACCACCGTCGCGGTCGTCTCGACCGTCAGATCGACCTCGCCGCCGACCTCCCGCACCGCCAGCAAGCGGAAACCGTCAAGTCCGAGCAGCACAGCATCGACTCGACTACCCTCAAGGTGCACCTGGAGCCCTCCTGTCTCGCAGTCTTGGACAACCGCGAGTCTCGGAGGGCTTCAGGCATTCACGAAGGACCCTCGACCGCGCCCCCACCACACCCGCTCCCACTTCGAAGCGAAGAGCCCTGAATGGCCCGCCCCGAGGGTTCCGGACAGTAGGTCCACTAGGATCCGCGGTCTGGAAT
>WHSQ01000267.1 GCA_009380005.1 Actinomycetota bacterium | reverse complement strand
CTCCTCCCTCCGTCGGCCACCATCCCGGGAGATAGAGCCTCAGGAGTTCCTTCCAGCTGATCTTGGGGTGCTTATGACGAAGCCAGCAAATGACCCGTCGCCACAAGAAGGCGGACAGGTATTTGAAGGTCATCTTGGACGCCCCATGGCGAAAGAAAGTGGTCCAGCCCCGCACCACCGGGTTGATCCGATGGATGAGGACGGTGAGCGATAGGTGCGTCGATCCTCGGGTAAGCGCCCGCACCTTCGCCTTGATGGTCGCAAGAGCTTCCTTCGAAGGGTAGGTGTAGACGAAGCGCTTGTCCGAGCCTCGCTTCTTGTGCCGCTGGATGCGAAAGCCCAAGAAGTCGAAGCCCTCATCCATGTGGCTGATCCTCGTTTTGGCTTCAGCTAGGCGTAAGCCCATCTTCTGCAGCACGCCCGCCGCCTCTTCACGCAACGCTTCGGCGTCGGCTCGGGCACCGGCCACCAACAGCACCCAGTCGTCCGCATAGCGAACGAACCGGTAGTTGGCCAGACCCTTGCTTCTGCGCTTTTCGCGTGCGTGGGAGGTCGAACTCAGCTTGTCCCACGCCCCGACGAAATGATCGTCGAGAACGGACAGCGCAACGTTGCTGAGCAACGGCGAGAGAATCCCGCCCTGAGGGGTTCCGGTGACCGTGTCCCTGTAGGCGCCATCTTCTGAGAGGATGCCCGCCTTCAGGAACGCCTTGACCAGTGCCAGGACCCGTTTGTCACCGATTCGGTGACGCACCCGCCACATCAAAGCCGGGTGCGAGATTTCATCGAAACACGCCTCGATGTCTCCTTCGAGGACCCACTCGTACGAGCGTGAGCAGAAGAAGTGAGCCTCGGCGATTGCGTCCTGGGCGCGGCGCTTCGGGCGAAAGCCGTAGCTGCACGGCCTAAAGGTCGCCTCGAAGATCGGCTCGAGCACCAGCTTCAACGCGGCCTGCACGACCCGATCGGCGGTCGTCGGGATCCCCAGGCGGCGGATCTTGCCCGACGCCTTCGGGATCGCCTTCTCCCGCACCCGCTGCGCACCGAACGACCCGGCCTTGAGCTCCGCCCGGATCCGGCTCAGCAGGTTCCCGGCGCCGAACCCGACCGATCGCGGCGCGATCCCGTCGACCCCGGCGGTGCGTGCACCCT
>WHSQ01000266.1 GCA_009380005.1 Actinomycetota bacterium | reverse complement strand
CGATGACGGCGACGCCGAGGGCGACCTGTCCTTGGACAAGCGCCACGAACTGCAGTCCCTGCACCATCAGCGCGCTGTTGACATCGAGGTCATAGCCGGGAGCAGACTTGATGACGATGGGCATGCCATGGCTGAAGACCTCCGACAAAAGTCCGCCCGCAAGAAACAACGACACGGCAATCGTCGCGACCCCGCGAAGAAAGCCGGAGGGGTCGGCGTCCCTTACGAGGACACGAAGCCCAGCGAAGAAAGGGATCGCGAAGACGAAGATCAGGGTCGACAGTGCAAAGAAGACGACCGCGCGGTCGAGGCGGTGAGAATCCCGGAGGAGGGCCTGGAGGTCGTCGCGCGCAGAAGCGGTCCAAAACGACGGATATCGCTCGACTACCGCCGCTAGCAGACCGTTGACGAGGATGGCCGCGAGCATGAGGAGGCCGCTGATCCCGGTAAGGCGCGCGATCGGCCATTGACCGAGTCGGTCGGGGACAACAGCGTGCGGTTGCGAAACACTCATCGTGGCGACCTCCCAGTTCAGTATAGTCGTACTATATCGAGTAGAGTGATACTCTAACGACACATGACTGTCAAGGGGCCAGGTTCCACGTACCGTCAGGAGCAGGCCGCAGCGACTAGACAACGGATCGCCTCCGCGGCGAGAAAGCTGTTTCGCGAGCGCGGATACGGAGCGACCACCATTGCTGCGATCGCGGCAGAGGCGGGCGTCGCCGAGCCAACCGTCTACGCGGTCTTCGGCTCGAAGAAAAGCTTCCTGCTCGCGCTCAGACAGCAGATGCACGCAGAGGTGGAGTTGCCCAAGTTGACTGCCGAAGCCACGGCGGCGCCGGATGCGCGTCGAAAGTTAGAGGGTTGGGCGAGGCTCCTGCGTGCTCAGATGGAGCGAAGCTATGACGTCATCGCCGCACATCGTGAAGCTGCCCGGATAGATCCGAGTGCTGCGGAGGAGTATCGGGGCGTCCTCGATAGCCGTGCCGGAGTGATGCAGGAGCTTGTCCGGGAGCTCGGTGCAGATCTCAGGTCGGACCTCAACCTCCGAACGGCCGCCGACATCCTGTGGGCCTTCTCCAACGAGGAGATCTATCGGGAGCTGATCCAGGAGAGAGGGTGGCCACCCGACCGCTATGAGGCCTGGATGGCTCGCACCCTCAAGCAGC
>WHSQ01000265.1 GCA_009380005.1 Actinomycetota bacterium | reverse complement strand
AGCGTTCTGTATCTGGTGCTCGTCCAGGACTGCAATTTCAGCTGTGCCTACTGCCCGATCCCCGAACTGGCCCGTGAGACCGACGCGATCCTGATGAGTCCGGCGACGGCACGGGCCTCCGTCGAGCTCTGGGCGCGCCACCTGCAGGACGACGCCGCTCCCGACGCGGAGTACTGCGCCATCCTCTACGGAGGCGAACCCCTCCTCAACTGGGATGCACTGGCCGCGGCGGTCGAGGAGATCGAAGGGCTCCAGGCCGTAGGTGACCTCCCAACGGAGAGCCTCAGCGTCATGCTCTGCACGAACGGCGTGTTGGTTGATCGAGCGGTGGCGGCGTACATGCGTGACCACCGGATCTCAGTGGCCGTCGGGTGCGACGGTCCGGCCAAAGCTCATGACGCCATCCGTCGAGACACTGACGGGAAGGGCACCTACGACGAGGTCGCCACGGCGGTCCGGACCCTTGTCGAGGAGGGGGTTACCACCTTCGCATCGGCCAGCATCACGCCCCACAACCTGGGCATCATCGACCAATTCTCGGCGTTCTTCAGCGGGCTGGGTGTCGCCAAGTTCGGCTTTAACTTCCTACGGGGCAGGCTGCTCTTCCGGCTCGTACCGCAGAACGAGTTGGAGCAGTACTACGACGCAGCCACCGACGGAGTGCTCCGCAACTTCGACAACTCGGGGCAGCGCCACATGGAGTATCAGGTCGAGCGGAAGCATCTCGCGTTCCTGGAACGGCACTACTTCCCGACCGACTGCAACGGGTATGGCAACCAGCTGGTGATCGAGCCGAGTGGGCAGATCGGCAACTGCCCCTTCATCCGGGGGGACATGGCCAACGTCCACGACCTCCACCCCGACTTCCGAATTCGCTCCCAACCTGTCGTCCAACGGTGGCGCGCCCGGCTGCCGCTCTACAACCCGGCGTGCTCACCCTGCGACGCGAAGAGCATCTGCGGCGGGGGCTGCGCATGGAACGCCATGGAGCTGAAGGGTGACCCACTCGCCATAGACGACGCGATGTGTCTTCTGACCCGCAAGATCTTCGGCCGGCTCATATGGGCCGACACGGCTGCTGCGGCCTCCTACCTGACCCAGGATGTTCATTAAGGGTGTCTGGGGGGCGGGGGTTGGTTCGCAGGGAAAGGCCCCCTGACCTGCAAGAATCCGAGGT
>WHSQ01000264.1 GCA_009380005.1 Actinomycetota bacterium | reverse complement strand
GCCGACGGGAGCGAGTGCGTGTCGGACCTGGCGGTGCTGCGCGACCAGCCCGAGCTGTTCGGCCAGGTCGCCTCCCACCCGACGGTGTGGCGCACCCTGGACCGGGTCGCCGCCGACGAGCTGGGCGGCGCGGAGGGAATCGCCGGGGCACGCAACCGCGCCAGAGCCCACGTGTGGGCCCAGGCCGGCGGGCCGCCGCTGATCGACGGCATGGTGGTGCTCGACGTCGACGCCACGATCGTGGGCGCCGAATCGGACAAGGTCGCCGCGGCCGGCACGTTCAAGAAGACCTACGGGCACCACCCGCTGCTGTGCTACCTCGACCACGGCGACGGCACCGGCGACCCGCTGGCCGGGATCCTGCGGCCGGGCAACGCCGGCTCCAACACCGTCGATGACCACCTCGACGTGCTCGACGCGGCGCTGGCGGCGCTGCCGCCCGTCGGTGAGGGCACGCCGCTGCTGGTGCGCGCCGACGGGGCCGGCGCCACCCACGGGTTCGTCGACGCGTTGCGCGCCCAACAGATCCGCTTCTCGGTCGGGTTCGACCTGACCGCCAAGGCGCGCGCTGCGATCGCCGACCTCGACGAGACCGCCTGGGTGAGCGTGCCCGACGCCGACCAGCAGACCGCCAACCGGGGTGAGCGGCGCGCCAAGCCCAAACGCTGGCGGCCAGCGGCGCCGGCCAAGCCCCGCCCGCAGGTCACCCGAGCTGGACGTGGACCTGGCCGGCTGGCCCGACGGCGCCCGGCTGATCGCCCGCCGCGAGGCCCGCGGCCCCGGCGACCAAGCCCAGCTCGACGACCTCGACGGCTGCCGGCTCAGCGTGTTCCTCACCGACTGCGGCGACGACGTGCTGACCCTGGACCGCCGCCACCGCCACCACGCCCACGTCGAGCAGCGCATCCGCGACGCCAAAGACACCGGCCTGGCCAACCTGCCCCACTACGACCTGGCCCTCAACGTCGTGTGGCTCGAGCTGGTCATGTGCGCCCAGGCGCTGACCGCCTGGAGCCAACGGCTGCTGCTGTCAGGCGCCCTGGCCGCCGCCAGCCCCAAGACCCTGCGCCAGCGACTGTGGCACACCGCCGCGCGCGTCACCCGCCACGCCCGCCGCACCATCGTTGGCCCGCCCCGAGGGTTCCGGACAGTAGGTCCACTAGGATCCGCGGTCTGGA
>WHSQ01000263.1 GCA_009380005.1 Actinomycetota bacterium | reverse complement strand
CATCGTGTTGCAGGACCACGGTCAGGCGCACGACGACCCCATGCTGCTGGCGCAGCAACTGACCGGGTTTCAGACCGCCTGCAACCCGGAGTGCGTCGACGTCCAGTTCGCCGTCCACAAGTAGGTGCGGGCGTCCGGCGGTCCGGCACGTCCACGGGACCGCCGGACGCTCCGCACAGGACACCTAGGAGGCACGCCATGGTGCTACTGAAACCGGATCTCGTCCACGATCGCGGCGTCGGTCTCCGTCTTCGCGTCGAACCTCCAGTCGTGAAGCCGACCGGGGTCGTTTCCCTCCAACGGGCCTCCGACGCTTGCACTGGGATCAGTGATGAAACCATCGAGCGACATCGAGATTTCGGAAGTCACCTTTTGCATCGTCTTCCCCTTTCCTGAGTCCGTTGATGCTCTATGGACCTGGTCTGCCCCAGAAACTCATCGGTGGATGGACCGACGAAGTGGGGCTCGGGTCAGTCCCGAATGTCGCGGCGGACCGCGATTAGTTTCCACTCATGATCCGGTCTCAGTAATGAGAGCGAGGAGGTAATGGTGAGCTACAACGAGACGGCGATCGCAACGGATTGGAGGTCGGAGCAGTGAGTGAGCTTGTGGGTATCGCTCGATTCAAGTTTCACGAGGGCAAGCTCGAGGATTTCAAGCGCTTGTCCGCTCAAGCGATGGAGATCGTGCGGACCAAGGACACCGGCACGCTGCAATACGACATCAACCTTCAACGACGATCAGTCCGAGTGCATCGTCCTCGAGCGGTACCGGGACTCCGAGGCGCTCATCGAGCACGCGGAGCACCTTGGCGATCTAATGGAAGCGATCCCTGCGACGGGATCGGTCTCCGGCGAACTCCTCGGTGAGCCGAGCGCAGAGCTCAGAGCGAACATGCCCGATAGCGAGGTCGTCCGTCTCTTCACGCCCTACCAGTCGATGTAGACACTTGCCGCCTGGCTGCTCGACGAAAGGATCACGTGGACGTTCGTAGCGGGCGCGGCCATCGTGTTGGTCGGTGTCTACCTTGGCGCCATCCGGACCGCCCGCAGCTCTCCGGTCCAGACCCAAGACAACTGAAGGAGGAAACCATGACCACGCCGGCCCCGACCGTCACCGACCACGACAACTTCGAGCGACAGCTCCTCGAGCTGCGCAAGCGCGAGAAGGCACACACCCGCGA
>WHSQ01000262.1 GCA_009380005.1 Actinomycetota bacterium | reverse complement strand
GGAGGCCTGTGCACTTTTCGTGATCAACTCAGAGCACTATTCGTGATCTCCTACAGTTGAGGAGCCGAAGACGGCGCGCGCCCGACGTACGGTGGCGCTCGACGCCTTGACCGTCGAGGTACTCAAGGAGCATCGCAAGAATCAGTTGGAGCGACGCCTCGCGGCAGGCACCGACTACCGTGACAACGACCTCGTGTTTTGCCAAGCGGACGGTTCCCCTATCCACCCGCAGGTAGCGTCTGACCGCTTCGATCGGATCGTTCAGCGCTCAGGGCTTCCCCGCATCTCGATGAAGGGCCTGCGCCACACCCACGCCACCCTCGCCCTCAAGGCTGGCGTGCCGGTCAAAGTGGTGTCGGAGCGTCTCGGGCACGCGTCGACCAGCTTCACCATGGACACCTACGCTCACGTTCTTCCAGGGATGCAGGAAGACGCTGTCGTAACGGTCGCGAACCTGGTAGCGCGCTCGCGCGTCCAACGGGCCGAAATAGAAAGAGGGTCGAACGTATGTTCAACCCTCTTACCTGCGGCTCTCTGTGGTTGCAGGGGCGGGATTTGAACCCGCGACCTCCGGGTTATGAGCTCGTCGGAGGAGACTTTTCGTCGTCTCGCAACGTTGCGCAGAATCCTGCATCTGTCCTGCTAGATCAACGGTTTCGGGGACCGTGGCCTTGCCGGCGGTTCTCGTCTCTTTTCGTGCTCGCGCGTCCAACGCGCGTCCGGGCAGGATATGCCGTTCGGGGCAACGGCCACAGTCGGGGCGGCTGCCACAGCTGCCCGGTCACTCCGTCTGCGATGGCGGCTTGTATAAATCCAGCTTGATGTATTATGCCCAGCGTGCGTTTGCAGGCCGCTTCAGTTCAGCCGCCGCCAGCTGTCTTCCAGCTTGCTGGCCATCCGCTGCGCTGGCGGCTGTTGCGCGAGCTCGCGCGGGGTGACCACCGCGTCGGGGAACTCGCGGGCTCTCTAGGCGAGCCACAGCCTCTGGTCTCCTACCACCTGCGCCGGTTGCGAGTGGCGGAACTCGTCTCGGTTCGCCGCAGCTCTTTCGACGGCCGCGATAGTTACTACAGCCTCGATCTTCTGCGCTGCGGCGAGCTACTGGCTGACGCCGGAGCGGCACTCCATTCCGGACTGGGGGTGAGCCCGCGGCGAAGCGCTACGCCGAAACGTTCTCGTCTACTACGCGTGCTCTTCCT
>WHSQ01000261.1 GCA_009380005.1 Actinomycetota bacterium | reverse complement strand
CGTCGTGCCGCCGATGTCGTCTCCGGCGCAGAAGTCGCCGCCGGCACCCGCCAGTACGACTACCCGTACATCGTCATCGAGTTGTGCCTGGGTAAGGATCTCTTGCAGGTCGCGTTTCGCTCCTTGACCAAGGGCGTTCTTGCGACCGGGAACTTCCAACGTGACGACGGCGATTCCTGGTGGGACCGAACGAACCGTGAAACCGCGATAATCGCCGTCGATCATCGTGGACCGTGCGAACTCTCGCCATCGCCATCGCCATCGCCATCGCCAGCTACGGCATCGCCATTATTTATCCAAACGGCCCTCTCCACGCCCCGGGTTCGTCCAAGTAGCATGTTCACAGCACCTTGGGCGCTTCTACCGCAGCGCTGAGTTGGCCGACCGATCACCGCGTGCGTTCTTGGAAGGGTCCTCGCCATACAGTCCGTGGAGGAACAGGTCGGTGACTGTCTCAATGATCTCTTGGCGCGCGGGCCTTTGCCAGCCGTCTGGGAGAAAAAGCGGGTCCAACGCCGTGATCGACACGACCATCCCGGCAATGAGCCGATGCCACAGCTTTGCACGGGACAAGGGGAACCCACCCCCATGGGTCCATAGTTCGGCGCTCAACCCGTACAGCTCGTTGAACATCTGGTTCATTCTTGCGACAGCAGCCCGAACGGCCTCTTCAGCCTCTGGGTCTCCACTCGCTGAAATCAGTGCGAGAATATTGTTACGCTGAGAGGAAAAATGGTCATAGAGCTTCTCGATGTACAACTTGAGGAGACGGTAGTCGTCTCTTTGGACCGCGAGGTCCCTTTTGAACTCGGCAGTGTACTCATCGAGGAAAGCAATGAAGGGGCCGGTCACCGACGCGGCGAAGAGTTCCGCCTTCGAACCGAAATGCCGGTAGATGACTGTTTCGGATGTCTCTGCGGCTGCTGCGATGTCCTTGGTGCTCGCCCCTGCGTAGCCGTGACGGGCGAACATCAGCGCCGCTGATTGCAGGAGTGCCTGCCGAACGCCATCACTGGACCGGCGGCTTCCCCGGCGACGCTGGGCTGAGTCGGAGGAAGAGGAAGTAGCCACAACTATCAGTCTAGATCCTCCGACGCAGATTCCGGGCTGATGAGCGCAGCGCCCAACGCCACCGAGCCGTGTCAATGCAGTCTCGGTCAGGAGCGAAGTTCCGTGCGATCTTGAAATGGCGGCCACGTG
>WHSQ01000260.1 GCA_009380005.1 Actinomycetota bacterium | reverse complement strand
TCGGGCTGCTCTTAAGCAAGCACACGATCAGGTGGGTAGACGCGGGGTGGCTACGCTCGGCGGTGTTGGCGTTTGCGGCGGCAGCAGCGCTCGTCAACCTGCTTCAAGCCTTTTCTTTGTGATGGGGGTGCGTGTTGCTGCTAGAAAGCAGTCCCAGATTGACCTTGTGGCCGAGCCGCTCGAGCTGGCGGATTACGGATCTCTTCGGCTCCCCGCGTTTTCATGGGATGCACCCACCACGCTCGGCGTGAGCATCATGCCATCGGAGTGCTCCAGATCAAGGCTCGCGCCGCGAAGTTGTCCGCGTTGACGAAGCCATAGGCGATCCTTTTCAGCACGCCGAGCTTGTTGTTCGTGCCCTCGAGCCGGCCGTTGGTGATCCGCTCGCAGCGATGGAACGCGAGGATCTCCGGCATCCAGTCCGCCAGCGCCTTGAGCACCGACCTGAACTCGGGGATCTCATAGCGCGACCACGCGTGCACGAACGCCTCGATCCGCTCCACCGCCTCGTCTTCGTCGGCCGCGTCGTAGATCGCATAGAGCTGCTGGAGCAGCCGCCATGCCTCGAGGAGCTCGGGGTCCTGGCGCAGCCCGAACGCGAGCCGCGCGAACGCCTCGCCTCGGACGCGCTCAGAGCGCGCGAGCTGGAGATAGCGGGTCCTGAAGATCTCGGGATGGAAGGCGGGGCGATCCCCGATCTCGCCGATGCGCTGGACCCGCCGGCGGACCTCGATGAGCCCGTGGGCGAACCACCTCACGACGTGGAAGCGATCAACCACGTGGGTGGCGTGACCGAGGTGACGCCCGATCGCGGCCCGGTAGCTCTGCGATCCGTCGGTCACGACGACCTTGACGCGCCGGCACCAGCGCCGTCCCTGGGACAAGAAGAAGCTGCTCAGGGCCCTGTAGTCGCGGTGGGCGACCACCGCGAGGACCTCTCCGGTCTCGGCGTTCTGGACCACGGTCACGTATCGGTGCCGGCGCCTGAGCGAGGTCTCGTCGATGAGCAGGACGGGGCACGGCTTGTGGCGTCTGTGCTCGCCGATCCGCTGGGACCACTGCCGCACGAGCGTCATGACGGTGTGCCAGGAGAACCCGTAACGGCGACCGATCTCGGTGATCGAAAGCTGGCGGGCGTCGGCGACGATCCGGCGCGCCAGGCGAACGGTCATCTTGTTGTCGATCGCGGGGTGGGTCTCGGTGTGGCGCT